>NZ_PTRU01000029.1:0-44748 GCF_002965245.1 Escherichia sp. MOD1-EC6021 | reverse complement strand
CCTGGTAAGTTCGTATTTCATCATCTATTTTATCAATATCAATCTTAAAGTTATTTAATTTTCTTTGTATATCATTACGCGTCAAATTATCTTTGTTTTCACTAACTAGTTGTGCTTTCTCTTTCACAATTTTATTATGTTCTTTTGTTAATTCGTTAATTTTTTGCAATATATCCTCGTAACCCTCATTGGACTCTTTTACTTCCTGATAATATTTGGTTAAACTTTCCTTGTTAATTTTAAATATACCTGCTAAATTTTGAAAATCGAAAGCAAAATTATTGAGTGCTGAGTCGTAAAGTTCTTTAAAAGATTTTATTTTTTCTAGTTGATTTTTTAGCTCTATTTTGTCTATATCAACATCGTCAAATAGGTGGACAAGATCTTTAAATTTGAAATTTAAATTTCTATCAAATTGGTTATGAGACTCTTGCCTTTCTTTTCGGATAAATTCTTCTGAATATTTAAGATTTTCTTGTGCATTTGACTGCGAAATTTTTTCTTTTATGACAGATTCAACAAAGTTAATTCTGTCACGTCCCATCATATTGTTAATGATGTGTTGTGCCCTACTATGAATATCTTTGAAGATAAAAAAATTAACTTTTTCAATATCAAAAGAAAATTCCTCTTTAAACGATCCATTTTCATTATAGAGTGCGGCCAAAAACGACTGTAATTCTGCAAATGCTTTTTCATATATTAGCCGAGTATTTGGCAAGGATTTTTCAAGTTCCCCTATGTCTTTATATAGAGCATCTGCCTGATTTATGAAATTAGGTATTTGTTCTTTACTTATAGCTCCGTCTATATTCATATAAATGTATTTTTTATCGGTAAGACTACCTTGTGAATAAATTGTAGCAGAATCGATAGCACAGCCTTCGAGTCTGTCCTCTCTGTAACAATAGCCCAGATCCGCCCCGTGCAAACGACTATTTTTAAAGAAAATGTTATTATTCTCTGTATTTTCATTGCTATATGAAGAGTTAATACCTTTATTAATATTGTCTGCACATTTAATAAAATTATCATCTAACTTAAGAGTTCTCGATCTTCTTTCAATGCGTTCAGAAAAATACTCAATGGGGTTAAACATATATTTACCTGAACCAGCTTCACCAAGACCACTGTTTATTTTAATATAGTTCAAAGTACAATTATTAAATACTAGCCCATGATCCCTCCCCCTGATGTAATTATTATTAGACTTGTTGAATGAGTTTGCCAAAAATTTCATTCCAGGAGCTTCAAGTCCTGTGATATCACAGTTATAAAAATGACTCAGAAGTATACTCGATCCAGGACAACTACCTCCCTGAATTGTACAGTCTTGAACAAAAGACTGCATAAAGAGATAAGCCCCTAATTTTTCTTGGATATTGACGGGTTGTTTAACGGTGTAGACTTGAGACGTCTCACAACTATAATGATTTATTTCGCATTTAGAAATAAAACAACCTTTAAACATACCTATTATTGATTTTTCATTTCCTGACTCTGCAGTTTTTTCATTAGGATCATAAAAATGTATGTTGTTGAACTTACAATCTTCGAAATAACAATTTTCAAAAACTGGGCCTTCAAGGGTCGGAGTTTCTATATTTCCTGAAAAAGTTACATTTTTAAAACTACAATATTTTAATGAATTTAATACATCTTTAGGCAACGAAGTTAAATTGATAGTTGTATCAAAAACAGGAATTTTATTTTTAATAAGCGTCGTAAGTTTTACAGCATTATCAGAAAACTTTAATCTCTTCATGGGAGAATTATCAAAATGTAAATCATCAAGATAGTTATCAAGAGTGAATCTTTCAGAAAAAACTTGATGCTTATCGGCCTCATTTACAGTCTCCCCCGTGTAGAGATTAAAAGATCTACACACAACCACTTCATTATTTTCATTTGTGGTAAAATCTGTAGTAGTACTAAATCGCCATTGTTCTTCTACTTTGGCCAGAGATTTAATATTCTTGAACATCTCCGCTTTATTATCATTTTTTGTCACAAATTCGTAAATTAAGCTTTTAACTTGTTTAATATGCGATCCGGGAAAAAGATCGCGAATAAACTCCCACAGTGTACGTTTTTTAAATAATGCCCCATTACCATCCAGAATATTTTCAATATCCTTAAAATTTACATCGTATTTCTTATTATTAATATCTAAAGTAACCTTGTCAGAATATCCGTTATGCTTATGCTTCTCATTTTTCACCTCTGAAAAGGGATTAGCATTTATAAGAACATCTGATCTTAATTTAGCAACCATAAATCCTCCGATGTGCAATATTAGGGTGTTTAAAAATAACGACATCTAGATTGTTAATTAACACTACCGCTAGCCAGGTTAGCAACAAGTGTTACTTATATTACCAGTGAAGACTATAAAAAATAGCTCATTTCCCCCGATTTAATCCAGGGTGTTTACCCTGGATTCCCAATTTTTAGGCATAACGAATCATCCCTCAGGTAAACCGCAATATCTGAAAATGAGCGATTTTTTATAGCTGGTTATATTGTCAATGTTAGAATAAATAGATTTTATAATATGTTACCAAGGTGATTTATGGAAAATCTTATTGGCACTCCACCAAACTATGCAGTTTCCTATAAGAATATAGACAAGAAGCAACGGGAATATTTATGTCATCTCAATCACTTTTCTAAATTGCCTGACGATTTTTTGATAACTGGTCCAAGAAAAGACCTTTTTGATTATCAACGTATTTTAGATTGCGCATTTTCAAATTTACAGCATTTACTTCCTAAAGGACAATTACAGAAGATACAACAGAGATTAGACTCTCTTATGTACAAAAACAAGTTCCATCGTTTTCATGTTTTTTTATTAAAACTGTGCTCAAATACTTGTATTCCAGCCCCATCTGCCGATAACACTGTCTTTGATAACAAAATGCCATTTATATTAAGTGAGGAACAGATCGATGAAATTTCTTTTTTAAACGCATATCACATAGAAAAGAAAGGAAATAAAGACATTATTACATTGGATTTCGTTAGCAAGGATCATGCTCAGCAACTTAATTTTAGCACAACCATAGCATCAAAAAATGATTGCCTTCATATATATACAATAAACAACTATAACGCACAGATTATATTCGAAGAGGATTTAAATTTATATCCCAGTGAATTATCTCAATCATCACATTGGTGTTATCAGTTAATAAAAAACATGATTTCGTTATATTGTAGATGGACTAACAATTATGGAATCAATAAAACCTGTGCTTTTGATTTTAAAAACAATTCATTTTCTAACTCCAGGTTGGAGTTTATATCGTTTATTGCATGTTCTTTTTCACATGCCGATATGAATTATTCGATATTTCAAAATGTTAATCTTGATATGTGTGAGATACGTAATTGCAATTTTGACAAGTCAGAAATGAATTTCATTTCGTGCGTAGGAACAAATTTTAGTGATTCCACATTCGATAAAGTCAGAACAAAAGCGCAACTAATTAAGACACCGAGAGAATGGTCTGATAATATTTTGAAGTATTGGTTCTCAAGCTCTAATAAACGTAATATCCTCTTCACCCTTAATACAATATCTGATAGAGTCATAAAATTAAAAGGAGTCAAAGATATATTATCGTCATTGGTAGACCAAAAAGCTAATATTTATAGTGTAAGGCAAGAGCTTCTGGATTATCTTAATGATGATTTATATAAAAATGATAGAGAGATTACTTTTTATAAAGAATCACTACTGTTATTTTGCTCTGAATAACCAAAAAGATTAACTACAGCACTCTATTTTGTGTTTATATCCGTGTCAGGAAACAGGCTCATTTCAGCAGGATAAAACCGTAGAGTGCGATTGCGATGAACAAGAGATACCGACTTATTATTTAGTCTATTTTATTGCGTTAACTAATAAATGTTGTAAATTTACCAGCGCCTTTTCCCAATTATCAATCACATTAACATCTTTTTTTCTTGAATGAATTTCCATTAACTTTTTTATGAAAGATGAAATTTCATTTTCAGCTACAGCACTTTGCATGTCCATATAAGCAGGTGTTTTACTTTGTGTTTTTGAAGCAAAATCATAACTTAACCTGGTGGTTAAAGTAATATCACAATCATACAGGTTAATTCCACCGGCTAACTTGCCCAAGCAAGTATAATATAAACAGCAATGGCTAAGTTTTAAACACTTATCTATTTTATCATTTATATGGTTATTAGCTTTGACATTTGGGAAAATATTATTGTATATAAGCCTGAAAGAGTTTTATCCAGATTAAGTTTATTTTCACTTTTTCCAAAATATTTTCTTGGATCATGATCAAGTAAATCTTCAAGAATTCCATTTCGTTTGCATGTCATATTAGCATAACTAAAATCACAATCATCAAAATGATTATCATCGCTATAATCGCCTCTACCTTTTCTATAAAACGAAGTTTCTATAAAATCCATTTCTACACCATTAAACTTTTATATATTGCAACATAATAAACTACTTGCAATAATACTTGCTTCTTTACACTCTCCATCTTGAAGATTACAGCCATATATAAATTACTGCATAAACAAGTATGCACCGACAGTCTTACCTACTGCAGGTTCTTTATTTACAGAGTATATTTTTGATGTCTCTATCTTGAAATTTTTCATTTCACATTTGTTGTGCTTTGACATAGGGCTTTTACCCTGGTTTCTGTTTTTTTCTGTGAGGGTTACATTATTAATAAAAAAATAACAAGAATGTTTTTTAGAACAGAGCACTACATTAATATTCAAAAATTTGAATGAAATAATGTACATGCAATCTATTGGGAATAGCATCAAGGGGAGTTTGTGAGGCAATTTTTAGAGAAAATGTATATCTACCCGATAAATATGCATTACCGGGCTGATTGCCAGATGCGGCATAAAAGCCTTATCTGGCAATGTGTTAGCGTTACTCTTTCGGGTCTTTTCCCGCCAGCAGTTTATCCAACTCATCACCACCGACGTGACGGAAATCCTGACCTTTCACGTAGTAGAAGATGTATTCACAAATATTCTGGCAGCGGTCGCCGATACGTTCGATAGAACGTGCACAGAACAGCGCGGTAAGGACACTTGGAATAGTCCGCGAATCTTCCATCATGTAGGTCATCAGTTGACGAACAATACCTTCGTACTCCTGATCGACTTTTTTATCTTCCCGATAAATTCGCACCGCTTCGTCAATATCCATACGCGCGAACGCGTCCAGCACGTCATGCAGCATCTGGATAGTGTGACGCCCCAGTGATTCCAGACTTACCAACAATGGCTGATGCTGCTGGGAGAATTTCTCCAGCGCAGTACGGCAGATTTTGTCCGCCACGTCGCCAATACGCTCCAGCTCGGCAATGGTTTTGCTAATCACCATCACCAGACGCAGGTCGCTCGCCGTCGGCTGACGTTTGGCGATAATGCGCACGCAGGCTTCATCGATCGCCACTTCCATCATATTGACGTTTTTGTCGCCTTCGATCACCCGCTTCGCCAGATCGCTGTCCTGGTTATGCATCGCGGTGATCGCATCAGAAAGCTGCTGCTCCACCATGCCGCCCATGGTCATCACCTGCGTGCGGATGCTTTCCAGTTCGGCATTGAACTGGCCGGAAATATGTTTATTAAGATTGAGACTGTCCATAACGCACTCCTGAATCAACCGTAACGACCGGTGATGTAGTCTTCTGTTTGTTTCTTCGCTGGCTTGGTGAACAGATCGTCCGTGTTGCTGAACTCAATCAATTCGCCCAGGTACATAAACGCCGTATGGTCGGAACAACGCGCAGCCTGCTGCATGTTGTGGGTGACGATCACTACGGTGTAATCCTGCTTTAGTTCGGTGATCAGCTCTTCAATACGCCCGGTAGAGATAGGGTCGAGCGCCGAACACGGTTCGTCGAGCAGCAGCACTTCCGGGCGAATGGCGATACCACGCGCAATGCACAGACGCTGTTGCTGACCACCAGAGAGAGAGTAACCGCTCTGGTGCAATTTATCTTTGGTTTCGTTCCACAATGCGGCTTTGGTCAATGCCCACTGCACGCGCTCGTCCATATCCGCACGGGAGAGCTTCTCAAACAGACGAACACCAAAGGCGATGTTGTCGTAAATGGACATCGGGAACGGCGTCGGTTTCTGGAACACCATGCCCACTTTCGCACGCAGCAGGGCGATATCCTGAGTGTTAGTCAGGATGTTGTCGCCATCGAGCAAAATCTCACCTTCCGCACGCTGCTCCGGATACAGTTCAAACATTTTGTTGAAAGTACGCAGCAGCGTCGATTTACCGCAGCCGGACGGCCCGATAAACGCCGTAACCTGGTTTTTGGCGATATCCAGGTTGATGTTTTTCAGGGCATGGAATTTGCCGTAGTAGAAGTTCAAATTACGAACCTGAATTTTACTCGGGGCAGTTTCAACCATACTCATTGCAATCTTTTCCTCATCGTGCCTGATGCACTTCGCTAATCAGGCTTACCGTAGGCCGGATAAGGCGTTCACACCGCATCCGGCAAAGTGTTAACCGTGTTTATTCTTCGCAAAAACAACGCGCGCCAGAATGTTCAGCAGCAGGACGCACAGGGTAATAATCAACACCCCGGCCCAGGCCAGTTGCTGCCATTCTGCAAATGGGCTCATCGCAAACTTAAAGATCGTCACCGGCAGGTTGGCGATCGGCTGCATCATGTCCGTGCTCCAGAACTGGTTGGAGAGCGCAGTAAACAGCAGTGGCGCGGTTTCACCAGCAATACGGGCAATCGCCAGCAGGATACCGGTCATAATCCCGGACACCGACGCTTTTAGCGTAATCGCGGAGATCATCTTCCACTTCGGCGTACCCAGCGCATAAGCCGCTTCACGCAGGCTGTCCGGCACCAGTTTCAGCATGTTCTCAGTGGTGCGGATAACAATCGGTACCTGCAACAACGCCAGGGCAATCACGCCCGCCCAGCCGGAGAAGTGCTCCATTTGCGCCACCACGATGGTGTAAACAAACAGACCAACCACAATCGACGGCGCGGAGAGCAGAATGTCGTTAATGAAGCGAATCACTTCTGCCAGCCAGGATTTACGTCCATATTCCGCCAGGTAAATCCCCGCCATAATGCCCAGTGGCGTACCGAATACCGTGGCCCACAAAATTAACAGGCCGCTACCCGCCAGGGCGTTCGCCAGACCACCGCCTTCCGTATTTGGCGGCGGCGTCATTTCAGTGAACAGCGCCAGCGACATACCATCGATACCGCGAGTGATGGTGGACATTAAAATCCAGATCAGCCAAAACAAACCGAAAGCCATCGTCGCCATTGAGAGCGTCAGTGCAATACGGTTTTTGAGGCGGCGACGCGCCTGCATTTTGCGGCGGGATTCTGCCAGTGCCGCAGTGGTTTGCGTTTCAACCATAGCCATTAGCGTGCCCCCTCATTCTTAGCCAGGCGCATAATCATAAATTTCGATGCAGCGAGGACGATGAAGGTAATCACAAACAGGATCAGGCCCAGTTCCATCAGTGCGGCAACGTGCAGACCGGATTCCGCTTCAGCAAATTCGTTCGCCAGCGCAGAGGTGATACTGTTGCCCGGCATGTACAGCGAGGCGCTGTCGAGCTGGTAGGTGTTACCGATGATAAAGGTCACCGCCATGGTTTCACCGAGCGCGCGCCCCAGACCCAACATGATGCCGCCGATAACCCCATTTTTGGTGAACGGAAGAACGATACGCCAGATAACTTCCCAGGTGGTGCAGCCGATACCGTAGGCTGACTCTTTCATCATCACCGGGGTTTGTTCGAATACATCGCGCATTACCGCTGCAATGTACGGAATAATCATGATGGCGAGGATCACGCCTGCCGCAAGGATACCGATACCAAAGGCCGGGCCGGAGAACAGCGCGCCAACAATCGGGATATTCGACATGATATTGCCGACCGGCTCCTGGAAGTAAACGGCGAACAGCGGCGCAAAGATAAACAGGCCCCACATGCCGTACACGATACTTGGAATGGCTGCCAGCAGCTCAATGGCGATACCCAGCGGGCGCTTCAGCCAGCCAGGCGCAAGCTCGGTCAGGAACAGGGCGATACCGAAACTCACCGGGACGGCGATCAGCAGCGCGATAAACGAGGTCACCAACGTACCGTAGATCGGCACCAGCGCCCCGTAGATATCGTTCGGCGCATCCCACTCTTTGGTCCACAGGAAAGCCAGACCAAATTTCTGAATGCTCGGCCAGGAGGAGATGATCAGAGAGACAATAATGCCACCCAACATCAATAGCACAATCAGCGCCGCCAGTTTTACCAGCACGCTGAAAATTATGTCGCCCTTTTTACCCGGTGGGTTAAAAGCAGGCTTGGTTGCAGCCATAAGTTACTCTTCAGTTAAACGCGTTTACAAAGTCATTTTGTAATGCCGGATAAGCCGTTAATGCCTTATCCGGCATGGTGTTTTATTAGTACAGTGGCTTGCCGCTACTGTCTTTAATATTGGTCTTCCACGCAGCGCGAACTTGTTCAACTACGCTATCCGGCAGGCTGGCATAATCCAGGTCGTTCGCCTGTTTAGCCCCGGTTTTGTACGCCCAGTCGAAGAACTTCAGCACTTCTACACCCTGCTCTGGTTTCTTCTGATCTTTGTGGACCAGAATGAACGTGGTTGAGGTAATAGGCCATGCATCTTCGCCTTTCTGGTTGGTCAGATCCTGAGCGAATGTTTTGCTCCAGTCTGCGCCTTTTGCTGCATTAGCGAAGTTTTCTTCGGTCGGACTAACCGGTTTACCATCAGCGGAGATCAATTTTGTGTACGCCAGGTTGTTCTGCTTAGCGTAAGCATATTCAACGTAACCAATTGCACCCGGCAGACGCTGAACGAACGCGGCGATACCGTCGTTACCTTTACCGCCCAGACCAATCGGCCATTTTACGGTAGAGCCCGTACCAACGTTGTTTTTCCATTCTTCGTTCACTTTCGCCAGGTAGCTGGTAAAGACGAAGGAAGTCCCGGAGCCATCTGCGCGGCGCACTACAGCAATGTTCTGTGACGGCAGTTTTAAGCCCGGATTCAGTTTGGCGATGGCTTCATCATCCCACTTTTTGATTTTGCCCAAGTAGATGTCGCCGAGGGTTTTACCATCCAGCACCAGTTCGCCAGATTTTAGCCCCGGAATGTTAACCGCCAGCACAACGCCGCCAATTACGGTCGGGAACTGGAACAGACCTTCCTGAGCCAGTTTTTCGTCAGACAGCGGCGCGTCAGAAGCACCGAAATCAACGGTGTTGGCGATAATCTGTTTTACGCCGCCGGAAGAACCGATACCCTGGTAGTTAACTTTATTACCGGTTTCTTTCTGGTAAGTGTCAGCCCATTTGGCATACACCGGCGCAGGGAAGGTTGCACCTGCACCTGTCAGGCTTGCTTCTGCAAACACAGAGAAAGCGCTCATCGATAAGGTCGCGGCGACAACAGTTGCGACGGTGGTACGCATAACTTTCATAATGTCTCCTGGGAGGATTCATAAAGCATTGTTTGTTGGCTACGAGAAGCAAAATAGGACAAACAGGTGACAGTTATATGTATGGAATATGACAGTTTTATGACACAACGAGATTTATGCGTAATTTATTGATTTTTATAACCAGGCAAAAAGAAAAACCATGTCATCTTTTTGTCATGTCATGTGCAAATAGGTTAGAAAGAGGTGTCTGATGACAACGGTGCGAGGAGCACCGTTGTCCTTTGATTAACGAACAATTTCGATGGTGATAGTTGCCGTAGCGGTAAATGTTCCTGGCGCGGGTCGTGCACCAGTGAGGCTCGCAGGCGCAGCAGAAAAAGTTACATTGCCAGCTTTCTCACCAATAACGCTTGTTGCTCCCATATCAGTTGGTAGTTCGCCACCGTTTACGTTGATTTCCCTGTTATTTTTATCGTAGACTTTTATCCCTACATTTGGGTTTGATGTTACAACCATCGAATTATCGCTACTGGGTTCAGTAGCATAAAAAGAGGTAGTGATATCATCCGTATTCATTATTCCTAAATACTCACACTTAATAGTGACAGTTTTGGTGATTTTATGCGCTGACACAGCACTCCCGACAACAGATGAAAAATCTGCGGCTGGAATAGTACTAAAATCAAAATTAATTGGCTGTAAACTATTAATTTCACAACTTTGTGGCGCAGTGATGTCTCCACGAACATAAACATCAGCCATCGGCTGTGAATAATCAATCGGTGTGTCACGGCTGATAGTTCCGTACAACTTCGCAACAAGCGTTGTGGGAATAGTTACCTTTCCCGCAAAGGGTTTTTTAATATAAAAATAAATCTTAGCCTTGGCACCACTAGAAATATCTAATGGCTCCTCTCTTCCACACTTATATACTGTAGTTACATCAGGATCATTAGCATGATACTCGAATGGTGCATTAACAAATCCGACCCCTAAAAGATCAATTGCTATACCCACATCCAGATGTGGATTAAGATTATAGTAATTTACATTAGAATGAACCCCAGCATAACTTAAAGCATCATTTATTTTTGCCGTGTAGTAAATATAGGGAAATTCACCGACCTTTCCTGTATTACAGTGACAATGTGCCGGATAAGACCCGCCATTAGTTACTGTTGTATTAAATGTGGTCCCCGCTTTATTCTGAGTTGCCGTAATAACATATCCAGGAAAATCAAGCACACTATGAAAAACGCCATTATCCGGAGTACAGATACCTTGAGGGGCCGCAAGAGTCGTACTCGTGTAAAAAATGGCGACAATAGAAAAACACCACAACAGAATATTATTTCTCATAAAAAACCTTTAATTACAGGTGACACTCTGCTCAATTAAACCATTCTCATTTTCTGGTACTGAAAGTGAGTAGCCAAAGGTACATTTCGTGACTGCGTCTCCTCCCCAGGATAAAGTGACCTGCCCTTTATCTGACAGACCCGAGAGATAAAGCTCACCAGAATCACCGACTATTCCTGAATCGGCGGTACTTGTGTTTTGAACTGAGGCAATGGCGCCAAAAGGTGCCGGTTTACCATTTGCATTTACCACTCTGAAAAGAACACGGTAACCCACATGCGTCACAAACTCCGCTTTAACCACTGCGCCGCGAGTGGGGACCATCGTAACGACGGTATTATCGAGTTCAACATTCGACTTAGAGAAATAGTTGTCGCTGATCGCTACCCGGTTTTCATCATAAGGATTTAGCTGTGTCTTAACCGTGTAACCACGCCAGTCTGTTGCCGCCCCGCGCATATTATCAATTTCCAGACCTGCGGCTCCCGGTGCTTTAATAAGAGCGATGGTTTCACCCAGTTCCTGGCTAAACGTTATCCCTTCACTATGCGCCAGAATGCCACCCCGGATACCATAATTGAGTCGCTGAGAATTTTGGCTGTAGTTATAACTGCCGTTTAACGTGCCGTAGGTACCGTCATAGGTCAGCGACATATTACCGCCTACTTGATCATCGCGGCTGTTATAGGACTGCATGAGATTCCAGGAGAGATTATTTTTCTCCAGCGCCGTACCGCTAAGACCAAGTTGATGCGAGCTACCAGAATCATCATTTTGCGAAACCGAATAGGTGGCATAACTATTTCCCCACCAGCCCGATAATGGAACTGATAAAGAGAGCATGTAGATTTGTTCGCTGGTGTTATCATTGGCATAACTATTACTGGTCCCTTGCCGGGCCGTATTGGAATAACTCCACGAGACGTTCCACGAGAGTCGCTTCCAGCTACTGCTGTAACCAAATTGGATTAATCGTTCGACATCATCTGTGTGCCAATATTGCTGGCGGCTTAATGTCAGGTATAAGTTGCCATAATCTCTGCCCAGCGATTGCGTTAACGTTCCTTCCACACGGCTGCGACGGTTTCCGGTTTGCCAGAAATCTTCTGGACTATTTTGCCGGGAGGCCCATTCATTGAGGGTATAGTAGCCTTCGGTGGAGTAACGATAGCCAACCAGGCGTAAGCTGGTGTCTGTATCGTCAAAACGTTTTGAATACAGAAAACGATATGACTGACCCGTTTCCGTATCATCATCTGCAAATTTCGCTCTGGCATGTGTCGCATCTAAAGAGATGGCTCCCAGAGCACCGAGATCTTTACCTACCCCCAAAGCAACAGAACCATACTTTTCAGCAGCCTGTACGCCACCATACAAGGTAAAACCGTGGGGCAAGCCATGAAGGATCTGTGCCTGAAGCACGTCAGGAGTAAAACCATCTTCATCGCGCAGTTCCCCCACGCTAACATCTACATCGGTCTGACCTTCACGTTTGAGGATTGCCAGCGACGCATAAGGCTGGGTGAATCGTTGTTCACTACCATCTTCTTCCTTAATAGTCACATCCAGGTCGCCGCCTGAGCTGGCAGTATTGAGGTCGGTGATTTCAAAGGCACCTTGTGGAACGGCTGACTGATAAATTACGTAGCCGTTCTGTCGAATGATGACGGTGGCGTTAGATTTTGCAATCCCACGAACCACAGGCGCGAAGCCATTCTGGCTGGCGGGTAACATATCTTTATCAGTATAAAGTCGTGCACCACGGATTTGCGTGCTGTCGAAAATATCGCTCGCCGTCCACGTATCGCCAATCATAATCTGGCTTCTTAACGCAGCAATATCACGTTGTATCCAGGTACTGATAGAGTTGTATTCCGCACGACCATCGGTGGTGTTCAAGGTGCTGTAATTGCGGAGTCGCCACGGCCCAATATTGAGTCCGTTACGCAGGTTGAGATAACTGGTATCGGTCTCCTGTGAGCTGTAATCCGAGCGCAGAGTATGTGAACCGGAAAAATCGTAGTTGATAGTCAGTGCGTTAATTCCCTCATCCCAACGCGTGGGGCTTATGTAATCGTAAGCCATCGCATCCATATAGATCTGGGGAATGGTGATATTCAGTTGCAGCTTATCGCCGTCCAGTTGCCATGTTGAGCCTTCAATGCGTGGTGCAGGGTCAATACAGGCCTGGTCATCCACTTTATTGAGCGATTTCAGCGCGTCAACTTTTACACCAAAGGAAGTCAGCGTTTTTTTAACCGCGACAAAGCAGGCGTGCAGATCGGCATCAGGGTTATCCTGAACAAAAGTCACATCCTGCCGTTCGAACATTTTGCCATTGATAAAAATATCAACACTGTAGACGCCGGGAGGTATGTGATTCGCTTTGTTAAACTGGCGAATATCGACTCCGGATTGATGGTCTATTTCCAGCAGCGCCGGATTAAATATGCTGACCTCGGCCATCACACTTTGCGAGAAAACGAGACATGTCCCTGCCGTCAGACCAACTGCTATTCTGGTCGTAACCATAATTCGCCTATCCTTATGCAATGCTTACAACGCTTGCTTTAATGGTTCGCTTATCGCACCGTAATCATTAATAAATCGCCAGGTCATTTGGCTACCCGAAGAATTAGCAGGCAACGGTAACGTGAGCGTCTCGAAAGGGCGGATCATGTTAAGAGGTACATCATGGCCATCAACAATGACATCCATCACGCTGATATGAATCGGGTTAGGGTTCTCAGCAATAAGATTTCGGCCTTCCCGATGCCACTTCACCTTTGGTGCGGCATCTTCGGGAATCATGCGGATAGATGCCGGTCTCCAGAAAAGCTTAATTCGCGTTTTAACGGCGATTTCCAGCGAGTTCGCTTCTTTGTTGCTCGCAGAGGGTGGAATATTTTTGATATTTAGCCAGAAGACAGACTCTCGATCCTCTGGTAATGACAAACCTTTAGTGTGGACAATACGTAATATTTTTTCTTGCGCGGGTTCTAACCGTGATACCGGAGGAATAACAATAAATGGCGCTTTAGTTTTATCATCTTTATTAAACGGATCCACCCATGCCTGGATGAGATAAGGAATTTTTTCTTCCTTACTAAATACAGAAATAGATTTATCAGCATTATTACTCAAATAAACAACCCGTGTACCGCCAATGACAACACCTGCACAGGTCAATGTCGGCTGGAGGAAAAAGATGCTTAGAATAATAATCCTCAATAAATTACACGAAATTGTTGTTTTAAAGAGCCTAATTAAACAACTTTTTCTGGACATAACGACTCCCTGGCCAAAGCCAACTGAATAAAAAGGCCCTGTATTAATTATTTCTTATATTCGACGGTGAATTGTGAATCCGCGTTTGCTGTACCCGCCGTTACGGTCGCATTGGTAGCAACATAGCGTGCAATAAACTTCATTTCAGCCTTACCGTCAGCGTCGATTGTGCTATAAGCAGAGTCATTATAAAGTTTAACCTGAGAATTATCCGCCCGGTTAAAAATACGAATACCGACGCCGGTTGCCGCAATCGCTTGTCCTGTACCGGTAAAATCGCCAGGTGTACCTGATGTCAGCGGTGTACCCACTTTCAGGTCACCGTCTCCACCAGGTGCTTCAGTACCATCGAAACGGACGGCTGCCTGAGTATAGGTTGCTGGGCAATTTTCCAGTTTAATACTAAATTGCTGTGGTGACGCCAGGCTGCCTACTCCTGAAAACGCACTTTTACTGACCTTACCAAGAGGTACTGTTTGATCGGCGGTATCGGAAGTCACTTCGCATGTGCTATCGACAATTTCACCGACAAAGTGAACAACGCCATCTTCTGCAAGTGCATTTCCGGCTAACATTAAAGATGCCAGCGTAATTGCACCGCCAATAATATTACGTTTCATACAAACTCCATTGATATAATATATCCTTCAGTCTAAATCATAACTTAAATTAATAAGTGATTTTATGATTCAGAGGCATAGTACACCAAAGGGGTATTTTTATCTAAAAATAATATTAATTATGCGAAATTAAATATAAATTTATTATATAAATATTATTAAAACAGTAAAAAATCAAGTGCGTAATAGGACATCACCAATAATTCAGAATATATTTATATTAATTTGTGCATCAATAATAAACCGTTGATACACTTTATAAAAAAGGCCGCCCGTCGGCAGCCCTTTTATATCAATGATGAAAATTACTCAACCGTTACCGATTTTGCCAGATTACGCGGCTGGTCAACGTCAGTGCCTTTAATCAGCGCAACGTGATAAGCCAGTAACTGCAGCGGAACGGTGTAGAAGATCGGTGCAATAACCTCTTCCACATGCGGCATCTCGATGATGTGCATGTTATCACTGCTCACAAAACCAGCATCCTGATCGGCAAAGACATACAACTGACCGCCGCGCGCGCGAACTTCTTCAATGTTGGATTTCAGTTTTTCCAGCAGTTCGTTGTTCGGTGCGACGACGATAACCGGCATATCCGCGTCAATCAGCGCCAGCGGACCGTGTTTCAGTTCGCCTGCTGCGTAGGCTTCCGCATGAATATAAGAGATCTCTTTCAGCTTCAATGCGCCTTCCAGCGCAATTGGGTACTGATCGCCACGGCCCAGGAACAGCGCGTGGTGTTTGTCAGAGAAATCTTCTGCCAGAGCTTCAATGCGTTTGTCCTGAGACAGCATCTGCTCAATACGGCTCGGTAACGCCTGCAGACCATGCACGATATCATGCTCAATGGAGGCATCCAGACCTTTCAGGCGAGACAGCTTCGCCACCAGCATCAACAACACGGTTAACTGAGTGGTGAATGCTTTGGTGGACGCCACGCCAATTTCCGTACCCGCATTGGTCATCAGCGCCAAATCGGATTCACGTACCAGCGAAGAGCCAGGAACGTTACAGATTGCCAGCGATCCAAGGTAACCCAATTCTTTTGACAGACGCAGACCCGCCAGGGTATCCGCGGTTTCACCGGACTGCGACAGAGTGATCATCAGGCTGTTACGACGCACGGCTGATTTGCGATAGCGGAATTCAGAGGCGATTTCAACATCGCACGGAATACCTGCCAGCGCTTCAAACCAGTAGCGGGAAACCATACCGGAGTTGTAAGAAGTACCACAGGCGAGGATCTGAATATGCTCAACCTTCGACAGCAGTTCGTCGGCGTTCGGTCCCAGCTCGCTCAAATCAACCTGACCGTGGCTGATGCGCCCGGTAAGGGTGTTTTTGATCGCGTTCGGCTGTTCGTAGATCTCTTTCTGCATGTAGTGGCGGTAAATACCTTTATCGCCCGCGTCATATTGCAGATTGGATTCGATATCCTGACGTTTCACTTCCGCGCCAGTTTTATCGAAGATGTTTACCGAACGGCGAGTGATTTCCGCAATATCGCCTTCTTCAAGGAAGATAAAGCGACGGGTCACTGGCAACAGCGCCAACTGGTCAGAAGCAATAAAGTTTTCGCCCATGCCCAGGCCAATCACCAGCGGGCTACCAGAACGAGCCGCCAGCAGGGTATCCGGGTGACGGGAGTCCATAATTACCGTACCGTACGCGCCGCGCAGTTGCGGAATAGCACGCAGAACAGCCTCACGCAGAGTACCGCCTTGTTTCAGTTCCCAGTTCACCAGGTGTGCAATCACTTCGGTGTCGGTTTCAGAAACGAAGGTATAGCCACGTGCTTTTAACGCTTCACGCAGCGGTTCATGGTTTTCGATGATGCCGTTATGCACCACCACAATGTGTTCAGAAACATGCGGATGCGCATTCACTTCTGAAGGTTCGCCGTGCGTCGCCCAGCGAGTGTGAGCAATCCCGGTGCCGCCATGCAGAGGATGTTCTTCCGCTGCCTGGGCCAGCATCTGGACTTTACCGAGGCGACGCAGGCGGGTCATATGACCTTCTGCATCTACAACCGCCAGACCGGCAGAGTCATATCCGCGGTATTCCAGACGACGTAAACCTTCAAGAAGGATTTCTGCTACATCACGTTGCGCGATCGCGCCAACAATTCCACACATAGTTTTTGATTCCGATTTATATCGTTGTCGGTCAACCTGTATGCCCGTTTTTCGGGCGCCCCGAGCCTTTGTAGAGAGTGGGGTTATTTTTATAGTTACTGCTTGTGGGCGGGAGATTATGTTATCTCCTCACCCCATATGGCCGGATTACCCAGCCAGAATTACTTTTTCTTTACCGGACGACGCCAGCCTTCTTTTTGCGACTGCGGCACACGGCTGATTGCCAGAGCATTTTCGCCAACATTACGCGTCACAGTTGTACCCGCAGCAATGGTTGCGCCTTTGCCTACCGTTACCGGGGCCACCAGCTGAGTATCGGATCCAACAAACACATCGTCGCCAATAATGGTTTTAAATTTATTGGCACCATCGTAGTTGCAGGTAATGGTTCCTGCGCCGATGTTGACGTTATCGCCAATTTCCGCATCCCCCAGGTAAGTCAGATGACCAGCTTTCGAGCCTTTACCCAGACGCGCTTTTTTCATCTCAACGAAGTTACCGACGTGTGCGCCTTCCAGCAACTCAGCACCAGGACGCAGACGGGCAAACGGGCCAATGGTACAGGCCGCTGCCAGATTCGCATCTTCCACAACGGTATACGGGCTAATTTCGCAATCATCGCCAATCACGCTGTTTTTAATCACGCAACCGGTGCCGATTTTCACGCGATTACCGAGAGTCACGTTGCCCTCGATGATAACGTTAGTATCAATTTCAACATCGCGCCCGTGAGTAAGCGTACCACGCAGATCAAAACGCGCCGGATCGCGCAGCATAACGCCTGCTAACAGCAGCTTTTCAGCTTGTTCGGACTGATAAACGCGCTCCAGTCGGGAGAGTTGCAGGCGATTATTCACGCCTTCTACTTCGCTTAAACGTTGCGGATGAACGGCAACAATTTCACGTCCTTCCTGATACGCCAGCGCAATAATGTCGGTGATGTAGTATTCGCCCTGCGCATTATTATTGGTTAGCTTCGCCAGCCAGCGTTTCATATCTGCGCCGTTGGCGATCAGAATGCCGGTGTTGATCTCCTGAATCTGACGCTGCTCGTCGGTGGCATCTTTGTGCTCAACAATGCCGGTAACTTTGCCGTTTTCACGGGTGATACGTCCATAACCGGTCGGATCATCCAGTTTCACCGTCAGCAGACCAATGCCACCCTGCGGTTTAGCATCACGCAGGCGCTGGAGTGTTTCAACAGAGATCAGCGGCACGTCGCCGTAGAGCATTAAAATGTCTTCGTCATCGGCAAAAAAAGGTGCGGCTTGCTGCATTGCATGGCCCGTACCCAGCTGTTCTGCCTGAAGCACCCAGTTCAGGTTATCGTCTTTCAACGCCTGTTTAAGCAGATCGCCGCCGTGACCGTACACCAGGTGAACGTGCGCTGCGCCTAATTCATTCGCAGCATCAATGACATGCTGAACCATCGCTTTCCCGGCAAGGGTATGCAGCACTTTCGGAAGATCGGAATACATGCGCGTGCCTTTACCTGCGGCAAGGATCACTACGCTCATAGCATTATTCAACATACGCGTCCTGACTGTAATTTGAGAACGAATTTAAACCGCTTCACCTTGAAAAAACTACATTTTTTTCATCGTGAAATGGACAGAGGATAAATTGTTCAATAACGGATTATCCCCGCTGACGAAAGTGCCATTTTCGACCATCGTCACGCCTTTTGTCTGCAGAAAATTAAGGCAGTACCTTCATTTAAGCGTCAGGTGGATGTTTTTGCTCTTATTTCGATCAATGAATAAACGGGAAACAGGGGGGTTTTATATCAGCAGGATCTATGTGAACGCTCTTCAGGACGGGTCAATACGCGTAAAAAAAAGCCAGCCTGTTTCCAGACTGGCTTTTGTGCTTTTCAAGCCGGTGTTACATCGCTTTTTTGGTCAACTCGATAACGCGCAACTGCGCGATCGCTTTGGCCAGTTCCGCAGACGCCTGAGCGTAATCTACGTCGCCGTGAGAGCTGCTAATGTGCTCTTCAGCCTTACGTTTCGCTTCCATGGCTCGCGCTTCGTCGAGATCCTGGCCGCGAATTGCGGTGTCGGCCAGAACGGTCACGTTGCCAGGCTGCACTTCAAGAATGCCGCCAGACAGATAGATAAACTCTTCGTGACCGTGCTGTTTCACGATGCGAATCATACCAGGCTTAATGGCGGTGAGCAGCGGTGCGTGGCCAGGGTAAATGCCCAGTTCACCTTCGCTACCCGTTACCTGGATTTTCTCGACCAGACCAGAGAACATTTGTTGCTCTGCGCTGACGACGTCCAGGTGGTAAGTCATTGCCATATCACCCTCCGATTAAGGCGTTAAAGTTTTTTGGCTTTTTCCACAGCTTCTTCGATGGAACCGACCATGTAGAACGCCTGCTCCGGCAGGTGATCGTATTCGCCTTCCATGATGCCTTTAAAGCCACGGATGGTGTCTTTCAGGGAGACGTATTTACCCGGAGAACCGGTGAATACTTCTGCCACGAAGAACGGCTGGGACAGGAAGCGCTGGATCTTACGAGCGCGCGCTACCACCAGTTTGTCTTCTTCAGACAGTTCATCCATACCCAGGATGGCGATGATGTCTTTCAGTTCCTGATAACGTTGCAGGATGGACTGAACGCCACGCGCGGTGTCGTAGTGTTCCTGACCAACCACCAGCGGGTCCAACTGACGGCTGGTAGAGTCCAGCGGGTCAACGGCCGGGTAGATACCCAGAGACGCGATCTGACGGCTCAGTACCACGGTTGCGTCAAGGTGCGCAAAGGTGGTTGCCGGAGACGGGTCAGTCAAGTCATCCGCAGGTACGTATACCGCCTGTACGGAGGTGATAGAACCAGTTTTGGTGGAGGTGATACGTTCCTGAAGAACGCCCATCTCTTCCGCCAGAGTCGGCTGATAACCTACCGCTGAAGGCATACGGCCCAGCAGTGCGGATACTTCCGTACCGGCCAGGGTGTAACGATAGATGTTGTCAACGAACAGCAGAACGTCACGACCTTCGTCACGGAATTTCTCAGCCATGGTCAGGCCGGTCAGTGCAACGCGCAGACGGTTTCCCGGCGGCTCGTTCATCTGGCCATATACCAGGGATACTTTGTCGATAACGTTGGAGTCGGTCATTTCGTGGTAGAAGTCGTTACCCTCACGAGTACGTTCACCTACGCCCGCAAACACAGAGTAACCGGAGTGCTCGATCGCGATGTTACGAATAAGCTCCATCATGTTTACGGTTTTACCTACACCCGCACCACCGAACAGACCGACTTTACCGCCCTTAGCGAACGGACACATCAGGTCGATAACTTTGATACCGGTTTCCAGCAGTTCCTGAGAGTTTGACAGCTCTTCGTAGGAAGGTGCTGCGCGGTGAATCGCCCAACGCTCTTCTTCACCGATCTCGCCTTTCATGTCGACCGGTTCACCCAGTACGTTCATGATACGACCCAGAGTCGCTTTACCTACCGGGACTTCGATCGGGTGTTCGAGGTCTTTTACATCCAGACCGCGACGCAGACCGTCGGAGGAACCCATTGCGATGGTACGCACGATACCGCCGCCGAGCTGCTGCTGAACTTCCAGCACCAGACGCTCATTACCATTTTGCACCTCAAGAGCATCGTACACGCGCGGTACGGCATCCTGAGGGAATTCGACGTCAACTACGGCGCCGATTACCTGGACAATCTTTCCAGTAGCCATCTTAAATCCTCTACGAAATAACCTGTTTAAACCGCGGCGGCCCCCGAGACGATCTCGGTGAGTTCCTGAGTAATGCTGGCCTGACGAGCTTTGTTGTATACCAACTGCAGCTCTTTAATCAGGCTGCCGCCATTGTCGGTCGCGGCTTTCATCGCCACCATACGGGCGGCCTGCTCGCTGGCCAGGTTTTCAACCACGCCCTGATAAACCTGAGATTCGACATAACGACGCAGCAGGGTATCCAGCAACGCCTTCGGATCGGGTTCGTACAGGTAATCCCAGGATTTATGTTTCAGATCATCATCATCTGATGCCGGTAACGGCAACAGCTGGCTGATGGTCGGAACCTGAGACATGGTGTTAATAAATTTGTTGCTGACAATGTAAAGCTTGTCCAGACGGCCTTCATCGTAGGCCTGCAACATCACTTTTACCGGACCGATCAGTTCGGACAGGGAAGGGTTATCCCCCATGCCGGTGACCTGGGCAACAACATTGCCGCCCACGGAGTTGAAGAACGACACGCCTTTTGAGCCGATCATTGCGAGGTCGCATTGAACGCCTTTGTCGGTCCAGGTCTTCATTTCCGCCAGCAGTTTTTTGAACAGGTTAATGTTCAAACCACCGCACAAACCACGGTCGGTCGACACCACCAGGTAGCCCACGCGTTTAACGTCGCGGTCTTCCAGGTATGGGTGCTTATATTCCAGATTACCGTGTGCAAGGTGACCAATCACTTTGCGCATGGTTTCTGCATAAGGACGGCTGGCCGCCATGCGATCCTGCGATTTACGCATTTTGGAAGCGGCGACCATCTCCATCGCTTTAGTGATCTTTTGCGTGTTCTGGACGCTTGCGATCTTACTACGTATCTCTTTTGCGCCGGCCATGAGCTTCTCCTCAATGCCTTGCGGCCTGCCCTAAGGCAAGCCGCCAGACGTTACCAGGATTGGGTTGCTTTGAAGGAATCGAGGATGCCTTTCAGCTTGCCTTCGATTTCGTCGTTGTAGCCACCGGTCTGGTTGATCTCTTGCATCAACGGAGCGTGATCACGGTCGACGTAAGCCAGCAGAGCGGCTTCGAAGCTGCCGATTTTCGACAGTTCAACATCCGCCAGGTAACCACGTTCTGCTGCGAACAGAACCAGAGACTGCTGCGCAACGGACATCGGCGCATACTGTTTCTGTTTCAGCAGTTCGGTCACTTTCTGACCGTGGTCAAGCTGCTTACGTGTTGCATCGTCAAGGTCGGATGCAAACTGAGAGAACGCTGCCAGTTCACGATACTGTGCCAGAGCGGTACGGATACCACCGGACAGTTTTTTCATGATCTTGGTCTGTGCTGCACCACCAACACGGGATACGGAAATACCCGGGTTAACCGCAGGACGAATACCGGCGTTGAACAGGTTGGTTTCCAGGAAGATCTGACCATCGGTAATGGAGATTACGTTAGTCGGAACGAACGCAGAAACGTCACCCGCCTGAGTTTCGATAATCGGCAGCGCGGTCAGAGAACCGGTTTTCCCTTTCACTTCACCTTTGGTGAAGGCTTCAACGTATTCGGCGTTAACACGCGCAGCACGCTCCAGCAGACGAGAGTGGAGGTAGAATACGTCGCCCGGGAATGCTTCACGTCCTGGCGGACGACGGAGCAGCAGGGAGATCTGACGGTAAGCAACAGCCTGTTTAGACAGGTCATCGTAAATGATCAGCGCATCTTCACCGCGGTCGCGGAAGTATTCGCCCATTGCGCAACCGGCATACGGCGCCAGGTATTGCAGTGCAGCGGATTCAGA
Organism: Escherichia sp. MOD1-EC6021; assembly: GCF_002965245.1. NCBI lineage: Bacteria > Pseudomonadati > Pseudomonadota > Gammaproteobacteria > Enterobacterales > Enterobacteriaceae > Escherichia > Escherichia sp. MOD1-EC6021. The sequence goes on along the minus strand of NZ_PTRU01000029.1, from coordinate 22,358 downwards.
CGCGGTTGCTACCACAACGATGGTGTTAGCCAGTGCGCCGTGCTCTTCCAGTTTACGTACCACGTTAGAAATAGTGGACGCTTTCTGGCCGATAGCGACATAGATACATTTGATACCGGAATCGCGCTGGTTAATGATGGCATCGATTGCCAGTGCGGTTTTACCGGTCTGACGGTCACCGATGATCAATTCACGCTGACCACGACCGATTGGGATCATGGAGTCAACGGCTTTATAACCGGTCTGTACCGGCTGATCTACGGACTGACGTTCGATAACGCCCGGGGCGATAGCTTCTACAGCAGAGAAGCCGTCGTGATCCAGCGGACCTTTACCGTCGATTGGTGCACCCAGAGTGTTAACCACACGGCCCAGCAGGCCACGGCCAACCGGAACTTCCAGGATACGGCCAGTACACTTAACTTTCATGCCTTCGGCAAGGTCAGCGTACGGCCCCATAACAACCGCACCTACAGAGTCACGCTCGAGGTTCAGTGCGATAGCGTAACGGTTACCCGGCAGGGAGATCATTTCACCCTGCATACAATCGGCCAGGCCGTGGATGCGGATAACACCGTCACTTACAGAAACAATAGTACCTTCGTTGTGAGCTTCACTCACAACATTGAACTGAGCAATGCGCTGCTTGATCAGTTCGCTGATTTCGGTGGAATTCAGTTGCATGCTCCAGTCCCCTTAAGACTGCAAGACGTCTGCAAGGCGCTCAAGACGACCGCGTACGCTGCCATCAATGACCATATCACCCGCTCGGATGATAACGCCTGCCATTACAGACTTATCGATTTTGCAATTCAGCTTAACTTTGCGTGACAGACGTTTTTCCATCGCAGCAGAAATTTTCGCGAGCTGTTGTTCACTCAACGCGGCAGCGGAAATGACGTCTACCTCAGCGGTAGCCTCACTCACAGCACGCAGGTGAATAAACTGCTCCAGAACATCCGGGAGCGCGTTAAGACGACCATTTTCAGCCATAACCCGAATCAGGTTCTGACCGTTTTCGTCCAGTTGCTCACCACAAACTGCGATAAACGACTCGGCGAGCGTTTCTGGCGCAAGCGCGCCAGAGAGAAGCTCTGCCATTTGTTCGTTTTTGGTTACCTCGGCGGCAAACGCCAGCATGTCCTGCCAGCGTTCTACACTTTGGTGTTCGACGGCAAAGTCAAAAGCTGCTTTGGCGTAGGGGCGAGCTACCGTAATAAATTCAGACATCAGCCCCTCCCTCCTTACAGTTCAGCGACAAGTTTATCCACGATGTCGCTGTTAGCAGCTTCATCCACGGAACGTTCGATGATCTTCTCGGCGCCAGCAACAGCCAGGATAGCAACTTGCTTACGCAGCTCTTCACGGGCACGTTTACGCTCGGCTTCAATTTCCGCCTGCGCCTGGGCCACGATTTTAGTACGTTCCTGCTCTGCTTCAGCTTTAGCTTCGTCCAGAATCTGCGAGCGGCGTTTGTTCGCCTGCTCGATGATTACCTGGGCTTCCGCTTTCGCTTTTTTCAGCTGGTCGGTCGCGCTGGCCTTTGCAAGGTCAAGGTCCTTATGTGCTCGTTCTGCGGAAGCAAGGCCGTCAGCAATTTCTTTTTGACGTTTTTCGATGGCTGCCATTAATGGCGGCCATACGTACTTCATGCAGAACAGAACGAACAGGACAAACGCGATGGCCTGGCCGAGGATTGTTGCGTTAAGATTCACAGCACAATGCCTCTATTTAGTTAACGTTCTGATATTGCTCTTTAAATAAAAGCAACGCTTACTACGCGACAGCGAACATCACGTACAGACCCAGACCTACAGCGATCATCGGGATAGCATCCACCAGACCCATAACGATAAAGAACTGAGTACGCAGCAGAGGAATCAGATCAGGTTGACGCGCTGCGCCTTCCAGGAATTTACCCCCGAGGATGCCGATACCGATCGCAGCACCGATTGCCGCCAGACCCATCATCACAGCGGCAGCCATGTACAGCAGATCCATATTCAGGTTTTCCATGACAGTCTCCAGTTTGTTTCAGTTAAAACGTAGTAGTGTTGGTAAATTAATGTTCTTCAGACGCCATCGACAGATAGACGATCGTCAGAACCATGAAGATGAAGGCTTGCAGCGTAATGATCAGGATGTGGAAAATGGCCCACGGCACATTCAGGATCCACTGTGACCACCACGGCAACAGACCAGCAATCAGAATGAAAATCAGCTCACCGGCATACATGTTACCGAACAGTCGCAAACCGAGTGAAACTGGTTTGGACAGCAGGCTTACCCCTTCAAGGATTAAGTTGACAGGAATGAACGCCCAGTGATTGAACGGCTGCAGCGTCAACTCTTTCGTGAAGCCGCCGATGCCTTTCATTTTGATGCTGTAGAACAGAATCAGGATAAATACGCCCAGTGCCATAGACAGCGTTACGTTCACGTCCGCAGACGGAACCACACGCAGTGCCGGCAGACCCAGTACATGTTCAGCGATGTACGGCAGCAGGTCGATAGGCAGTAAGTCCATCAAGTTCATCAGGAATACCCAGACGAAAATCGTCAGGGCCAGCGGAGCAATCAGCTTGCTCTTGCCATGGTACATGTCTTTCACGCTACCATTAACAAAGCCGATCACCAGCTCAATCGCGGTCTGAAACTTACCTGGCACGCCGCTGGTCGCCTTTTTGGCTACACTACGGAATAAAACCAGGAACAACAGACCCAGCACCACCGAGAAGAACATGGAGTCAATATTGATTGTCCAGAAGGTGGCTGGGGGGTTATGCGGATCCACCAGCGAGAATGTACGCAGGTCCAGCTGAAGGTTATTCAGGTGGTGTCCTATGTAATCCTGCGGCGTCATATTTTCTGAAGCCATGATGCCTTTTACCCTTTGTTGTTAATTACAGCCGGTGCCAGTATCTGAACCACCAGCACCAAAACCCACGTAACGATCAGCGGCAAGAATACCGCCTTTAAAACCGCCAACGCCACCACCAGTAACACCAACATCGCCAGAACTTTAAAAGCTTCGCCAAATGCGAATGTCCAGGCCACCCGGCCTTTCGCTGGTGTATGTGCCTGGTGACGCCAGGCAAATATCATAAACAAAACGTTAGGCAGAAAGACTGCCAGGCCTCCACTTAATGCAGAGACGCCCCAGAAGGGGTCTTTGAGGCTGAACAGCAATCCACTTGCTATCACCACCAGTAACTGAACGAGCAGAAGCTTCCGAGCAACGTTTCGACTCACGAGCGACACAGACATCACGTTTTTCACTCCTGCTCCCTTCGAGGTATGCCGCGTGTCGTATAAAACTTTCTTTAAGGCTTAGAGTCAAGCATCAAAAAGCGGTCAAATTATACGGTGCGCCCCCGTGATTTCAAACAATAAGTAGCCAAAAGGTGAATAAATGTTTAAATATTTTTCCAGTGCATACAATTGCGACTTTTCTGCTAACGCTGTTCGATCATGAAAAACTGTAAATAACGCGTAAACACTGGCGATAAAGCGTGCTTCAGATCACATATTGAGCATGTTCGCGCACAGCATATTTATTTACTTGGCAAATGATGCCATTGCAAGTTTATGATATTTAAGTCCAAAAACAGACACTCTTTTAATAAGTGACACTTACACAACAAAAACCACCCATTGACATTTTTAATAATATTTTAACAGATGATTATGGTTCTTAGCGCCGATTTTTAGCAGCCTGATATTTTCACTGCTGACTTATTTTCTGCTTACCCAAAAAAGCCACGTTAGGTCGTTGATGCAAAAGAGTGAACGTGGCGTTAAATGTAACCAGTTATATCAGTAGAAAACCTGGTTGTTGTTAACAGTCTAACCGGTCATTTTTTTATGTTTTTTTTGATAAAAATTAAATTTTATTTGCTTTAATCACCACCAGATGACGTTCGCCATCCAGGGCCGGAACGTGAAGTTTAACCACTGATTCGACCTGATATTCTTCGGGCAACAAAGCGATTTCATCTTCCGGTATTTGGCCTTTCAGCGCGTAGAAACGACCTTGCTCACCAGGAAGATGGTGGCACCAGCTCACCATATCGTTCAGAGAGGCAAAGGCGCGGCTAATTACGCCATCAAATGGCGGCTCAGAAGGAAACTCTTCTACCCTGCTCTGTACTGGCTCAATATTCTCCAGTTTAAGCTCATGTTGCACCTGACGAAGGAAACGCACGCGTTTACCAAGGCTATCCAACAACGTGAAATGGGCTTCAGGACGCACGATAGAGAGTGGAATGCCAGGCAGTCCTGGTCCGGTGCCGACATCGATAAACCGATCACCTTGCAGATACGGTGCCACCACAATGCTATCGAGAATATGGCGTACCAGCATCTCATTAGGATCGCGGACCGAAGTCAGGTTGTACGCTTTATTCCATTTATGCAGCATATTCACGTAGGCAATTAGCTGGTTTTTCTGGTGATCGGTAAGCGAAATTCCTGCGTCTTTCAGCAGAGAGGAGAGTTTGTTGAGCACGGTGATTACCTGTTCTTGATGCGTAGCCCGGTAAGCGGGTGCTTACCAGGCATTTTTAATGCGTTATGCGCTACGACGCAGCATACCCTGTTTTTTTAGCCACACCAGTAGAATGGAGATGGCAGCAGGCGTGACGCCAGAAATACGCGAAGCCTGACCGATAGAAGCCGGTTTGTGATCGTTAAGTTTGGCGATCACTTCGTTAGAAAGACCGGATACCTGGCGGTAATCCAGCGTCGCTGGCAGCAAGGTATTCTCGTTACGCTGCTGCTTTTCGATCTCATCTTGCTGGCGCGCAATATAACCTTCGTATTTAACCTGAATCTCAACCTGTTCCGCCGCCTGTTCGTCTGTCAACGCAGGGGCAAAAGGCGTCAGCATGGTTAATTTTTCATAAGTCATTTCCGGACGACGCAGCAGATCTTCACCACTGGCTTCACGGGAAAGCGGCGCAGTCAGGTGAGCATTCACTTCGGCTGCAGCTTCCGCCGACGGGGTTACCCATGTCGATTTCAGACGCTGACGCTCACGCTCGATATTCTCAAGCTTCTCGTTAAAGCGCGCCCAACGTTCGTCATCCACCAGGCCCAGTTCACGACCGATTTCAGTCAAACGCAGATCCGCATTATCTTCGCGTAGCATCAGGCGATATTCTGCACGCGAGGTAAACATACGGTACGGTTCTTTGGTTCCTAAAGTGCACAGGTCATCAACCAGTACACCGAGATACGCCTGAGAACGTGCCGGAGCCCAACCTTCTTTGTCAGCAGACAGGCGAGCAGCGTTAAGACCAGCCAGCAAACCTTGCGCAGCGGCTTCTTCGTAACCGGTAGTGCCGTTAATCTGACCAGCAAAGAACAGCCCCTGGATAAACTTGCTCTCCAGCGTCGGTTTCAGGTCGCGAGGATCGAAGAAGTCATACTCAATGGCATAACCCGGACGCACGATCTTCGCGTTTTCCATCCCCTGCATGGAGCGGACGATTTGCATCTGCACATCGAACGGCAGGCTGGTGGAGATACCGTTCGGATAAATTTCGTTAGAGGTCAGCCCTTCCGGTTCAAGGAAGATCTGATGCTGATTTCTGTCGGCGAAGCGCATGACTTTGTCTTCGATCGACGGGCAGTAGCGTGGGCCGACACCTTCGATCACCCCTGCGTACATTGGGCTACGATCGAGGTTACTGCGGATCACATCATGGGTTTTCTCGTTGGTATGAGTGATATAACACGGCACCTGCTGGGGATGCTGGGACGCATTGCCCATAAACGAGAATACCGGCATTGGGTTATCGCCATGCTGTTGCGCCAGCACGCTGAAGTCGATAGTACGCGCATCAATACGCGGCGGTGTCCCGGTTTTCAGACGACCAACGCGCAGCGGCAGTTCACGCAAACGGCGAGAGAGCGGAATGGACGGCGGATCACCAGCACGGCCACCGCTGTAGTTATCCAGACCGATATGAATTTTACCGTCGAGGAACGTCCCAACGGTGAGCACGACGGCTTTGGCACGGAACTTCAGTCCCATTTGGGTAACAGCACCGACCACGCGATCGTTTTCGACAATAAGATCTTCAACCGCCTGCTGGAAGATCATCAGGTTCGGTTGGTTCTCCAGCGCCGTACGTACCGCCTGGCGATAGAGTACGCGATCCGCCTGAGCACGGGTAGCACGAACAGCCGGACCTTTGCTGGCGTTTAGTATCCTAAACTGGATGCCTGCTTGATCGATCGCTTTCGCCATCAGGCCGCCGAGTGCATCCACTTCTTTTACCAGATGTCCCTTCCCAATACCGCCGATCGCCGGGTTGCAGCTCATCTGCCCCAGAGTGTCGATATTGTGTGTCAAAAGCAGAGTCTGTTGACCCATACGCGCCGCGGCCATCGCGGCCTCGGTGCCTGCATGACCCCCGCCAATGATGATGACGTCAAAAGGATCCGGATAAAACATGGTGATTGCCTCGCATAACGCGGTATGAAAATGGATTGAAGCCCGGGCCGTGGATTCTACTCAACTTTGTCGGCTTGAGAAAGACCTGGGATCCTGGGTATTAAAAAGAAGATCTATTTATTTAGAGATCTGTTCTATTGTGATCTCTTATTAGGATCGCACTTCCCTGTGGATAACAAGGATCCGGCGTTTAAGATCAACAACCTGGAAAGGATCATTAACTGTGAATGATCGGTGATCCTGGACCGTATAAGCTGGGATCAGAATGAGGGGTTATACACAACTCAAAAACTGAACAACCGTTGTTCTTTGGATAACTACCGGTTGATCCAAGCTTCCTGACAGAGTTATCCACAACAGATCGCACGATCTGTATACTTATTTGAGTAAATTAATCCACGAGCCCAGCCATTCTTCTGCCGGATCTTCCGGAATGTCGTGATCAAGGATGTTGATCTTCAGTGTTTCGCCTGTCTGTTTTGCACCGGAATTTTTGAGTTCTGCCTCGAGTTTATCGATAGCCCCACAAAAGGTGTCATATTCACGACTGCCAATACCGATAGCGCCAAAGCGGACCGCAGAAAGATCGGGCTTCTGTTCCTGCAATGCTTCATAGAAAGGAGAAAGGTTGTCCGGAATATCTCCGGCACCGTGGGTTGAGCTGATAACCAGCCAGATCCCCGAGGCAGATAAATCTTCCAACAGCGGACCGTGCAGCGTTTCGGTGGTAAAACCCGCCTCTTCCAGCTTTTCAGCCAAGTGTTCTGCCACATATTCGGCACCGCCGAGGGTGCTGCCGCTGATAAGAGTGATATCTGCCATAAACCGCCACCTTTATTAAGAGTGGCGTATTGTACGCTGTGAACGCGTTGGGATCTACCTGTGGAAAAGTATGGGATTAAAAAAGCTGATCATGGCTTAATGGTACGCATGATCGGGTTTTGCAGGACGATCAGTGTCTCGGTGGACTGAATTTCATCAATTGTTTGGATCTTGTTGATAAGTACATGCTGGAGAGCATCGATCGAACGGCACATCACTTTGATAAAGATGCTGTAGTGGCCAGTTGTGTAATAGGCTTCAGTGACTTCATCGAGGCTTTCCAGCTTTGCCAGCGCGGAAGGATAGTCTTTGGCGCTCTTTAATATAATTCCGATAAAGCAGCCTACGTCATAACCGAGCTGCTTCGGGCTGACATCAATACGCGCCCCGGTAATGATCCCCGCCTGCTTCATTTTCTCTACACGAACGTGAATCGTCCCCGGACTGACGCCAAATTGTTTCGCCAGTTCGGCGTAAGCGGTGCGCGCATTGCCCATTAATGCTTCCAGGATGCCACGGTCCAGATTGTCGATCAGATAATTTTCCATAGGATTTTCTTATGCGGATTGATGATTCATTCTATTTTAGCCTTCTTTTTTAATGAATCAAAAGTATGTGAGTCTTTTTATTGAATGATTATTGCATGTGTGTCGGTTTTTGTTGCTTAATCATAAGCAACAGGACGCAGGAGTATAAAAAATGAAAACCGCTTACATTGCCAAACAACGTCAAATTAGCTTCGTGAAATCTCACTTTTCTCGTCAACTGGAAGAACGTCTGGGGCTGATCGAAGTCCAGGCACCGATTCTTAGCCGTGTGGGGGATGGCACGCAGGATAACTTGTCGGGCTGTGAAAAAGCGGTGCAGGTAAAAGTGAAAGCTCTGCCTGATGCCCAGTTCGAAGTGGTTCATTCACTGGCGAAGTGGAAACGTCAGACCTTAGGGCAACACGACTTCAGCGCGGGCGAAGGGCTGTACACGCACATGAAAGCCCTTCGCCCCGATGAAGACCGTCTTTCCCCGTTGCACTCGGTCTATGTTGACCAGTGGGACTGGGAACGCGTAATGGGCGACGGCGAGCGTCAATTCTCGACTCTGAAAAGCACGGTAGAGGCGATCTGGGCGGGAATTAAAGCAACCGAAGCTGCAGTTAGCGAAGAGTTTGGCCTGGCACCGTTCCTGCCGGATCAGATCCACTTCGTACACAGCCAGGAGTTACTGTCTCGTTATCCGGATCTCGATGCCAAAGGACGTGAGCGGGCGATTGCGAAAGATCTTGGCGCGGTATTCCTCGTCGGGATTGGCGGTAAGTTGAGTGATGGTCATCGTCACGACGTGCGCGCACCGGATTATGATGACTGGAGCACCCCGTCAGAGCTGGGCCATGCGGGTCTGAACGGCGATATTCTGGTATGGAACCCGGTACTGGAAGATGCGTTTGAGCTTTCTTCCATGGGGATCCGCGTGGATGCCGATACGTTGAAACATCAGCTGGCGCTGACCGGTGATGAAGATCGTCTGCAGCTGGAGTGGCATCAGGCGCTGCTGCGCGGTGAAATGCCGCAGACCATCGGCGGCGGTATCGGGCAGTCTCGTTTGACCATGCTGCTGCTGCAACTGCCACATATCGGCCAGGTTCAGTGTGGTGTATGGCCGGCAGCTGTTCGCGAGAGCGTCCCTTCTCTGCTGTAATAATTTATCGCCGCCAGCGTCTGAGCAGGCGGCTTCGCATCCCGGTATCAAAGCGCCAGATATGATCGAAAATGCGCATGATGCCGGGTTTGCCATGTGCCGACATCGCCACGGCATGAAAGCGATGCTGATGTACCTGCTGCAACTCTTTCACTTTGCTCGTCACGTCGTCAGGCAACCGCTGGGCGATAAAATCAGAAATCACCACCGCATCGGCGTCAAACCACTCCCGACTTTGCAAGCGTTCCATAATGGCGCGAAAACAACTGGCAAGATCGGTACCACCACGAAACTGCTGGCTTAAAAAGCGGATCGCTTGCTCAATACCTTGTGGGCCTGAAAGCTCATAACGGACGATCTCGGTGGAAAATAGCATAATATAGCAGCGCCGGTTTTCAGCGAGAGCAATGCGCATCAAGGCCAGGCAGAACGCTTTCGCACACTGTTCATTAAAGCCGCCCATTGAGCCGGAAGTATCCACGCAGACAATAAACGGTCCGCGCGGCTGTTCGTCGTAATCTTTATGCACCACCGGGCGTTCGATCACTTTTTCACGCCACGACTCACCGTGCAGGCGATAGGTGAGCAACTGTTTTTCCACCAGCCGACGGTAAAACTCATATTCCAGTTCCGTGATCCCCAGTGTCGCCAGTTCTGGCGGCAGGAGACGTAAAATATCGTCGCTTTGTTGCAGACCATCAACCTGCTCAGGAACTGTCGCCGGTTCGCGCACCATGGTGCGGAAGGTTTCCATCTGCGCATCGTTGCGCGGTATTGATTTGGCTTCCCGGGAACGCCCCAACTGTTCTGCCAGGCGTTTCAGTTCCGGCTGTTCGTTAAGAAATTCACCGTATTTCACAATCAACTGATAGTCGCCACGTTTAAGCTGACCGGCGCTCATATCCCACAGACGACCAGCTGCGGTATTGTTATCTGCGAGAATCGGTTCAAGTTGCCCGCTCAGCGTCATGCGTTCCTGAACTTCACTCAACAGTTGTTCGCGTTCTTCTTCTAATAGCTGTTGATTTAACGTCGTTGCTTGCACGATCAGACTTAAACGCCAACGCTGGAGAAAAAGTGTGTGTAACGCTGAAGTGATCGTGCTGTTAGCATCAACCAACTGTCGGGCTTGTTCTGCCCATGGGGAATTCAGACGATGCAGTAAGTCCAGGATCTGTGGTAGCTGCACAATAAACTGCGGCGTGGAGAGGAGCTGGCTTTCCTGATAGCACATCACCTCTTCGGTGAGTTCCGGCGGGACTCGGGCATCTTTCAGCCGACTGCGCAGCGCCTCACGCCAGCGGGGAACATCATCAGTGATTGCCGCCTTCAGTCGTGGGAATTTTTCAAAGAAGACTGCCAGCTGCGGTGAGGCCAGCAGCGCGATGATCATCTCTTCGATCAATCCCTCTTCGCTGACGGCCAGCATCACATTAAGCGTATCCAGCGTTAGCATTGTTGTGCCTGGCGAATCTGGGTGCCGACATCCTGTAGGCTGGCTTCAATGCGACCTAACCAGTCGCCAGGGATAAACAGACATTTTTGCTGTTCGCTGAATAAAGCGTGTTGCTTGCGCCAGTCGCTTTCAAGCTCTTCCAGTTGTTGTTTTATTTCACCTGGCAGACCTTCAGCCGATGAACCGGGAAGTGCCAGCGTACTGCCTTGTAAACTTACATCGCGTACGACAAGATGTTGGGCGCTATCAACTTCCAGATTCAGTTTCTGGGCAAAGCCGATACCGTTCAGTTTGCCGCGAATTTCACCACCTCTGCTCAGCCACTGTTCCAGCGCGCTACGCTCAAAGGAGATATGAACCACTTCCATATCATGCAGTTTTAACGGTTTTTGCAGCAGCAGAGTCAGAGTGGAAGCAGTAACGTTAACAGGGAGTTGATACTGCTGACGACGGCTGAAAATGCCGCCCAGACGAATTACCGTTAAGGCTGTTTTATCGCTTTGTTGCTGCTGTAGTTGCAGGTGACGTTGCACAATCGCGCCCAGGCGGGTCAACATCCCTTGCTGTTGCCAGGCATGACCGGTCATCAATACATCAATTTGTTGTTGTATCAAATTCAGGCTTTGCGCGTCATACCACAGGCAATCTTTCAGCAAAATGAGATCTACCGGGGCAACAGCACTGCGACCGCTAAAAAAGGCGCTGGCCTGCAATAAGCGGATCGCTTTTTTCCAGCGACGATCCGAGACATAAGGCGCATCCGGTAATTTATCCAGTTGCTGGCGCAGCATAAAAATCAGCTCAAATACATGATCGGGCAGCGTAATTTCACCAATCTCTTTCTGCCAGCGTTCATATTCTTCATCAGTGACCTGCAAGGAGGCAGGAACCGGATTGTCATTTTCATCCTGTTGACTGGTCAGCATGGAGCGGAAATTCGCTTTATCCTGCACTTTATCTAACCACAGACGAATCAGCATGCGGTCATATAACGCTTCCAGACTGCTGTCTGCTTCCGGCAGCTCGTTGGAGGCCGCTACCAGCAGACGCATCGGGATTTTTTCTACGTGTGCACCGTTGCGAAACTGGCGTTCGTTAATGGCAGTGAGCAGGGTATTAAGTATTGCCGGGCCCGCTTTCCAGATCTCATCCAGAAAGACGATTTCTGCTTCCGGCAGGTAACCGCTGGTTAAACGTTCATAGCGCCCTTCATCTTTTAGCGCCTGAATAGAAAGGGGACCAAAAACTTCTTCCGGCGTGGAGAAGCGGGTCATCAGATATTCAAACGCGCGGGCATTCTGAAAGGCGAATTTTAAGCGCCGAGCGATCAAACTTTTGGCAATGCCTGGCGGGCCAAGGAGGAACACACTTTCACCACTTAATGCCGCTAATAAACACAAGCGGATGGCGTGGCTACGTTCATAAAGCCCCTTTTCCAACGAACTGCTCAGGCGGGAAATTCTTTCCGCTAATAAATGAGGGTGAGCCATAATGAAGTGGCGTCCTTTCGTCAAAAGTTCTGCGTAAATTGCGAGTATAGACGTTTCTTGCTGGTGGCTAAAATAGTCTCAAAGGGGGGTTATTTTTCTTTGAGCCAGGTTAATGTGGCCGCATTTAGGAGTACGATTTTGCCGTTAATCGTGCATACTGTGCGCTTTTTTGTGGGCCAAGGGACTAAGCACACATTTCATATTTCAACGAAAGACTAGTCTATGAGCACTGATAATAAGCAATCGTTGCCCGCGATTACCCTCGCGGCGATTGGAGTTGTCTACGGCGATATTGGTACCAGCCCGTTATATACACTTCGTGAATGTTTGTCCGGCCAGTTTGGTTTTGGCGTTGAACGCGATGCCGTGTTTGGCTTTTTATCGCTGATCTTCTGGCTGCTAATCTTTGTGGTTTCCATTAAATATCTCACCTTCGTGATGCGGGCAGATAACGCCGGTGAGGGGGGGATCCTGACGTTGATGTCGCTTGCCGGGCGTAATACGTCGGCGCGAACCACATCAATGCTGGTGATTATGGGGCTAATCGGCGGCAGCTTTTTCTATGGTGAAGTCGTCATAACACCCGCTATTTCGGTGATGTCTGCCATTGAAGGTCTGGAAATCGTCGCCCCGCAGCTGGATACCTGGATAGTTCCTCTCTCAATCATCGTTCTGACTTTACTGTTTATGATTCAAAAACATGGCACGGCTATGGTCGGTAAGCTGTTTGCGCCGATCATGCTGACCTGGTTTTTGATTCTGGCAGTACTGGGGTTACGTAGCATTATTGCTAACCCGGAAGTGCTGCATGCGCTGAATCCGATGTGGGCGGTGCATTTCTTCCTTGAATACAAAACGGTTTCTTTTATTGCATTAGGGGCAGTGGTGCTGTCGATTACGGGGGTCGAGGCGCTGTATGCTGATATGGGGCACTTTGGTAAGTTCCCGATTCGCCTGGCGTGGTTCACCGTCGTATTGCCTTCATTAACTCTTAATTACTTTGGCCAGGGCGCTCTGTTGTTAAAGAACCCGGAAGCGATTAAGAACCCGTTCTTCCTGTTGGCACCGGACTGGGCGCTGATCCCGCTGCTGATCATCGCCGCACTGGCGACGGTAATTGCCTCGCAGGCAGTTATCTCTGGCGTCTTCTCATTGACGCGTCAGGCCGTACGTCTGGGATATTTGTCGCCGATGCGCATTATTCACACCTCCGAAATGGAGTCTGGGCAAATCTATATTCCGTTTGTGAACTGGATGCTCTATGTCGCGGTCGTGATTGTGATCGTCAGCTTTGAGCACTCCAGCAACCTGGCGGCGGCGTACGGGATTGCGGTGACCGGAACCATGGTACTGACATCTATTCTCTCGACTACCGTGGCACGTCAGAACTGGCACTGGAATAAGTATTTTGTTGCGCTGATCCTGATTGCTTTCCTTTGTGTTGATATTCCATTGTTCACCGCTAACCTCGATAAACTGCTCTCCGGCGGCTGGTTGCCATTGAGCCTCGGTACGGTGATGTTTATCGTGATGACCACCTGGAAGAGCGAGCGTTTCCGCTTGCTGCGGCGGATGCATGAACATGGCAACTCTCTGGAAGCGATGATTGCTTCGCTGGAGAAATCACCGCCCGTTCGCGTGCCAGGGACCGCGGTGTATATGTCGCGTGCAATCAACGTCATTCCCTTTGCACTGATGCATAACCTGAAACATAACAAGGTGTTGCATGAGCGGGTGATTCTGTTAACTCTGCGCACTGAAGACGCGCCATATGTCCATAACGTCCGTCGGGTACAGATTGAACAACTGTCGCCCACTTTCTGGCGCGTGGTGGCAAGTTATGGATGGCGGGAAACGCCAAACGTGGAAGAAGTTTTCCACCGCTGTGGTCTGGAAGGGTTAAGTTGCCGGATGATGGAAACCTCCTTCTTTATGTCGCATGAATCACTGATCCTCGGCAAACGTCCGTGGTATTTGCGTTTGCGCGGCAAGCTGTATTTGCTGTTGCAACGTAATGCGCTGCGCGCACCGGATCAATTTGAAATCCCGCCAAACAGGGTTATCGAACTGGGTACTCAGGTCGAAATTTAACGCCAGACGCCTCCTTTCTCCATAAGGGGGCGTTTTTGTTTTCATGGTTAATCACCATGTAAAACGTTTCGATGTTGATCACATTTCCGTAACGTCACGATGGTTTTCCCAACTCAGTCAGGATTAAACTGCGGGTCAGCGAAACGTTTCGCTGATGGAGAAAAAAATGAAAAAAGGCACCGTTCTTAATTCTGATATTTCTTCGGTGATCTCCCGTCTGGGACATACCGATACGTTGGTGGTGTGTGATGCTGGTTTACCCATCCCCAAAAGTACAACGCGTATCGATATGGCATTAACCCAGGGTGTACCTTCTTTTATGCAGGTGCTGGGCGTCGTCACAAATGAAATGCAGGTCGAGGCTGCCATTATCGCGGAAGAGATCAAACAACATAATCCGCAACTCCACGAAACGTTGCTCACTCACCTTGAGCAGCTGCAACAACACCAGGGAAATACCATTGAAATTCGTTACACCACGCATGAACAATTCAAACAACTAACCGCAGAAAGTCAGGCGGTAATTCGCAGCGGAGAATGTTCTCCGTATGCGAATATCATTCTCTGTGCTGGCGTGACGTTCTGAGGCCGTCATGGAAGCATTACTTCAGCTTAAAGGCATCGATAAAGCCTTCCCGGGCGTAAAAGCCCTCTCGGGCGCAGCGTTAAATGTCTATCCTGGCCGCGTGATGGCGCTGGTGGGCGAAAACGGCGCGGGTAAATCCACCATGATGAAAGTGCTTACTGGTATCTATACTCGCGATGCCGGTACGCTTTTATGGCTGGGGAAAGAAACGACGTTTACCGGACCGAAATCATCCCAGGAAGCCGGCATTGGAATCATCCATCAGGAACTGAACCTGATCCCGCAGTTAACCATTGCCGAAAACATTTTCCTCGGTCGTGAGTTTGTTAATCGCTTTGGCAAAATTGACTGGAAAACCATGTATGCCGAAGCGGATAAATTGCTGGCTAAACTTAACCTGCGTTTTAAAAGTGACAAGCTGGTGGGCGATCTTTCCATCGGTGACCAGCAAATGGTTGAAATTGCCAAAGTGCTGAGCTTTGAGTCGAAAGTCATCATTATGGATGAACCGACCGATGCGCTGACCGATACCGAAACCGAATCCCTGTTCCGCGTCATCCGCGAGCTGAAATCGCAAGGCCGCGGTATTGTCTATATCTCCCACCGCATGAAAGAAATCTTCGAGATTTGCGATGACGTTACCGTTTTTCGTGATGGGCAATTTATTGCTGAGCGCGAAGTGGCATCACTGACCGAAGATTCGCTGATTGAGATGATGGTGGGCCGCAAGCTGGAAGATCAATATCCGCACCTGGACAAAGCGCCGGGAGATATCCGCCTGAAAGTCGATAATCTCTGCGGACCTGGCGTTAACGATGTCTCTTTTACTTTACGCAAAGGCGAAATTCTTGGCGTCTCTGGTTTGATGGGCGCAGGTCGTACCGAACTGATGAAAGTGCTCTACGGCGCACTGCCGCGCACCAGCGGTTACGTCACCCTGGATGGGCATGAAGTCGTTACCCGTTCACCGCAGGATGGCCTGGCAAACGGCATTGTGTATATCTCTGAAGACCGTAAACGTGACGGTTTAGTGCTGGGTATGTCAGTCAAAGAGAATATGTCGCTGACTGCGCTGCGTTACTTTAGCCGTACTGGCGGCAGTTTGAAGCATGCCGATGAACAGCAGGCAGTGAGTGATTTTATTCGTCTGTTTAATGTGAAAACGCCGTCGATGGAACAGGCAATTGGTTTGCTCTCCGGTGGCAATCAGCAAAAAGTGGCGATTGCCCGTGGACTGATGACACGCCCCAAAGTGTTGATTCTTGATGAACCTACCCGTGGCGTAGATGTTGGTGCGAAAAAAGAGATCTATCAACTGATTAACCAGTTCAAAGCCGATGGCTTGAGCATCATTCTGGTGTCATCGGAGATGCCAGAAGTATTAGGCATGAGCGATCGCATCATCGTCATGCATGAAGGGCATCTCAGCGGGGAATTTACTCGTGAGCAGGCCACCCAGGAAGTGTTAATGGCTGCCGCTGTGGGCAAGCTTAATCGCGTGAATCAGGAGTAAAAAAATGACAACCCAGACTGTCTCTGGTCGCCGTTATTTCACGAAAGCGTGGCTGATGGAGCAGAAATCGCTTATCGCTCTGCTTGTGCTGATCGCGATTGTCTCGACGTTAAGCCCGAACTTTTTCACCATCAATAACTTATTCAATATTCTCCAGCAAACCTCGGTGAACGCCATTATGGCGGTCGGGATGACGCTGGTGATCCTGACGTCGGGCATCGACTTGTCAGTAGGTTCTCTGTTGGCGCTGACTGGCGCAGTAGCTGCATCTATCGTCGGCATTGAAGTCAATGCGCTGGTGGCTGTCGCTGCCGCTCTCGCGTTAGGTGCCGCTATTGGTGCGGTAACCGGGGTGATTGTAGCGAAAGGTCGTGTCCAGGCGTTTATCGCTACGCTGGTTATGATGCTTTTACTGCGCGGCGTGACCATGGTTTATACCAACGGTAGCCCAGTGAATACCGGCTTTACTGAGAACGCCGATCTGTTTGGCTGGTTTGGTATTGGTCGTCCGCTGGGCGTACCTACGCCAGTCTGGATCATGGGAATTGTCTTCCTCGCGGCCTGGTACATGCTGCATCACACACGTTTGGGGCGTTACATCTACGCGCTGGGCGGCAACGAAGCGGCTACGCGTCTTTCTGGTATCAACGTCAATAAAATCAAAATCATCGTCTATTCTCTTTGTGGTCTGCTGGCATCGCTGGCCGGGATCATTGAAGTGGCGCGTCTCTCCTCCGCACAACCCACTGCGGGAACTGGCTATGAGCTGGATGCTATTGCTGCGGTGGTTCTGGGCGGTACGAGTCTGGCGGGCGGAAAAGGTCGCATTGTTGGGACGTTGATCGGCGCATTAATTCTTGGCTTCCTTAATAATGGATTGAATTTGTTAGGTGTTTCCTCCTATTACCAGATGATCGTCAAAGCGGTGGTGATTTTGCTGGCGGTGCTGGTAGACAACAAAAAACAGTAATAACGACTACAGGACATCTTGAATATGAACATGAAAAAACTGGCTACCCTGGTTTCCGCTGTTGCGCTAAGCGCCACCGTCAGTGCGAATGCGATGGCAAAAGACACCATCGCGCTGGTGGTTTCCACGCTTAACAACCCGTTCTTTGTATCGCTGAAAGATGGCGCGCAGAAAGAGGCGGATAAACTCGGCTATAACCTGGTGGTGCTGGACTCCCAGAACAATCCGGCGAAAGAGCTGGCGAACGTGCAGGACTTAACCGTTCGCGGCACCAAAATTCTGCTAATTAACCCGACCGACTCCGACGCAGTGGGTAATGCTGTGAAGATGGCTAACCAGGCGAACATCCCGGTTATCACTCTTGACCGCCAGGCCACGAAAGGTGAAGTAGTGAGCCACATTGCTTCTGATAACGTACTGGGCGGCAAAATCGCGGGTGATTATATCGCGAAGAAAGCGGGTGAAGGTGCCAAAGTTATCGAGCTGCAAGGCATTGCCGGTACCTCCGCAGCTCGTGAGCGTGGCGAAGGTTTCCAGCAGGCCGTTGCTGCTCACAAGTTTAATGTTCTTGCCAGCCAGCCAGCGGACTTTGACCGCACCAAAGGTTTGAACGTAATGCAGAACCTGTTGACCGCTCATCCGGATGTTCAGGCTGTGTTCGCGCAGAATGATGAAATGGCGCTGGGCGCGCTGCGCGCACTGCAAACTGCCGGTAAATCGGATGTGATGGTCGTCGGATTTGACGGTACACCGGATGGCGAAAAAGCGGTGAATGATGGCAAACTAGCAGCGACTATCGCTCAGCTACCCGATCAGATTGGCGCGAAAGGCGTCGAAACCGCCGATAAAGTGCTGAAAGGCGAGAAAGTTCAGGCTAAGTATCCGGTTGATCTGAAACTGGTTGTTAAGCAGTAGTTTTAATCAGGTTGTATGACCTGATGGTGACATAAATACGTCATCGACAGATGAACGTGTAAAATAAAGAAAAGCAGGGCACGCGCCACCCTAACACGGTGGCGCATTTTATGGACATCCCGAATATGCAAAACGCAGGCAGCCTCGTTGTTCTTGGCAGCATTAATGCTGACCACATTCTTAATCTTCAATCTTTTCCTACTCCAGGCGAAACCGTAACCGGTAACCACTATCAGGTTGCATTTGGCGGCAAAGGCGCGAATCAGGCAGTGGCTGCTGGGCGTAGCGGTGCGAATATCGCGTTTATTGCCTGTACGGGTGATGACAGCATTGGTGAAAGCGTTCGCCAGCAGCTCGCCACTGATAACATCGATATTTCTCCGGTGAGCGTGATCAAAGGCGAATCAACAGGTGTGGCGCTAATTTTTGTTAATGGCGAAGGTGAGAATGTCATTGGTATTCATGCCGGCGCTAACGCAGCCCTTTCCCCTGCGCTGGTGGAGGCGCAACGTGAGCGTATTGCTAACGCATCGGCATTATTAATGCAGCTGGAATCACCACTCGAAAGTGTGATGGCAGCGGCGAAAATCGCCCATCAAAATAAGACTATCGTTGCGCTTAACCCAGCTCCGGCTCGTGAACTTCCTGACGAACTGCTGGCTCTGGTGGACATTATTACGCCAAATGAAACGGAAGCAGAAAAGCTCACCGGTATTCGTGTTGAAAATGATGAAGATGCAGCGAAAGCGGCGCAGGTACTGCATGAAAAAGGTATCCGTACTGTACTGATTACTTTAGGAAGTCGTGGTGTATGGGCTAGCGTGAATGGTGAAGGTCAGCGCGTTCCTGGATTCCGGGTGCAGGCTGTCGATACCATTGCTGCCGGAGATACTTTTAACGGCGCGTTAATCACGGCGTTGCTGGAAGAAAAACCGTTGCCGGAGGCGATTCGTTTTGCTCACGCCGCCGCAGCGATTGCCGTAACACGTAAAGGCGCACAACCTTCCGTACCGTGGCGTGAAGAGATCGACGCATTTTTAGACAGGCAGAGGTGACGCTTGGCTACAATGAAAGATGTTGCCCGCCTGGCGGGCGTTTCTACCTCAACAGTTTCTCACGTCATCAATAAAGATCGCTTCGTCAGTGAAGCGATTACTGCCAAAGTTGAAGCGGCAATTAAAGAACTCAATTACGCGCCATCAGCTCTGGCGCGTAGCCTCAAGCTCAATCAGACTCGAACCATTGGCATGTTGATTACTGCCAGTACCAATCCTTTTTATTCTGAACTGGTGCGTGGCGTTGAACGCAGCTGCTTCGAGCGCGGCTATAGTCTTGTTCTTTGCAATACCGAAGGCGATGAGCAGCGGATGAATCGTAATCTGGAAACGCTGATGCAAAAGCGCGTTGATGGTTTGCTGTTACTGTGCACCGAAACGCATCAGCCTTCGCGTGAAATCATGCAACGTTATCCGACAGTGCCTACCGTGATGATGGACTGGGCACCGTTCGATGGCGACAGCGATCTTATTCAGGATAACTCGTTGCTGGGCGGAGACTTAGCAACGCAATATCTGATCGATAAAGGTCATACCCGTATCGCCTGTATTACCGGCCCGCTGGATAAAACTCCGGCGCGCCTGCGGTTGGAAGGTTATCGGGCGGCGATGAAACGTGCGGGTCTCAACATTCCTGATGGCTATGAAGTCACTGGTGATTTTGAATTTAACGGCGGGTTTGACGCTATGCGCCAACTGTTATCACATCCGCTGCGTCCTCAGGCCGTCTTTACCGGAAATGACGCTATGGCTGTTGGCGTTTACCTGGCGCTATATCAGGCAGAGTTACAGGTTCCGCAGGATATCGCGGTGATTGGCTATGACGATATCGAACTGGCAAGCTTTATGACGCCACCATTAACCACTATCCATCAACCGAAAGATGAACTGGGGGAGCTGGCGATTGATGTACTCATCCATCGGATAACCCAACCGACCCTTCAGCAACAACGATTACAACTTACTCCGATTCTGATGGAACGCGGTTCGGCTTAGATTTACGCTGTCTTTTGATCAAATTATTACCATCGGTTGTTTTCAGAAGCATGAACATTGCTGCTGAAGCAACAGTAATAATGCCCATTGTGATAAACGTATAGTGGAATTGTTCGACAGTCGTTGTGCCTTCCATCCCTTCATAAACGCGAAGGACGGCCGCACTTACAGCAACGCCTAAACTGATAGACAGTTGCTGCGTGACCGCCAGAACACTGTTACCGCTGCTGGCGTTGTCATCGGTCAGATCGGCAAGTGTGATGGTATTCATCGCGGTAAATTGCGTCGACATAGCCATCCCTAATATAAACAACGGCAAGATCAGCATCCATATCGCCATTGCTGGTGATTGCAAAGAGAACTGAGCGATCATTAGCCCAATAATTACCGTGATCCCCACTAACGTATGGCGATAGCCCAGACGACGTAAGACTTGGGTAACCATCGATTTTGCAATAATGGAACCTAACGCTGTCGGTGCCATCATACAGCCGGCAATAAACGCCTGATAACCAAATCCTACCTGTAACATCAATGGCATAAGGAACGGTACACAGCCGGTCCCCAGACGGGTTGCAATATTGCCTACGATACCGATCGAGAAAGTGCGGGTTTTAAATAAATCTAATGAAATTAATGGATTTAGCGTGCGTCGTGCATGGAGAATATAGAGAAGCAGTAACCCGATGCTGGTGACAATTACCGTCAAGGCAATCCAACTGGCGACAATCTTTTCACCGAATAGCTCTATTCCGCTTGAGAAGAGAACAAGGCTGAGGCCAAACAGCAAAAAGCCAGTGATATCGAATCTGCGTCGTGCGGTGGTGAAATTGGGCATATGTTTGCGCGCGTAAAGAAGGCCGGCAATACCTATGGGGATATTGATTAAAAATATCCAGTGCCAGGTTGCCCAGGTGACCAGCACGCCGCCAAGTACGGGGCCTAAAATTGGCCCCACCAGACCCGGCATGGCGACAAAATTCAATACAGGAAGAAGCTCATTACGAGGATAAGCACGCAGTAAGGCCAGCCGAGCAACAGGCATCATCATTGCGCCACCTATCCCCTGAATAACCCGGAAGACAACCAGCTGTGGTAGCGAGTTAGAAAGTGCGCAGGCCAGAGAACCCAATGTGAACAGACTCACGGCAAGGGTAAATATGCGACGCGTACCGAAGCGATCGGCTAGCCATCCGCTTACCGGAATAAGCATCGCCACCGTCAGCGTGTAACTGATGATGGCTGATTGCATCGCGAGAGGAGAACGATTAAGGCTATGAGCGATTGCGGGTAAGGCGGTATTCAGAATAGTGGCATCAAGTGCCTGCATGAAGAAGGCCATCGCCGCGATCCACGGCAAACCCGCCATACTGCGCTTCTTTTTATCGCTCATTCAATGTCCTGTTATCGGGGTGTCACTTATCAGGTGAGCGTAGCAGCGCCTGACAAGCTTTAAATGCCGCGTCGCCATCGCTTTGGATAATCGCATCAACAATCGCCTGGTGCAGATCCAGCTTTATCACTGTGTCGCTGGTAATTGACGTGAAGTAAGTGTGATAAACCGAATGGAAGAGCGAGGCGAATGAGGTCAAAAACGGATTGGCGCTCATTTCATAGATATGCTCATGCCAGGCCATATCGACCTCAATCCAGCGTTCACGGCGAAAGTTCTCTTTTAATGCCACCATTTCGGCCATTAACGTATTGAGATGCGCCTTCTGTTCCGCGGTGCCAACCGTTGCAGCCAGTAGGCAAGCTTGCGGCTCCAGACAGATACGCATAACCAGAAAGTGATCGATGACCTGATGAAAGTTCTCTTCTGTCATCCACCAGGTAAGCAATTCCTGATCAAGAAAATTCCAGTTTGATTGTGGCATGACCCGGGTACCAATTCGTGGTCGCGGTAAAACCATCCCTTTTGCCGTTAACGTTTTAACCGCTTCGCGTACCGCTGTACGACTCACTCCAAATTGCTCGCCCAGCTCAATCTCACCAGGCAAAATGGTGCCGGGTTCATATTCACCTTTTAAGATCCGTTGCGCCAGCTTCTCAGCCAGAACATACGAAAGGTTTTTCTGTGCAGCTAACTGTTGTGCGCTTAAAGGCATTACTAATCTTCCTTTTTCTTTTTATTCCTCTTTAGTATGCCACCAGGAAGTGTGATTACGGTTGCAAAAACGGCAAATTGCTTGTTTTATGGCACATTAACGGGGCTTTTGCTGAAAAAATGCGCGGTCGGAAAATTATTTTAAATTTCCTCTTGTCAGGCCGGAATAACTCCCTATAATGCGCCACCACTGACACGGAACAAC
>NZ_PTRU01000028.1:0-47527 GCF_002965245.1 Escherichia sp. MOD1-EC6021 | reverse complement strand
TTTTCAGCGATAAATAATGCGGCACGTCACATTTTTTCTCGCTATTTGTTGGAGGACAAACATTTATTTTATCAATGTTTTAAAATTTTGAATACAGATATTGATCATCTCGAACAATTGATTAACATCAACTTTCACCCTCCTTACAGGACGTCATTTTGTGAATGCAATCGTTTCCCCTCGTTTCTACTGTCACCATAGTTACTAAATAGCATTTTGTGTTGAGGATCACAAAACGAATAATTGATGTTCATCGCTATACGATCAGAAGAAGAGAACAAGGAGGATTTTCGTTGTGCTTTACATCGTTGTAGACCACAGAATTTTGCTTCGTTGACTGTAATGCCGGGTAATTGAGCGTTTTTTGATAGTTGTGAGCGAACCGTGCAAGGAAAATAAGCATTGATTATTGTTTGTCATGATGACAAGGCAGGCATCAATGAAAGGTTATTCGGTTTCACATTTTTTACCCCCTTCGATACCACCAATGTACGAAACTGTTAACACTTATAATAGAAACATTGATTATTGGAAGGTAAAAATAAAATTTGCCGAGATTATATCGACAAATGACGTTAATGAAATTTACAGCATAAGCAATGAATTGCGGAGAATATTATCTGCGATTACTGCATTGAATGTCTATAAAGGTGATGTTTCTTCTGTAATGATCCGAATCCAACCGGAAAATAGAAGTCCATTCATCATAGATATTTCTACAGGAGTAAATGATGATTATATAATACAAACTTTAGATGTAGGCACATTTTCACCTTTTGGCGAAAAATGTACTTGTTCAGCCATCAATAGAAAAGATCTGGAGTGTATCAAGGAGACAATTTTTAAGTTTTGCGCAAAGTTCACGCAAAAAGAAGTTATCTTAACGGAATTTAATCATTTTAATAAAACTGACAATGTTTCAGATTGTTGGCAAATTCTCTTTTTTTCACCAGATCATTTTAATCATGATTCTCATTGATTATTTAAAAAGGATAAAATAATGTTCCCGGTTTCATCAATAGGTAATGACTTAGGTAATGATTTAGTACGTATAAAAATGAATGACATTCCTGAACCCCCCATAATAAATGACCTCAAAGCACTAGCACCAGGTGTAGTAAAACTAAAACAGACTTCTAATCAAATGCTCACGTTAATCTGCGCGTTGCAACCTGGTGGAACATGTATTATCGATGGTGATTTTCAACAAGAATTAGCATACTTAAAAAATGTAATACTTTATAATGACTCGTCTCTTCGCATAGATTTTTTAGGTTATAATGCCCAAATAACGCAACGATCAGACAATACCTGCAAGCTTATAATTTGTGAACCGTTAAATAACATAAAAATTTCAGCAGACATCATGAACACAAATTGTTCATTAGAGGAAATTTACAATGAAATCAGAAGATTAAATGTAATCTTTAGCTCTGGAGCAGGCGACGTAATAGATTTATCCTATCTGGACTTGCATAACGTCGATTTAACTGGTTATGATTTTTCAAATAAACATATGGCTTACGCGACTTTAGATCCCTTTACATTGTTTACAACAAAGTTTACTAAAACCAATATGTACAATATAAATTTTATGCGTTCGACACATAATGGTACTATCTCATGGAATTCTTTATTAAAAATCACCCCAGCGTTAACAAGTATCAGCGATGATTATTCCAGAGAAAAAATCAACTTTGTCGAAAGTTGTTTAAATGAGCTTGGAGATTTAACCGAAGATCAATTAAAAATCATGAGATATGCGATTATAAAATCCATACCAACAGCAAATATAACAGACAAATTA
This sequence comes from Escherichia sp. MOD1-EC6021, assembly GCF_002965245.1. Lineage (NCBI taxonomy): Bacteria > Pseudomonadati > Pseudomonadota > Gammaproteobacteria > Enterobacterales > Enterobacteriaceae > Escherichia > Escherichia sp. MOD1-EC6021. Next base: position 45,720 of record NZ_PTRU01000028.1, on the reverse strand, counting down.
GAAAAAGAATTAACAAAAAGCATATATAAAAATTCCTCAAAAATTAATAATTATTTGAGCAAAGTTAAATTACCAGAGATGAAAAACTTCTCATTAGAAAAAGCATATGATTATATCGACAAAATTATTGAAGAATATGATTGCGTCAAAAAAAATGATTACCAAACCGATCCAGAAATTAATTATACTGTCGATTACAACCTAGATTACACTAACTCAAACGACTTGCTTTCAGATAATAGCCTGGAGGAAGAGAGAGATTCTGTTGACAATTCCTTTTCAGACGATGAATTTAGCTTCAACGAGTGTCGTTTTATTAGCAAAGAATATACGTATGATTACGATCTTTTAAATGAAATATAAATGTAATGATTTCTTGCAAAGTCTATTATTAATAGCTTAGATATTCGTTCATCTTTCCGTCTGCACCAAAAGTAAAAGCTTGCCGAAGCAGGTTCGAGACTGATGATAAACACAAAATTGCCTGAGGCGCTACGCTTATCAGGCCTACATTGCCTCTGTGCAATATATTGAATTTTCGTTGTTTTGTAGGCCAGATAAGACGTTCATCTTTCCGACCACCCTCCTCAAAAGCAAAAACCCGCCAGTTTACGCTGGCGGGTTTTCGTTAAAATAGGTGAAACTGACCGATAAGCCGGGTTCTGTCGTGGACAGTCATTCATCTAGGCCAGCAATCGCTCACTGGCTCAAGCAGCCTACCCGGGTTCAGTACGGGCCGTACCTTATGAACCCCTATTTGGCCTTGCTCCGGGTGGAGTTTACCGTGCCACGGACTGTTACCAGCCGCGCGGTGCGCTCTTACCGCACCCTTTCACCCTTACCTGATCCCGCTTGCGCGGGCCATCGGCGGTTTGCTCTCTGTTGCACTGGTCGTGGGTTTCCCCCCCAGGCGTTACCTGGCACCCTGCCCTATGGAGCCCGGACTTTCCTCCCCTCCGCCCGTCTCCCCCGAAGAGGACGACGACGAAGCGGCGACTGTCTGGTCAGCTTCGGCGCGCAGTATAGAGGGTTTGCGCGCCCTTGTCACCCCGCGTTGCGCATTCCAATCGCCAGTGTCGCGGCGATATTACGTGAAGCACGGTAAATATTGTCATAAGCCCCGCGGAATGCTTCGTCCAACGTACCAATACTGGTCAATACGCTGAAGACCGCATCAATGCCATGCTGATGTACAACGCCAACATCATTGGTCAGGCTACCCGCAATGCCAATCACCGGTTTATGGTACTTTTTCGCCACGTTTGCGACGCCAATCGGAACCTTGCCGTGTATACTCTGGCTGTCAATACGCCCTTCACCGGTGATCACCAGCGTACAATCGTGAATATGTTCCTCCAGATTCAGCGCCGTCGTGACGATTTCAATACCACTTTTCAGTTCCGCACCAAGAAACGCCATCAGCGCCGCGCCCATACCGCCCGCAGCTCCTGCGCCGGGGACATCTTTCACATCAACATGCAGCGCTTTTTTAATGACATCGGCATAGTGAGAGAGGTTATTGTCCAGCTCGACAATCATCGCTTCACTGGCTCCCTTTTGTGGGCCAAAGATGCGCGATGCGCCGTTATCGCCCACCAGCGGATTGGTGACATCACAAGCGACGCGAATAGCACAATCTTTTAAGCGCGGATCGAGGCCGGAAATATCAATATCATTCAGAGTATTAAGGCTACCGCCGCCAAAACCAATTTCATTGCCGTTGGCATCGCATAATTTCGCCCCCAGCGCCTGCACCATGCCTGCGCCGCCGTCGTTGGTGGCGCTGCCGCCAATGCCGATAATAATGTTTGTCGCGCCGCTCTCCAGCGCCTGCAGGATTAACTCGCCAGTACCGCGTGAAGTGGTCACAAGTGGATCGCGTTTTTCCGCAGGTACCAGTTCCAGCCCACTGGCCGCCGCCATTTCAATAAACGCGGTTTTGCCATCGCCGGAGATCCCCCAACTGGCATTCACTTTCTCGCCCAGCGGCCCTGTAACCCAAGCGTGACGTTCAGCCCCCTGGGTGGCTGCAATCATGGCTTCCACCGTTCCTTCACCACCGTCGGCAACCGGAACGGAAACATACTGTGCATCAGGAAAAATTTCCCGAAATCCTTTTTCTATCGCCTGCGCAACCTCGCTGGCAGATAAACTTTCTTTATAAGAGTCTGGGGCGATTACGATTTTCATACCTATGCCTGTTACCACATGACGCCGGAGGGCGTTTCTCTTATTCGGCCTGGATTCCAGGCCCGGATTGCAATACGCCATCCGGGCACGACGTCATTAGCGAGTAACTTCGACTTTCGCCAGTTTTTCGTAGTAGCACGCCAGAGCGCTATGATCCGCCGTTCCTAAACCATCTGCTCGCAGTGCCTGCATCATCTCCATAACCGCAGCTGTGAGCGGCAGTTGCGCGCCGACGCCGTGGGAAGTATCCAGCGCATTTGCCAGATCCTTAATATGCAGATCAATACGGAAGCCCGGCTTGAAGTTGCGGTCCATCACCATCGGCGCTTTGGCATCCAGCACGGTACTGCCCGCCAGTCCACCGCGAATTGCCTGATACACCAGATCCGGGTTAACGCCCGCTTTGGTTGCCAGCGTTAACGCTTCTGACATCGCGGCAATATTCAGCGCCACAATGACCTGATTTGCCAGTTTGGTGACGTTACCTGCACCGATTTCCCCGGTATGCACCACGGAACCCGCCATCGCTTTCATCAAATCATAGTATTTGTCGAAAATAGCCTTGTCGCCGCCCACCATCACTGACAGCGTACCGTCGATGGCTTTCGGTTCACCGCCGCTCACCGGGGCGTCCAGCATATCAATGCCTTTCGCTTTCAGCGCTTCGCTTATTTCACGGCTTGCCAGCGGTGCAATAGAACTCATATCGATCAATACCGTACCTGGCTTCGCGCCTTCAATAATGCCATTCTCACCCAGCGCCACCTCTTTCACATGAGGGGAGTTTGGCAGCATGGTTATGATGACGTCGCACTGTTCAGCGATCGCTTTAGCCGTAGAAGCTGTTTCTGCACCTGCAGCAATCACGTCAGCAATAGCTTCTGGGTTACGGTCAGCAACCACCAGCGAGTAACCTGCTTTCAGAAGGTTTTTACTCATTGGTTTACCCATAATCCCCAGGCCAATAAAACCAACTTTCATAGTCATATCAATCATCTCTCTTGTTGCGGTGGTGGTTATTTTTTAAAGGTATCAGCCAGTTTCTGAGTGGCAGAGCGGAAGACGCCGAGATCGCTGCCGACAGCCAAAAACGTCGCGCCCCATTCCAGATAACGACGCGCATCGGCTTCGACCGGCGCGAGGATACCGCTGGGTTTGCCGTGCGCACTGGCACGGTTAAAAATATGCTGGATTGCTTTTTGTACATCCGGGTGCGAGGCATTGCCGAGATGGCCTAATGCCGCAGCCAGATCGCTGGGGCCGACGAAGATACCGTCTACACCTTCGGTAGCGGCAATGGCATCGACGTTATCTACGCCCTGCTGACTTTCTATCTGGACCAGAATGGTGATGTTCTTGTTCGACTGAGCGAAATAATCCGCCACGGTGCCAAACATATTGGCGCGGTGAGAAACGGAGACGCCGCGAATGCCTTCCGGTGGGTAACGGGTTGATGCCACCGCCTGCTCTGCTTCCTCTTTTGTTTCTACAAAAGGAATCAGGAAGTTATAGAAACCGATATCCAGAAGACGCTTTATAATTACCGGCTCGTTGGTCGGCACTCGCACTACTGGCGCGCTGGCGCTGCCTTTCAGGGCCATTAACTGCGGAATAAACGTGGAGATATCGTTTGGCGCATGTTCGCCATCCAGCACCAGCCAGTCAAACCCAGCCAAACCAAGAACTTCAGTGCTAATCGGGTTAGAGAGTGCTGACCAGCAACCAATTTGTACCTGTTTCGCAGCCAGTGCTGCTTTGAATTTATTCGGGAAAACATCGTTATTCATCGCTTATACCTTTGCTTATTTCTGCAATTCCATACGTTTAATGTCGCCAACTACGAAGAGGTAGCAGACCATCGCCATCAGCGCTGAACATCCCACGAAAACCAGTGCTGCATTGAAGGAGTGCAGTTCACTTACCAGGTAGCCAATCACCAGTGGAGTGACAATGGAGGCAACATTTCCAAAGACGTTAAAGACGCCGCCGCAGAGGCCAACAATCTCTTTCGGCGCGGTGTCAGAAATCACCGGCCAGCCCAGCGCGCCAAATCCTTTGCCAAAGAAGGCCAGCGCCATCAGCATGACCACCAGCGTGGTGTTATTGGTGTAGTTACATAAGATGATGGTGGAAGCCAGCAACATTCCCAGCACAATCGGTAACTTACGTGCCAGGGTCAGGGACAAACCGCGTTTGATCAGATAATCCGAGAAGACACCACCGAGCACGCCGCCCGCAAAACCACACAGTGCCGGAATCGAGGCGACCAGACCCACTTTCAGAATCGACATGCCTTTTTCCTGCACCAGATAAATCGGGAACCAGGTAAGGAAGAACCAGGTGATGGTGTTGATAAAATATTGCCCGAAAAATACACCCAGCATCATGCGGTTAGAGAGCAATTGCTTGATGTAATGCAGTTTGGGACCGCTTGCTGCCGCGCTGCCCGGCTTTTTGTGGTCCATATCGACCACCGCGCCATTTTCAGATATAAACTTCAGCTCTTCCGCAGACATACGTGGGTGATCTGTCGGGTTATGAATCAACTTGATCCACAGCGCCGTCAGCACAAACCCAATCACCCCCATAACGGTAAAGACGTGCTCCCATCCCCAGGCGAAAGTCAGCCAGCCAAGCAGAGGCGAAAAGAGCGCCAGCGAGAAATATTGCGCCGAGTTAAAGATGGCGGAGGCAGTACCACGTTCTTTCGTCGGGAACCAGGCGGCGACAATACGGGCGTTCGCCGGGAATGATGGCGCTTCCGAGAAGCCGAGCATAAAGCGCATAAAGAACATGGAGATCCCTGCCCAGGCCAGCGGGAACATATCAACAAAGCCTTGCAGGAAGGTGAATAGCGACCAGAAAAAGAGGCTGTAGGTGTAAACTTTTTTCGAGCCAAACTTATCAAGCAGCCAGCCGCCGGGGATTTGCATCAGCAAGTAGGCCCAGCCAAAAGCAGAAAAGATGTAACCCATCGAAACCGCACTTAACTGCAACTCTTTTGCCACTTCGGTACCAGCAATAGACAGCGTTGCACGATCGGCGTAGTTAACGGCGGTAACAATAAAAATAATCAGTAATATTAAATAGCGGGTATGCACGCCTTTCTTTTTTACGTCAACGGTGTCCAGAATCATTTTATTTACCTCGGGTACTTATGCTGATTTTTATTATTATGGGGAAGGTGTTATTTATGAGTTTTATTTATGCCGTTACGACAATGAACTCAGGAATTAGTATAAGCAGCGAGAGAATAATAATCATTGTGCAAATGCTAATTTAATTATTACTATTTAAATATTATTTTGAGCATATGCACATAAGGTTGCGCGCTAAAGCACAGATTTGCGCTTTACCCTGCCGGGCGGCACTGCAATCCCTGAAATGATTGACATTGATCACATTTCTGCGTTTAAACTCCTGACATTCTTATTTCACCCAATGAAGTCATTTATTTTTTAAATGAGACCAGGTCCTCATTTTAATAACCCCTGGCTGGAGAATATTGCACAATGGCCAACATCGAAATCAGACAAGAAACGCCAACTGCGTTTTATATAAAAGTTCACGACACAGATAATGTGGCAATTATTGTTAATGATAATGGCCTGAAAGCAGGAACGCGTTTTCCGGATGGGCTGGAATTAATTGAACATATTCCCCAGGGGCATAAAGTCGCATTGCTGGACATTCCGGCTAATGGTGAAATTATTCGTTATGGCGAAGTGATTGGTTACGCCGTGCGCGCAATCCCACGCGGAAGCTGGATCGACGAATCAATGGTTGTACTACCGGAAGCGCCGCCGTTACACACGCTGCCACTGGCAACCAAAGTCCCGGAACCCTTACCGCCGCTGGAAGGATACACCTTTGAGGGCTATCGCAATGCTGATGGCAGCGTGGGCACCAAAAACCTGCTCGGCATCACCACCAGCGTCCACTGTGTGGCAGGCGTGGTGGACTACGTAGTAAAAATCATTGAACGCGATCTGCTACCGAAATACCCGAACGTCGATGGCGTGGTGGGGCTGAATCATTTGTACGGTTGTGGCGTGGCGATTAACGCACCGGCGGCAGTTGTGCCTATTCGTACCATTCACAATATTTCGCTGAACCCTAACTTTGGCGGCGAAGTAATGGTGATTGGTCTGGGTTGTGAAAAGTTGCAGCCTGAACGCCTGCTGACTGGAACGGATGATGTGCAAGCTATTCCAGTAGAAAGCGCCAGCATTGTCAGTTTGCAGGATGAAAAGCATGTCGGTTTTCAGTCCATGGTCGAGGATATTTTGCAGGTCGCCGAACGCCATCTACAAAAACTGAATCAACGTCAGCGAGAAACCTGTCCGGCTTCAGAACTGGTTGTCGGCATGCAGTGCGGTGGCAGCGATGCGTTTTCTGGCGTAACGGCAAATCCAGCCGTGGGTTATGCATCTGATCTACTGGTGCGCTGCGGTGCAACAGTGATGTTCTCGGAAGTCACAGAAGTGCGTGACGCGATCCATCTGCTGACGCCGCGCGCAGTGAACGAAGAGGTCGGCAAGCGTCTGCTGGAAGAGATGGAGTGGTACGATAACTATCTCAATATGGGAAAAACCGACCGCAGCGCCAACCCTTCGCCGGGCAACAAGAAAGGCGGTCTGGCAAATGTGGTGGAGAAAGCGCTCGGCTCCATTGCTAAATCGGGTAAAAGCGCAATTGTTGAAGTGCTGTCGCCCGGTCAACGCCCGACTAAACGCGGATTAATTTACGCCGCGACACCAGCCAGCGATTTTGTCTGTGGCACGCAACAGGTGGCATCAGGGATTACCGTGCAAGTGTTTACGACCGGTCGCGGCACGCCATATGGCCTGATGGCAGTACCCGTCATTAAAATGGCGACCCGCACCGAACTGGCAAACCGTTGGTTTGACTTAATGGATATCAACGCAGGCACCATCGCCACCGGCGAAGAAACCATAGAAGAAGTGGGCTGGAAGCTGTTCCACTTTATTCTCGACGTCGCCAGCGGGAAGAAGAAAACCTTCTCGGATCAATGGGGGCTGCATAACCAGCTGGCGGTGTTTAACCCGGCACCGGTGACCTGATTTCTTTTGGAACGTCCCTCGCAAAACATGGCCTTAGTGCCATGTTTTTATTGTTTAAAGTCCACACATCCATTAATAATGCATTTGCATTACCTTAGTTCAAGCTTATAATTTGAGCAGAAAACAGGCTGTAAAAGGACAGTAAATAATGCCCGCTAATGCTCGCTCTAACGCTGTACTGACCACTGAATCAAAGGTCACGATACGCGGACAAACAACTATCCCCGCGCCAGTGCGTGAGGCCTTAAAACTGAAGCCAGGCCTGGACAGCATTCATTACGAAATTCTGCCTGGTGGGCAAGTATTTATGTGCCGACTGGGAGATGAACAGGAGGATCATACTATGAATGCATTTTTGCGTTTTCTGGATGCAGATATCCAGAACAACCCGCAAAAAACTCGTCCATTCGACATTCAACAAGGAAAGAAACTTGTCGCTGGCATGGACGTCAACATTGACGATGAGATTGGCGACGACGAATAATGGATTTTCCACAAAGGGTTAATGGTTGGGCGCTATATGCTCATCCCTGTTTTCAGGAAACCTACGATGCTTTAGTTGCCGAAGTCGAGGCATTAAAGGGAAAAGATCCTGAAAATTATCAGAGAAAAGCTGCCACAAAGTTATTGGCGGTGGTCCATAAAGTGATTGAGGAGCATATCACGGTCAATCCATCATCACCGGCATTCCGTCATGGCAAGTCGTTAGGCTCTGGGAAAAATAAAGACTGGTCACGGGTAAAATTTGGTGCTGGTCGCTATCGTCTCTTCTTTCGTTACAGTGAAAAAGAGAAAGTCATCATTCTGGGATGGATGAACGATGAAAACACGCTGCGCACCTACGGTAAAAAAACAGATGCCTATACCGTATTCAGTAAAATGTTAAAAAGAGGACATCCTCCTGCCGACTGGGAAAGCCTCGCCCAAGAGACAGAAGAAAACCATTGATGGTGTTCACAATGCCCGCCGAACGCATTGGTGTTGACCAGCGGGCATCCTTTCTCATTCCCCGACCAGAATCACTTCAACCCCAGCCTTTCGCAGTCCTTCCAGACTATCCGCAGGAATGCCTTCATCAACAATGATCATGTCGATACGTTGAGTATCAATGATCTTATGTAAACTGGAACGATTGAACTTACTGGAATCGGTGACCACGATGATCCGTTCCGCAACTTCGCACATCCGACGGTTTAAACGGGCTTCATCTTCATTATGCGTGCTGACGCCGCGCTCCAGATCGATCGCATCTACGCCGAGAAAAAGCATATCAAAGTGGTAATTTTGTAGCGATTGTTCAGCCTGATCGCCGTAAAAAGATTGCGACTGACGCCGCAAATGCCCGCCGGTCATCAGCAGCTCAACGCCTTCCGCTTCCAGCAACGCATTAGCCACGTTCATACCATTGGTCATCGCAATTACGTCAGTGTGCTTGCGCATCAGACGAGCAATCTCAAAAGTGGTGGTCCCGGAATCGAGGATCACCCGATGACCTGGCTGAATCAACTCAACGGCAGCTTTCGCAACGCTGCGTTTCATCGCAGTGTTCAGCGCGCTTTTATCTTCCACTGATGGCTCGACTGACGGCGTCGTGCTATCGCAGATCAACGCGCCGCCATAGGCCCGCACAGCGATCCCCTGCTTTTCCAGAAACGCCAGATCGTTGCGGATCGTCACAGTAGATACGCCATACAATGCCGACAGATCGTTAACCTGCACACTCCCTTGCTGTCGCAGGCGCTGAATGATTTGTTCTCGTCGCTCGCTGGTGCCTGTCACTCGCTTCTCGCCTGAAGCGTCGGTATTACTCATAGTAAGTCCTTTCGTAAAACTTTCGTTTCATTTCGTTTTGCCTATTAACGCCTTTCTATTAAGCAAATGCAAGCCCACATTGCCCCCAGCCGCAAGCTACTCTCGTTTTAGAGACTTTCATTATGTTTCTTTTGTGAATCAGATCAGAAAACTATTATCTTTCGTTTTATTTTTATCTCACCATGACGCAGTATCAACTGAAACAAAACGAAAGATTAATATCGCAGCAATCTGAACTGGAGAGGAAAGTGAAACATCTGACAGAAATGGTGAGGCAGCACAAAGAGGGCAAAACAAATGGGATTTATGCCGTTTGTTCCGCACACCCGCTGGTGCTGGAAGCTGCAATCCGCTACGCCAGTGCAAACCAAACACCGTTACTGATTGAAGCGACATCCAATCAGGTGGACCAGTTCGGCGGTTATACCGGAATGACACCCGCCGATTTTCGCGGCTTTGTTTGTCAGCTCGCCGACTCATTGAATTTCCCACAAGACGCGTTGATTCTGGGTGGTGATCATCTGGGGCCAAACCGCTGGCAAAACCTGCCTGCCGCTCAGGCGATGGCCAATGCCGATGATTTGATTAAAAGCTACGTGGCGGCAGGATTCAAAAAAATTCACCTTGATTGCAGCATGTCCTGTCAGGACGATCCGGTTCCCTTAACCGATGACATCGTGGCTGAACGCGCCGCCCGACTGGCTAAAGTCGCGGAAGAAACCTGCCGTGAACACTTTGGCGAAGCCGATCTGGTGTATGTCATTGGTACCGAAGTGCCGGTACCTGGCGGCGCGCATGAAACCTTAAGCGAGCTGGCGGTCACTACGCCGGATGCCGCCCGCGCCACGCTGGAAGCCCATCGTCACGCCTTTGAAAAGCAAGGTCTGAATGCCATCTGGCCACGCATCATTGCTCTGGTGGTACAACCCGGCGTCGAATTCGATCACACCAACGTTATTGATTATCAGCCAGCTAAAGCGACCGCCTTAAGCCAGATGGTCGAAAACTACGAAACGCTGATTTTCGAAGCGCACTCTACCGATTACCAAACGCCGCAATCGCTGCGCCAGCTGGTGATTGACCACTTTGCCATTCTGAAAGTTGGTCCGGCGCTAACCTTCGCCCTGCGTGAAGCTCTGTTCTCTCTGGCGGCGATTGAAGAAGAACTGGTGCCAGCAAAAGCCTGTTCCGGTCTGCGTCAGGTGCTGGAAAACGTGATGCTCGACCGCCCGGAATACTGGCAAAGCCACTACCACGGTGACGGCAACGCACGTCGCCTGGCGCGTGGTTATAGCTACTCGGATCGCGTGCGCTACTACTGGCCGGACAGCCAGATTGATGACGCTTTCGCCCATCTGGTTCGTAACCTGGCGGATGCACCAATTCCGCTGCCGCTCATCAGTCAGTACCTGCCGCTGCAATACGTGAAAGTTCGCTCCGGCGAGCTGCAGCCAACGCCACGGGAACTCATTATCAACCATATTCAGGACATCCTGGCGCAGTACCACACAGCCTGTGAAGGCCAATAAGCAAAACAAAGAGGAACACGCTATGCCAAATATTGTTTTAAGCCGGATTGATGAACGCTTGATTCACGGTCAGGTCGGCGTTCAGTGGGTCGGATTTGCGGGGGCAAATCTGGTGCTGGTAGCCAATGATGAGGTTGCCGAAGATCCGGTACAACAAAACCTGATGGAAATGGTACTGGCAGAAGGGATCGCCGTACGTTTCTGGACGCTGCAAAAAGTGATCGACAACATCCACCGCGCCGCCGATCGGCAGAAAATCCTGCTGGTTTGTAAAACACCTGCCGATTTCCTGACGCTGGTTAAAGGTGGGGTCCCGGTGAGTCGCATTAACGTTGGCAACATGCACTATGCCAATGGCAAGCAGCAAATTGCCAAAACGGTTTCTGTGGATGCGAGCGATATCGCGGCATTTAACGACCTGAAAGCCGCTGGGGTGGAATGCTTCGTTCAGGGCGTTCCGACAGAACCGGCTGTGGACCTCTTTAAATTACTTTGAGGGATTCATTATGGAAATCAGTCTGTTGCAGGCATTTGCGTTGGGCATTATCGCCTTTATCGCTGGCCTGGATATGTTTAACGGCTTGACCCATATGCACCGCCCGGTGGTCCTCGGCCCGTTAGTTGGGTTGGTGCTTGGCGATCTGCATACCGGTATTTTAACCGGCGGTACGCTGGAACTGGTGTGGATGGGGCTGGCACCGCTGGCGGGCGCACAGCCGCCTAACGTGATTATCGGAACTATCGTCGGCACGGCGTTTGCCATTACTACTGGCGTGAAACCGGATGTCGCGGTCGGTGTCGCCGTACCTTTCGCTGTCGCAGTACAGATGGGGATTACCTTCCTGTTCTCGGTGATGTCTGGCGTGATGTCCCGCTGCGACCGGATGGCGGAGAACGCCGATACTCGCGGCATTGAACGCGTGAACTATCTGGCATTGCTGGCACTCGGCACGTTCTATTTTCTCTGCGCTTTCCTGCCTATCTATTTCGGCGCGGAACATGCAAAAACCATCATTGATGTCCTGCCACAACGGTTAATCGACGGCCTTGGCGTCGCGGGCGGCATCATGCCAGCAATCGGTTTTGCCGTGCTGCTGAAAATCATGATGAAAAACGTCTACATCCCCTACTTCATCCTGGGCTTCGTTGCCGCCGCCTGGCTCAAGTTACCGGTGCTGGCTATTGCTGCCGCCGCGCTGGCGATGGCGCTGATCGACCTGCTGCGTAAATCTCCTGAACCGACTCAACCTGCGGCAAAGAAAGAGGAATTTGAAGATGGCATCTAATCAAACCACCCTGCCGAACGTCAGCGAAAATGAAGAGACACTACTGACAGGCGTCAATGAAAACGTATACGAAGATCAGAGCATTGGCGCGGAGCTAACAAAAAAAGATATCAACCGCGTCGCCTGGCGTTCCATGCTGTTACAAGCTTCTTTTAACTACGAGCGTATGCAGGCTTCCGGCTGGTTGTACGGTCTGCTGCCTGCTCTGAAAAAGATCCACACTAATAAACGCGACCTGGCGCGCGCCATGAAGGGACATATGGGTTTCTTCAATACCCATCCATTTCTGGTGACGTTTGTTATTGGCATTATCCTCGCGATGGAGCGTTCTAAGCAGGACGTTAACAGTATTCAGAGCACCAAAATTGCCGTCGGTGCGCCGCTCGGCGGGATTGGAGATGCGATGTTCTGGCTAACGTTACTGCCGATTTGTGGCGGGATTGGTGCCAGTCTGGCATTGCAAGGCTCTATTCTTGGCGCAGTCGTGTTTATTGTGCTGTTTAACGTGGTACACCTGGGGCTGCGTTTTGGTCTGGCGCATTATGCTTACCGCATGGGCGTGGCGGCGATCCCACTCATTAAAGCGAATACCAAAAAAGTCGGCCATGCAGCGTCTATCGTTGGGATGACGGTGATCGGCGCGCTGGTGGCAACCTATGTTCGTTTAAGCACCACGCTGGAAATCACGGCGGGCGACGCAGTGGTTAAGCTGCAGGCTGACGTTATCGACAAACTGATGCCTGCCTTCTTACCGCTAGTCTACACCCTGACCATGTTCTGGCTGGTACGCCGCGGCTGGAGTCCGCTGCGCCTGATTGCGGTTACCGTGGTTCTTGGCATCGTCGGTAAATTCTGTCATTTCCTTTAAATACAATGAGGTATTAGATGTTAAGTATTATTTTGACAGGGCATGGCGGATTTGCCAGCGGCATGGAAAAAGCAATGAAGCAAATCCTCGGCGAGCAGTCGCAGTTTATCGCCATTGATTTTCCGGAAACCTCAAGCACTGCGCTGCTTACATCGCAGCTTGAAGAGGCCATCGCCCAACTGGATTGTGAAGACGGCATTGTTTTTCTGACAGATTTGCTGGGCGGCACACCGTTTCGCGTGGCTTCAACGCTGGCGATGCAAAAACCGGGCTATGAAGTGATCACCGGCACCAATTTGCAACTGTTGCTGGAAATGGTGCTGGAGCGCGAAGGGTTAAGCGGTGAAGAATTCCGTGTACAGGCGCTGGAGTGTGGACACCGTGGGCTGACCAGTCTGGTGGATGAATTAGGCCGCTGCCATGAAGAATGTCCGGTCGAGGAAGGAATATGACACACGTTCTGCGCGCCAGAAGACTGCTGACTGAGGAGGGCTGGCTTGATGATCATCAGTTGCATATTGCTGACGGTGTAATTGCAGCAATCGAACCGATTCCAGTGGGCGTGGCTGAACGCGATGCGGAACTGCTCTGCCCCGCTTATATCGATACCCATGTACACGGTGGTGCGGGCGTTGATGTTATGGATGACGCGCCGGATGTGCTCGACAAGCTGGCAATGCACAAGGCACGGGAAGGTGTCGGCAGTTGGTTGCCGACTACCGTAACCGCGCCGCTTAATACCATTCATGCGGCGCTGGAACGTATTGCTCTACGCTGCCAGCGCGGTGGACCTGGTGCGCAAGTGCTGGGGAGTTATCTCGAAGGACCGTACTTCACGCCGCAGAATAAAGGCGCACATCCGCCGGAGCTGTTTCGCGAGCTGGAAATTGCCGAGCTGGATCAATTGATTGCTGTTTCACGGCATACCTTGCGCGTGGTGGCGCTGGCACCGGAAAAAACGGGCGCGTTACAAGCCATTCGTCATCTTAAACAGCAGAACGTGCGGGTAATGCTGGGACATAGCGCAGCAACCTGGCAACAAACCCGCGCCGCATTTGATGTTGGTGCCGACGGCCTGGTGCATTGCTATAACGGGATGACAGGATTACATCACCGCGAACCGGGAATGGTTGGTGCGGGTTTAACGGACAAGCGCGCCTGGCTGGAATTGATAGCCGATGGGCATCATGTACATCCGGCGGCGATGTCGCTGTGTTGTTGCTGTGCGAAAGAGAGAATCGTGCTGATCACCGACGCGATGCAGGCAGCCGGGATGCCGGATGGTCGCTATACGTTATGTGGTGAAGAGGTGCAGATGCACGACGGCGTTGTCCGTACCGCGTCCGGTGGACTGGCGGGCAGTACGCTGTCTGTTGATGCGGCTGTTCGCAATATGGTCGAGCTGACGGGCGTAACGCCAGCGGAAGCCATCCATATGGCGTCGCTGCATCCGGCGCGAATGCTGGGTGTTGATGGTGTTTTGGGATCACTTAAACCGGGCAAACGCGCCAGCGTCGTTGCGCTGGATAGCGGACTGCATGTGCAACAAATCTGGATTCAGGGTCAATTAGCTTCGTTTTGATGGTTTGCTCCTTTATTGGGCCTTCACTTCCCCCGTAAGGCCTTTCTTTTTCTTTCGTTTTAATCTGTGCAGTGGTGTCGAATGCGACGCTGGCGCGTCTTATCCGCTCTACGGTACGCCGCTTCCAGCAATCGGTACACATAGCGACGTCATCACGCAATCCTTTAATCTTCCCTTGTCTTTTCTTTCAACGATCACAAATTTCGTTTTATTTCTTTTTTCTCCATTGAACTTTCGATTTCTTTTCTATAGATTTTAATCAACGAAACGAATCACCAAGTGAAATGAAACGAAAGGCAAGCGAAACCTGCAATGCCGGAAGTCAAGTTCATCAGACTAAGGATTGAGTTATGCCAGAAAATTACACCCCAGCGGCCGCCACCACCGGCACATGGACTGAAGAAGAGATCCGCCATCAGCCTCGCGCATGGATCCGTTCACTCACCAACATCGACGCGTTACGTACAGCGCTCAATAACTTCCTTGAACCGTTACTGCGCAAAGAGAATCTGCGGATCATCCTGACCGGAGCCGGAACCTCGGCATTTATCGGTGACATCATCGCGCCGTGGCTTGCCAGCCATACCGGCAAAAACGTCAGCGCCGTACCGACCACCGATCTGGTCACCAATCCAATGGAATACCTGAACCCAGCGCATCCACTGCTGTTGATCTCCTTCGGTCGATCCGGCAACAGCCCGGAAAGCGTCGCTGCCGTGGAACTGGCAAATCAGTTTGTACCGGAATGCTATCACCTGCCGATCACCTGCAACGAAGCGGGCGCTCTTTACCAAAACGCGATCAACAGCGACAACGCGTTTGCCCTGCTGATGCCCGCAGAAACGCACGATCGCGGCTTTGCGATGACAAGCAGCATTACCACTATGATGGCCAGCTGCCTCGCGGTTTTCGCACCTGAGACAATCAATAGCCAGACCTTCCGCGACGTAGCGGATCGTTGCCAGGCGATCCTGACCTCACTGGGCGATTTCAGCGAAGGTGTGTTTGGTTACGCACCGTGGAAACGGATCGTTTATCTCGGCAGTGGTGGATTACAGGGTGCAGCACGCGAGTCGGCGCTGAAAGTGCTTGAACTAACGGCGGGTAAACTGGCGGCCTTTTATGATTCCCCGACCGGATTCCGTCATGGGCCTAAATCACTGGTCGATGACGAAACGCTGGTGGTGGTGTTTGTCTCCAGCCACCCCTATACGCGTCAGTATGATCTTGATCTGCTGGCAGAACTCCGCCGTGACAACCAGGCAATGCGCGTAATCGCCATCGCCGCGGAAGGCAACGACGTTATTACCGCCGGTCCACATATCATCCTGCCGCCGTCACGTCACTTTATCGACGTTGAGCTGGCATTTTGCTTCCTGATGTACGCCCAGACGTTTGCACTGATGCAGTCGCTGCACATGGGCAATACGCCGGATACCCCATCAGCCAGCGGCACCGTTAACCGTGTGGTGCAAGGCGTAATCATTCATCCGTGGCAGGCATAAGAGGATCGCATTATGAGCATTATCTCCACCAAATATCTGTTACAGGACGCCCAGGCCAATGGCTACGCGGTGCCTGCTTTTAACATTCATAACGCCGAGACGATCCAGGCGATCCTCGAAGTGTGCAGTGAAATGCGATCGCCGGTGATCCTCGCCGGGACGCCGGGGACCTTTAAACATATCGCGCTGGAAGAGATCTACGCCCTGTGTAGTGCCTATTCCACAACCTACAACATGCCACTGGCGCTGCATCTCGACCACCACGAATCACTCGATGATATTCGCCGTAAAGTCCACGCAGGCGTGCGCAGTGCGATGATCGACGGCAGCCACTTCCCGTTTGCCGAGAACGTAAAGCTGGTGAAATCGGTTGTCGACTTCTGCCACTCGCAGGATTGCAGCGTGGAAGCAGAACTGGGCCGCCTGGGCGGTGTGGAAGATGACATGAGCGTTGACGCCGAAAGTGCATTCCTGACCGATCCACAAGAAGCTAAACGCTTTGTCGAACTGACTGGCGTCGACAGCCTGGCGGTAGCGATTGGTACGGCGCACGGCTTATACAGCAAAACGCCGAAGATTGATTTCCAGCGGCTGGCGGAAATTCGTGAAGTGGTGGATGTTCCTCTGGTGCTGCATGGTGCCAGCGATGTCCCGGATGAATTTGTCCGCCGCACTATTGAACTTGGCGTCACAAAAGTAAACGTTGCCACAGAATTAAAAATAGCTTTCGCTGGCGCGGTTAAAGCCTGGTTTGCGGAAAATCCGCAGGGTAATGATCCTCGTTATTATATGCGCGTCGGTATGGATGCGATGAAAGAAGTTGTCAGAAATAAAATTAATGTCTGTGGTTCAGCAAATCGAATTTCAGCATAATCATTAGTTTTTTATGATTTATCCCAATGTACTTCCCGATTAATATCGGGGAGTGCCTTAATGGTAAAGGAGATAACTAAACCTTAATAAATACATCAGTAAAATATCGCAACAATAATATATTTAAAAAAATTATATTATTCAACTTTATGGTGAGGATTACACAATGAGCAGTCCAAATATTCTCTTAACCCGTATTGATAACCGTCTGGTTCACGGTCAGGTTGGTGTGACCTGGACATCTACCATCGGTGCAAATCTGCTGGTAGTCGTGGATGATGTTGTCGCTAACGATGATATTCAACAGAAATTAATGGGTATTACCGCGGAAACCTACGGCTTTGGCATTCGTTTCTTTACTATCGAAAAAACCATTAACGTCATCGGCAAAGCTGCACCGCATCAGAAAATCTTCCTGATTTGCCGCACGCCACAAACGGTACGTAAATTGATAGAAGGTGGCATTGACCTGAAAGATGTCAACGTCGGCAATATGCATTTCTCGGATGGTAAAAAGCAAATCAGCAGTAAAGTTTATATCGACGATCAAGATCTCGCGGACTTACGCTTTATTAAACAACGCGGTGTGAATATTTTTATTCAGGACGTCCCCGGCGATCAAAAAGAACAAATCCCTGACTAAATTCAAAAATCGCCTTAATACTGGTTTGAGGTAATAAAAATGCATGAAATAACCCTAATTCAGGGATTATCCCTGGCGGCGTTAGTTTTCGTTCTGGGGATTGATTTTTGGCTGGAAGCCTTATTTTTATTCCGCCCGATAATCGTTTGTACCCTAACTGGCGCTATTCTCGGTGATATTCAGACTGGCTTAATTACCGGTGGTCTGACTGAGCTGGCTTTCGCCGGATTAACCCCTGCCGGTGGTGTTCAGCCGCCCAACCCGATTATGGCGGGTCTGATGACCACCGTCATTGCGTGGTCTACTGGCGTCGATGCCAAAACGGCAATTGGTCTTGGCCTGCCGTTTAGTTTGTTAATGCAGTACGTCATTCTGTTCTTCTATTCCGCTTTCTCATTATTTATGACCAAAGCCGATAAATGCGCGAAAGATGCGGATACGGCAGCGTTTTCCCGACTTAACTGGACAACGATGCTCATCGTCGCTTCAGCGTATGCGGTGATTGCTTTCCTCTGTACTTACCTGGCGCAAGGGGCGATGCAGGCGCTGGTGAAAGCGATGCCCGCCTGGCTGACCCACGGCTTTGAAGTGGCTGGCGGCATTCTGCCTGCCGTTGGTTTTGGCCTGCTGCTGCGCGTAATGTTCAAAGCGCAATATATCCCTTACCTGATCGCCGGTTTCTTGTTTGTTTGCTACATCCAGGTCAGCAACCTGTTGCCAGTTGCCGTACTGGGTGCAGGCTTTGCGGTGTATGAGTTTTTCAATGCGAAATCCCGGCAGCAAGCGCAACCGCAGCCCGTTGCCAGTAAAAATGAAGAAGAGGACTACAGCAATGGGATCTGAAATCAGTAAAAAAGATATCACCCGTCTGGGCTTTCGTTCGTCACTCCTGCAAGCGAGCTTTAACTACGAAAGGATGCAGGCGGGCGGTTTTACCTGGGCGATGTTGCCGCTCCTGAAAAAGATTTATAAGGACGACAAACCGGGCCTAAGCGCGGCGATGAAAGATAACCTCGAATTTATTAATACCCACCCGAATCTGGTCGGATTCCTGATGGGGTTATTAATTTCGATGGAAGAAAAAGGAGAAAACCGCGACACCATTAAAGGCCTCAAAGTGGCACTGTTTGGCCCAATCGCCGGGATTGGTGATGCGATTTTCTGGTTTACCTTATTGCCGATTATGGCGGGAATTTGCTCATCATTTGCCAGCCAGGGAAACTTGCTGGGGCCGATTCTATTTTTCGCCGTTTACCTGCTTATCTTTTTCCTGCGCGTCGGCTGGACCCACGTCGGTTATTCAGTCGGCGTGAAGGCGATCGATAAAGTGCGAGAGAACTCGCAGATGATTGCTCGTTCGGCAACCATCCTCGGGATCACGGTAATCGGCGGGCTGATCGCTTCGTATGTGCATATTAACGTGGTGACATCGTTTGCCATCGACAGTACCCACAGCGTCGCGCTGCAGCAGGATTTCTTCGATAAAGTCTTCCCGAACATTTTACCGATGGCCTACACCCTGTTGATGTATTACTTCCTGCGGGTGAAAAAAGCGCATCCGGTGCTGTTAATCGGCGTGACTTTTGTGCTCTCTATTGTTTGTTCCGCATTCGGCATTTTGTAAATGGAACGAGGCACTGCGTCTGGTGGTGCCTCTTTACTAAAGGAATTTCATCCTGTGCAAACCCTTCAACAAGTTGAAAACTATACGGCGTTAAGTGAACGTGCCAGCGAATATTTATTGGCCGTGATCCGTAGCAAACCGGATGCTGTGATTTGCCTGGCGACCGGAGCCACGCCATTACTGACGTATCATTATCTGGTAGAAAAAATCCACCAGCAGCAGGTTGATGTCAGCCAACTGACCTTCGTGAAGCTCGACGAATGGGTGGATCTGCCATTAACGATGCCTGGCACCTGCGAAACTTTCCTTCAACAGCATATCGTGCAGCCGCTGGGGCTACGTGAAGACCAGCTCATCAGCTTTCGCTCTGAAGAGATAAATGAGACAGAGTGCGAACGGGTAACGAACCTGATTGCGCGCAAAGGCGGTCTGGATTTATGCGTTCTCGGATTGGGAAAAAACGGCCATCTTGGGCTGAACGAACCGGGAGAAAGTCTGCAACCAGCAAGCCATATCAGCCAGCTTGATACCAGAACGCAACAACATGAGATGTTAAAAACCGCGGGCCGTCCCGTGACTCGTGGGATCACTTTAGGCCTGAAGGATATTCTCAATGCCCGCGAAGTTTTGTTACTGATAACTGGCGAAGGAAAGCAGGATGCGACAGAACGTTTTCTCACGGCTAAAGTCTCTACCGCTATCCCGGCTTCGTTTTTATGGCTGCATAACTATTTCACATGCATGATTGATGAGATGTGTCGTCGTTAAATCGCCCGGTGTAGGCGTTGCAGCTCTATTCTTGCTGCGACGCCTGTAATCACTCCCCCTGCTGTTCCAGCGCATACTTATACAGCGCATTTTTCTTCACGCCGTGAATTTCTGCTGCCAGCGCCGCCGCTTTTTTCAGCGGCAGTTCTGCCTGCAACAGCGCCAGCGTGCGCAGGGCATCGGCGGGTAAGTCTTCTTCCTGCGCTTTATGGCCTTCAACAATCAGCACCATTTCGCCTTTGCGACGGTTTTCATCTTCTTTTACCCACGCCAGCAGCTCGCCAACGGGCGCGCCGTGAATGGTTTCCCAGGTTTTGGTGAGCTCACGCGCCAGCACCACGTAACGGGACTCACCCAGCACAGCAACGATATCTTCCAGGCTATCTAACAGACGGTGGGTGGATTCATAAAAAATCAGCGTGCGCGGCTCCGCTTCAATGGCTTTTAGCGCATCACGGCGGCCTTTTGATTTGGCAGGTAAAAAGCCTTCATAACAAAAACGATCGGATGGTAAACCCGCAGCACTTAATGCAGTGATAGCAGCACACGGCCCCGGTAGTGGCACCACGCGAATCCCCGCTTCTCGGCAGGTACGCACCAGATGATAGCCGGGATCGTTAATTAGTGGCGTTCCGGCATCGGACACCAGCGCAATGTTTTGCCCCTCTTGCAGCTTCGCCAGTAACGTTTCGGCTTTCTGTTGTTCGTTATGGTCGTGCAAGGCGAACAACCTGGCGTTAATTCCAAAATGTTGCAGCAGTAAACCGGTATGACGCGTATCCTCGGCGGCAATCAGATCAACGGCCTGTAAAACCTCCAACGCACGCTGGGTGATATCTGCCAGATTGCCGATTGGCGTCGGTACAATGTAAAGCTGGCCCTGAGAATTATCCGCCGATTGGTGTTGTTTCATTGTGTCGTCCGTATTGCCGATTTAATATTGAGCATTGCGTAAAAAAAATATCACTGGATACATTATGGTACCCTCAACATTTTCTCGTTTGAAAGCCGCGCGTTGTCTGCCTATTGTTCTGGCAGCCCTGATTTTCGCCGGTTGTGGCACCCATACTCCCGATCAGTCCACTGCCTATATGCAGGGCACGGCGCAGGCTGATTCTGCCTTTTATCTTCAGCAGATGCAGCAAAGCGCTGATGATACCAGGATCAACTGGCAATTACTCGCCATTCGTGCACTGGTGAAAGAAGGTAAAACCGGGCAGGCGGTGGAGCTGTTTAACCAGCTGCCGCAGGAACTGAACGATTACCAGCGTCGCGAGAAAACTCTTCTGGCAGTAGAAATTAAGCTGGCGCAGAAAGATTTTGCTGGCGCACAAACCCTGCTGGCGAAAATCACACCTGCCGATTTAGATCAAAACCAGCAGGCGCGTTACTGGCAGGCAAAAATCGATGCCAGTCAGGGGCGTCCTTCCATTGATTTACTGCGCGCCTTAATTGCTCAGGAACCCCTGCTCGGCGCGAAAGAAAAGCAACAGAATATTGATGCTACATGGCAGGCACTCTCCTCCATGACTCAGGACCAGGCGAATACGCTGGTGATCAACGCCGACGAAAATATTCTGCAAGGCTGGCTTGATCTGCAGCGCGTCTGGTTTGATAACCGTAACGATCCCGACATGATGAAAGCTGGGATCGCCGACTGGCAGAAACGTTATCCGAACAACCCGGGCGCGAAAATGCTGCCTACGCAGTTGGTAAACGTAAAAGCATTTAAACCAGCGTCAACCAACAAAATAGCCCTGTTATTGCCGTTGAATGGTCAGGCCGCAGTATTTGGCCGCACTATTCAGCAAGGCTTTGAAGCGGCGAAAAATATCGGCACTCAGCCAGTGGCGGCACAGGCAACTGCCGCACCAATCGCAGACGTTGCAGAACAACCCCAGCAGCAAACTGTTGACGGCGTTGCCAGCCCGGCACAAGCCTCGGTTAGCGATCTGACAGGCGAAGAAACCGCGGCTCAACCAGTGCCTGTAAGCGCCCCGGCGGCAAACACTGCGGCGGTAAGCGCCCCCGCGAATCCATCCGCAGAGCTGAAAATTTATGATACCTCATCACAACCGCTTAGCCAGATCCTCAACCAGGTTCAACAGGATGGCGCGAGTATTGTGGTCGGTCCGTTGCTGAAAAATAACGTTGAAGAGTTACTGAAAAGCAACACCCCGCTGAACGTGCTGGCACTGAACCAGCCGGAAAATATCGAAAACCGCGTCAATATTTGTTACTTCGCGCTTTCACCGGAAGACGAAGCGCGCGATGCAGCGCGTCATATTCGTGACCAGGGTAAACAAGCGCCACTGGTGCTGATCCCTCGCAGTTCGCTGGGCGATCGCGTAGCCAATGCGTTTGCGCAAGAGTGGCAGAAGCTGGGCGGCGGCACCGTTTTGCAACAAAAATTTGGTTCCACCAGCGAATTACGCGCGGGAGTTAACGGTGGTTCTGGTATCGCTTTAACCGGTAGCCCGATTACTCCCAGAGCGACAACCGATTCAGGCATAACGACCAACAATCCAATGCTGCAAACCACGCCAACCGATGACCAGTTCACCAATAATGGCGGTCGTGTCGATGCGGTGTACATTGTGGCAACGCCGGGTGAAATCGCTTTTATCAAACCGATGATCGCCATGCGTAACGGTAGCCAGAGTGGTGCAACGCTGTACGCCAGTTCCCGCAGCGCACAAGGCACCGCGGGTCCGGATTTCCGTCTGGAAATGGAAGGTTTGCAATATAGCGAAATCCCGATGCTGGCAGGCGGTAATCTGCCATTAATGCAGCAGGCGCTCAGTGCGGTGAATAACGATTATTCGCTGGCTCGCATGTATGCGATGGGCGTTGATGCCTGGTCGTTGGCAAATCATTTCTCACAAATGCGCCAGGTTCAGGGTTTCGAAATCAACGGTAATACCGGAAGTCTGACGGCTAACCCGGATTGCGTAATTAACAGGAAGTTATCATGGCTACAGTACCAACAAGGTCAGGTAGTCCCCGCCAGTTAACCACTAAACAGACCGGCGATGCGTGGGAAGCACAAGCGCGTCGCTGGCTGGAGAGCAAAGGACTGCGGTTTGTCGCCGCTAACGTGAACGAGCGTGGCGGCGAGATCGATCTGATAATGCGTGAAGGCAGGACCACTGTTTTTGTCGAGGTGCGTTACCGCCGCTCAGCCCTTTACGGTGGTGCGACAGCCAGTGTGACCCGAAGCAAACAACACAAATTATTACAGACTGCCCGCTTGTGGCTCGCGCGTCATAATGGGAGTTTTGATACTGTGGATTGCCGGTTCGATGTGGTAGCCTTCACCGGGAATGAAGTTGAGTGGATTAAGGATGCCTTTAATGACCACTCATAATTAAGGTTTAAGGATTAGCGTGCAAGAACGAATTAAAGCTTGCTTCACTGAAAGCATTCAAACTCAAATTGCGGCAGCAGAGGCGCTTCCGGATGCCATCTCCCGTGCAGCCATGACGCTGGTTCAGTCTCTGCTCAATGGCAACAAAATCCTCTGTTGTGGTAATGGAACTTCCGCTGCCAATGCACAGCATTTTGCTGCCAGCATGATCAACCGATTCGAAACGGAGCGGCCCAGCTTACCTGCCATTGCACTAAATACTGATAATGTTGTCTTAACGGCGATTGCCAACGATCGCTTACATGATGAAGTGTATGCAAAACAAGTGCGGGCGCTGGGGCATGCGGGAGATGTGTTGTTAGCCATTTCCACCCGTGGCAACAGCCGCGATATCGTAAAAGCAGTAGAAGCTGCCGTTACGCGTGATATGACCATTGTGGCATTAACCGGCTACGATGGCGGCGAACTTGCAGGTTTGTTAGGGCCACAGGATGTGGAGATCCGCATTCCTTCGCATCGTAGTGCTCGCATTCAGGAGATGCATATGCTGACGGTAAATTGCCTGTGCGATCTGATCGATAACACGCTTTTCCCTCACCAGGATGTTTAAGGAGAATACATGAAGGCATTATCGCCAATCGCAGTCCTTATTTCCGCACTGCTGTTGCAAGGTTGCGTTGCTGCCGCCGTAGTGGGCACCGCGGCTGTGGGTACAAAAGCCGCAACTGACCCACGCAGTGTCGGCACCCAGGTGGACGATGGAACCCTGGAAGTGCGCGTGAACAGCGCATTGTCGAAAGACGAACAAATCAAGAAAGAAGCTCGCATTAATGTAACGGCCTATCAGGGCAAAGTGCTGCTGGTTGGGCAGTCACCAAACGCTGAACTTTCGGCTCGCGCCAAACAGATTGCTATGGGCGTAGACGGTGCCAACGAAGTGTATAACGAGATTCGTCAGGGCCAGCCGATTGGTCTGGGCGAAGCGTCTAACGATACGTGGATCACCACCAAAGTGCGTTCGCAGCTGTTAACCAGCGATCTGGTGAAATCCTCCAACGTGAAAGTGACCACCGAAAACGGTGAAGTGTTCCTGATGGGGCTGGTGACTGAACGTGAAGCGAAAGCGGCGGCAGATATTGCCAGTCGGGTGAGCGGCGTAAAACGTGTAACCACAGCGTTTACGTTTATTAAATAGCAGCACCTTGTAATGCCTGATGCGACGCTTGCCGCGTCTTATCAGGCCTACACGACACAAACCGTAGGTCGAATAAGGCGCCTGCGCCGCATCCGACTGCCGTTGCCTGATGCGACGCTTGCCGCGTCTTATCAGGCCTGCAACGATGCAAACCGTAGGTCGGATAAGGCGTTTACGCCGCATCCGACATGTTTTCCCTCAAATCAGAACAACAGCGCCAGCCCGCCGACAATCACACCAGACACCGCCACCATCGCACCCGTCAGCCATAAGGCTTTCGCCGGGAACGCTTTACGCAACATTATCAGCGACGGCAAACTTACAGCAGGAAGCGTCATCAACAATGCCAGCGCCGGAGCGGTTCCCATACCTGCCAGCATCATCGTTTGTACAATCGGAATTTCTGCTGCCGTGGGAATGACAAACAAGCATCCCGCTACCGCCATCGCAATCACCCACATCAGGCTGTCATCGACAGCACCATCGGCATGGGGGAATAACCAGACGCGAGCGGCACCCAACGCCAGTACGGCAAGGATATATACCGGGATCGTACTCCAGAAAAGCGTCCATAGCGCCCTGCCCCAGCGGCTAAAAAATCCGCCCTGCACTTCCGGCATGTCAATTTCGACCGGTGCCTGTGTTTGCGGTGTTTCACGCACCCATTTTTGCACCAGCGTCGCAATCAGCAACACCATCACCAGCCCCGCCACCAGACGAATCGCGGCAAAGCCCCAGCCGAGGACAAACCCCATAAACACCAGCGTCGCCGGGTTTAACAACGGATTCCCCATCCAGAATGCCAGCGCACCGCCCATCGACACCTGTTGGCGACGCATTCCCGCCGCGACCGGAGCCGCACAGCAGGTACACATCATGCCCGGCAGCGAAAACAGCGTTCCCAGCAGCGTGCCGCGAAAGCGCGATTGCCCAAGCGTACGCAATAACCAGTCACGCGGGATCAGCACCTGAATCAACGACCCGAGGATCACTCCCAGCACCGCCGCTTTCCAAACCGCGAGGAAATAGACCATCGCGTAATCCAACGCCGCCTGCCACGGATTAGCATCCGCCTGCGCAAGGATAGATTTACCGATACTGTGAGTTTCGGCGGCAGTAAAGGCTTTACCGTAGTAAGGTTGCCATTTCACATACCAAAGTCCGGCAATGACAACGAGAAAGAAAAGCGCGGGTTTCCACCACTGAATGGGCGTTGCCGCCTGAGATGAAGACTGACCAGTCATAGCATTCCCCAGGAATTAGTCATGATAATTGAGCGCGTGAATATTACGCTCACTATCAATTCTTGGGAATAATTATTCAGCTCTTTTGCGTAATTCTGAAGAGCTTAAAATAGTCACACCTTCATGCTCAGGCCGCATCGCCTCTGCCAGCATGACCCGCGCCACGTCTCGCGCATCAATGGATTTCCAGTTACCCGGTAGCAGACGAAACAACGGTGCAAAAAGCGTTTCGTTCATCCGCTGCTTGCTGCGATCGCCCAGCAACATCGACGGACGGGCAATGGTCAGTTTCGGCCAGTTCTGGGCGATTAACGCTTCTTCCATCTCCCCTTTGACGCGGTTATAGAAAAACGGCGAGTGGGGATTGGCCCCCATAGCACTGACTACCAGCATATGCTGAGCACCCAGTCGCCGCCCGGTTAATGCGGTATCCACTACCAGTGTGTAATCGGCATGAATAAACGCTTCTTTGCTCCCCGCTTCCCGCCGCGTGGTGCCGAGACAACAAAACACAATGTCGATGGGATCGGTGACCTGTGCCAGCGCGTCGGTCAGTTGCGGATCATGGGGATTGAACACTCCTGGCATATCTCCCAACGGACGTCGCGTCGGTGCAGCAATAGCGTTAACTTTCGGTTCGTTAATCAACATCCGCAGCAGGTGACCGCCCACCAGCCCCGTTGCGCCTGTAATCAGTACCTGACTCATCTTCGCTCCTTTACAGAATTGTCTGCCTTGCGCTCCCCGGCTCATGCACCAGGCTTAATAGACCATGAGGTAATTATCCCCGATTGTGAGAAATTCGCCTCATCCAATGCAACAACGCGGAGGAAGCATGAGTAAGAAAATTGCCGTTTTAATCACTGATGAATTTGAGGATTCAGAATTTACTTCACCCGCAGACGAGTTCCGTAAAGCCGGACACGAAGTGATTACCATTGAAAAACAAGCGGGTAAAACGGTGAAAGGGAAAAAAGGAGAAGCCAGCGTGACCATCGATAAATCCATCGATGAAGTGACGCCAGCGGAGTTTGATGCCCTGCTGCTACCGGGCGGCCATTCACCGGATTATCTGCGTGGCGACAACCGTTTTGTCACCTTTACCCGTGATTTTGTGAATAGCGGCAAACCGGTGTTTGCCATTTGCCACGGTCCGCAGCTGCTGATCAGCGCCGATGTGATTCGGGGACGCAAACTGACCGCGGTTAAACCGATTGTGATTGATGTTAAAAACGCGGGCGCGGAATTTTACGATCAGGAAGTGGTGGTCGATAAAGATCAGTTGGTTACCAGTCGGACACCGGACGATTTGCCCGCGTTTAACCGCGAGGCGTTACGCCTGCTCGGTGCCTGAGCTACGTAGCCAAATCATTTTTTTACCAAAGCCCAGCGTGTTGTCAGTGAATTTGATTTCATCAAGCCGGATTTCCCACACCGGCGCCGACAGCATTCTGGCAACCGGAAAGCGACGATTATACGCCTTGCGCGCAAGGTCGCTTTCCTCACCTTCCAGTCTGCGGATCTCACCTTTAAACTGCACGCCGCGAATTAACGCTACCGTTTTCGGCTGACCGTTTACCGTTCCGGCAACTGACGCCTGCGGCCCACTCATCTGCGCGTGACGCGTTTTTTCCTCCGTCAAAATGTAGAAGGCAACTTTCTGCGCATCAAAAAGATAAAAGGCATTGGCGCACCACAGTTCCCCTTCCTGCTGCACACACAAGGTGACAACATGTTGTTTTGCCAGCCAACGGCTGATGGCGGTGAGTGTTTCCATAGCTGTTCTCTTTTATACTGTGGGCCTGACCTTAACATGTGACGCAGACGATGACACCCTGGTTTCTTTACTTGATCCGTACCGCCGACAATAAGCTTTATACCGGGATCACTACGGATGTTGAACGCCGCTATCAGCAGCACCAAAGCGGAAAAGGGGCGAAAGCACTGCGCGGGAAAGGAGAACTGACGCTGGCGTTTTCCGCGCCAGTGGGCGACCGCTCGCTGGCGTTACGGATGGAATATCGCATCAAGCAACTGACCAAACGGCAAAAAGAGCGTCTGGTAGCGGAAGGCTCAGGGTTTGCAGAACTGTTGAGCAGCCTGCAAACCCCGGAGATTAAAAGCGATTGAAGTGTTCGTGATACTCAACCAGACCGGTTACGCCGTTCAGCGCATCATCCGCTAAACGATGTACCTGGAAGGCGCTTTCAGTGCCCGGCCAACGACAACGCAGATCGTGATGCGCCGCCAGTTCAAAGCCGAAACGACTGTACAGCGCCGGATCGCCCAGCGTCACCACTGCGGCATAGCCGAACTCATTAAGCGAATCGAGTCCTTCATAGACCAGTTGGCGTGCCAGCCCCTGTCCACGGTATTTTTCATCTACCGCCAGCGGTGCCATGCCGACCCATTGCAGGTCTTCGCCCTGCACATCAACCGGACTAAATGCCACATAGCCAATGACCTGACCTTCGTCATCTGTCGCCACCAGCCCCAGCGTCAGAAAGCCATCTTCACGCAGATCGTGAACCAGCTTCGCTTCCGCATCGCTTTCGAATGAACGACGCAGCAGGGCATCAATACCCGGCGCATCAATGGGAATTTCTACTCGAATTAGCATGGTTCACCTACCGATGTCTGTTTGGTTTCAGGCGCGGTTTTCATTCCCGCCTCAACAAAATCCGCCAGTTGCAGCAGCATCATGCGTAAGGCTTTCGGCATTTGCTCCAGTTCAATGGCGTCCATCAGGTTTTTCACATACAGCCCCAGCTCCGTATCGCCTTCAATCACCAGCCGACGCTGGAAGAAGAGCGTATCCGGATCTTGTTTACGCGCCGCAATCATCAGCAGATCGCTGGCGTCGGCACTAAAACTCACATCAGCTTGCGCGTTCTGGCTAACGACCAGTTTGCCATTCACCACCGAGGTAAACCATTGCAGGTCAATATCACGCACATGAATACTTAACCAGCGCCCTTCAAGAAACTCCAGCTCGCCATCATCCAGCGCCTGGCGGAATTGCCAGCTTAAGACCTGCTCAAGAACCTGGCGTTTTAGCGCAAATGGCGTCAGTTTTACCGGTACACTCAACAGAGATGGCCCCAAATGCACAATACGGGAACGCAGTTTATCCAACACGAGTTTTACTCCCTGTTTCAACAATCATCCTATTTTGCCATATCAGAAAAATAACATAGCGGTATAAATCAACAATTCCATATGAAATTGCTGCTACCACCAATACAACTTTAACTGCCTTAAATCAAAAATTGTCGCTGCAAGGTTAACTAAAATCCCAGTTCGTTAACATTTTTGCGCTTTGATAGCGCACCCTTCAGGAAAAATTATGGAGCTGCTCTGCCCTGCCGGAAATCTCCCGGCGCTTAAGGCGGCCATCGAAAACGGCGCAGATGCTGTTTATATCGGGCTAAAAGATGATACCAATGCCCGTCACTTCGCCGGCCTTAACTTTACCGAGAAAAAATTGCAGGAAGCGGTGAGTTTTGTCCATCAACATCGCCGCAAACTTCACATCGCGATTAACACTTTTGCGCATCCGGACGGTTACGCCCGCTGGCAGCGCGCCGTGGATATGGCGGCGCAGCTGGGTGCCGACGCGCTGATTCTCGCCGACCTCGCCATGCTGGAGTACGCCGCCGAGCGTTACCCGCATATTGAGCGTCATGTGTCAGTGCAGGCTTCGGCGACCAATGAAGAGGCGATTCACTTTTATCATCGCCATTTTGACGTTGCCCGCGTGGTGCTGCCGCGCGTGTTATCGATTCATCAGGTGAAACAACTGGCGCGGGTCACGCCTGTACCGCTGGAAGTGTTCGCTTTCGGCAGTCTGTGCATTATGTCGGAAGGTCGTTGCTATCTGTCGTCGTATCTGACGGGTGAGTCGCCCAACACCGTGGGGGCATGTTCTCCGGCCCGTTTCGTGCGCTGGCAGCAAACGCCGCAGGGGCTGGAATCCCGCCTGAACGAAGTGCTGATCGACCGTTATCAGGACGGCGAAAACGCAGGTTATCCGACGCTGTGTAAAGGGCGTTATCTGGTGGACGGCGAGCGCTATCATGCGCTGGAAGAACCAACCAGTCTCAATACCCTTGAGCTACTGCCGGAGTTAATGGCGGCGAATATCGCTTCGGTGAAAATTGAAGGCCGCCAGCGTAGCCCTGCGTATGTCAGCCAGGTAGCGAAAGTCTGGCGTCAGGCTATCGACCGTTGTAAGGCCGATCCGCAAAACTTCGTGCCGCAAAGCGCGTGGATGGAGACGCTCGGGTCGATGTCCGAAGGCACACAAACCACTCTTGGCGCGTATCACCGTAAATGGCAGTGAGAAAAGTAATGAAATATTCCTTAGGGCCGGTGCTGTGGTACTGGCCAAAAGAGACGCTGGAAGATTTTTATCAGCAGGCCGCCGCCAGCAGCGCAGACGTGATTTATCTCGGTGAAGCGGTCTGTAGCAAACGCCGGGCAACCAAAGTTGGCGACTGGCTGGAGATGGCAAAATCGCTCGCCGGAAGTGGCAAGCAGATTGTGCTCTCCACGCTGGCGCTGGTACAGGCATCCTCCGAACTGGGCGAACTGAAACGCTATGTTGAGAACGGTGAGTTTCTGATTGAAGCCAGCGATCTCGGCGTGGTGAATATGTGCGCTGAGCGCAAACTGCCGTTCGTCGCCGGACACGCGCTGAACTGCTACAACGCGGTGACGCTGAAAATATTGCTCAAACAGGGCATGATGCGCTGGTGTATGCCGGTGGAGCTTTCCCGCGACTGGCTGGTGAATCTGCTTAATCAGTGCGATGAGCTGGGCATTCGTAACCAGTTTGAAGTGGAAGTCTTGAGCTACGGTCATCTGCCGCTGGCCTACTCCGCCCGCTGCTTTACCGCGCGTTCGGAAGACCGCCCGAAAGATGAGTGTGAAACCTGCTGCATTAAGTATCCGAACGGGCGCAACGTGCTGTCGCAGGAAAACCAACAAGTGTTTGTGCTCAATGGCATTCAGACCATGAGCGGCTACGTGTACAACCTCGGTAACGAGCTGGCATCCATGCAGGGGCTGGTTGATGTGGTCCGCCTGTCACCGCAGGGTACTGACACTTTCGCTATGCTCGACGCCTTCCGCGCTAATGAAAATGGTGCTGCACCACTCCCGTTGACGGCAAACAGCGACTGTAACGGCTACTGGAGACGGCTGGCTGGGCTGGAACTGCAAGCCTAAGCAAATAGCTCACTTTGTTAACAACTTTAACTACTCTTTAATGCAGTATTAAAGATTAATCGGTAACAAAGTGAGCTGTTATGACTGATAAAACCATTGCGTTTTCGCTACTCGATCTGGCCCCCATTCCCGAAGGCTCTTCAGCGCGAGAAGCGTTCTCCCACTCTCTCGATCTCGCCCGTCTGGCTGAAAAGCACGGCTATCATCGCTACTGGCTGGCAGAACACCACAATATGACCGGTATTGCCAGTGCTGCAACATCAGTTTTGATTGGCTATCTGGCGGCGAATACCACTACGCTGCATCTGGGGTCTGGCGGCGTGATGTTACCAAACCACTCACCGTTGGTGATCGCCGAACAGTTCGGCACGCTCAATACGCTCTATCCGGGGCGAATCGATTTGGGGCTGGGCCGTGCTCCGGGTAGTGACCAGCGAACCATGATGGCTCTACGTCGTCATATGAGCGGCGATATTGATAATTTCCCCCGCGATGTCGCGGAGCTGGTGGACTGGTTTGACGCCCGCGATCCCAATCCGCATGTGCGCCCGGTACCAGGCTATGGCGAGAAAATCCCCGTGTGGTTATTAGGCTCCAGTCTTTACAGTGCACAACTGGCGGCGCAGCTTGGTCTGCCGTTCGCGTTTGCCTCACACTTCGCACCGGATATGCTATTCCAGGCGCTGCATCTTTATCGCAGTAACTTCAAACCGTCAGCGCGGCTGGAGAAACCGTACGCGATGGTGTGCATCAATATTATCGCCGCCGACAGCAACCGCGACGCCGAATTCCTGTTTACCTCGATGCAGCAAGCCTTTGTGAAGCTGCGCCGCGGTGAAACCGGGCAACTGCCGCCACCGATTCAAAATATGGATCAGTTCTGGTCACCGTCTGAGCAGTATGGCGTGCAGCAGGCGCTGAGTATGTCGCTGGTGGGTGATAAAGCGAAAGTGCGTCATGGTTTGCAGTCGATCCTGCGCGAAACCGACGCGGATGAGATTATGGTTAACGGGCAGATTTTCGATCACCAGGCGCGCCTGCATTCGTTTGAGCTGGCGATGAATGTTAAGGAAGAGTTACTGGGATAGTGTGTTTTAACGTGGGAAGCCTTATCCGAGCTGGCAACGCTGTCCTACGTAGGCCTGATAAGCGAAGCACATCAGGCATTGTGTAGGCAGCAGAAATGTCGGATAAGGCACCGCTAATTACTGATACACCGGCAGCAAATTAAAGCTCGATAAAATATGCACCAGTGCGTTGCCAACACCAAACACCAGAATCAGTGCAATCATCGGCTTGCCGCCCCAGACACGGAATTTCGGGCTGCCAAAGCGTTTACGCGATGCGCGGGCCAACAGCGCCGGAACAATTGCAGCCCAGATGGTAGCCGCTAAGCCAGCATAACCAATGGCGTACAGGAATCCGTTCGGGAACAGCAGGCCACCCACGACAGGCGGTGCAAAGGTCAACAGTGCCGTTTTCAAGCGGCCCACAGCTGAGTCATCGAAACCAAACAGATCTGCCAGATAGTCAAACAAACCCAGCGTTACACCGAGGAACGAACTCGCCACTGCAAAGTTTGAGAACACGACCAGCAGAAGGTCCAGGCTACGGCTGTTCAATACACCGCTTAATGCCTGTACCAGCACATCAATATTACCGCCCTTCTCGGCGATTCCGATAAACTCCGGACGAGGGATGTTGCCCATCGTCGCCAGCAACCAGATGGTATACAGCGCCAGCGCCATCAGCGTACCGTAGACCAGGCATTTCACGATAGTTTTCGGATCTTTGCCGTAATACTTCATCAGGCTCGGCACGTTACCGTGATAACCAAATGAGGCCAGACAGAACGGTAGGGTCATCAACAGATACGGTGCATAAGACGCATTGCTTTCCGCGACGTTAAACAATGTCGCAGGCTGCACATGCCCCAGCAAACTGCCGAAAGTGAGGAAGAAGGTAATAACTTTCGCCCCCAGCACAATCGCCGTCATCCGGCTTACGGCTTTGGTGCTCAACCACACCACAAACGCCACCAGTAGCGCAAAACCAAAACCTGCAGCTCGTGCCGGAACATTCAGCGACATCTCCGCGAAGGTGTGATGCAGAATCGAACCGCTGGCAGAAATATAGGCATAGGTCAGGATATAGAGCACAAAGGCAATGGAAATGCCGTTGACCACGTTCCAGCCTTTGCCCAGCAAGTCTTTGGTGATGGTGTCAAAGCTCGAGCCAATTCGATAATTCAGGTTAGCTTCCAGAATCATCAAGCCGGAATGCAGCATACAAAACCAGGTAAAGATCAGCGCCGCCATTGACCAGAAGAACCACGCACCGGACATGACCACTGGCAGAGAAAACATCCCTGCGCCAATAATGGTGCCGCCGATAATCACCACGCCGCCAAGTAGCGACGGTGACGTTTGGGTGGTGGTTAGTGTTGCCATGAGGGCTTCTCTCCAGTGAAAAATAGTGCGACTGCGTTGTTATGCATTGCACTGTACCAGTACACGAGTACAAAAGACAGAAAAAAAGCCCCGATGGTTAAAATCGGGGCTGTATATATTATTTTACAGATTGTGTTCGCTGTTCAGCGTTGATTACGCATCACCACCGAAACGACGACGACCAGTAGAGTCATCACGACGCGGTGCGCGGCCTTCACGACGTTCGCCGCTAAAACGACGACCATCACCACGACCACCTTCACGGCGTTCACCGCTGAAGTTACGACCGCCTTCACGACGTTCGCCACCGAAACCACGACCACCACCACGACGCTCACCACCAGTATGCGGCTGTGCATCGCCCAGCAACTGCATGTTCATCGGCTTGTTGAGAATGCGAGTACGCGTAAAGTGTTGCAGCACTTCACCCGGCATACCTTTCGGCAGTTCGATGGTGGAGTGAGAAGCAAACAGCTTGATGTTACCGATGTAACGGCTGCTGATGTCACCTTCGTTAGCAATCGCGCCAACGATATGACGAACTTCAACACCATCATCGCGGCCCACTTCAATACGGTACAGCTGCATATCGCCAACATCACGACGTTCACGACGCGGACGATCTTCACGGTCGCCACGTGGGCCACGGTCGTTACGATCGCGCGGACCACGGTCATCACGGTCACGGAATTCACGTTTCGGACGCATCGGCGCATCTGGCGGAACAATTAGAGTACGTTCACCCTGTGCCATTTTCAGCAGTGCGGCTGCCAGAGTTTCGAGATCCAGCTCTTCACCTTCTGCCGTCGGCTGAATTTTGCTCAGCAGTGCACGGTATTGATCCAGATCGCTGCTTTCCAGCTGCTGCTGTACTTTAGCGGCGAATTTTTCCAGACGGCGTTTGCCCAGCAGCTCTGCGTTCGGCAGTTCTACTTCCGGAATGGTCAGCTTCATAGTGCGTTCAATGTTGCGCAGCAGACGACGCTCGCGGTTCTCAACGAACAGCAGCGCACGACCAGCACGCCCCGCACGGCCGGTACGACCAATACGGTGAACGTAAGACTCAGAATCCATCGGGATATCGTAGTTAACTACCAGGCTGATACGCTCAACGTCCAGGCCACGGGCCGCAACGTCGGTCGCAATCAGGATATCCAGACGACCATCTTTCAGGCGTTCCAGCGTCTGCTCACGCAGCGCCTGGTTCATGTCACCGTTCAGTGCAGCGCTGTTGTAGCCGTTACGCTCAAGAGCTTCTGCCACTTCCAAAGTCGCGTTTTTGGTACGAACGAAGATAATCGCCGCATCAAAATCTTCCGCTTCCAGGAAACGTACCAGCGCTTCGTTTTTACGCATCCCCCACACAGTCCAGTAGCTCTGGCTGATGTCAGGACGGGTAGTCACGCTGGACTGAATGCGTACTTCCTGCGGCTCTTTCATAAAGCGGCGGGTAATGCGACGAATCGCTTCCGGCATAGTTGCAGAGAACAGAGCGGTCTGATGACCTTCCGGGATCTGCGCCATAATGGTTTCAACGTCTTCGATGAAGCCCATGCGCAGCATTTCGTCAGCTTCATCCAGAACCAGACCGCTCAGTTTAGAGAGGTCCAGAGTGCCACGTTTCAGGTGGTCCAGCAGACGGCCTGGAGTACCGACAACGATCTGCGGCCCCTGACGCAGGGCGCGTAATTGCACGTCATAACGCTGGCCGCCGTACAGGGCAACCACGTTTACGCCGCGCATGTGTTTAGAGAAATCCGTCATTGCCTCAGCAACCTGTACCGCCAGTTCGCGGGTCGGTGCCAGCACCAGAATCTGTGGTGCTTTCAGCTCAGGATCAAGATTTTGCAGCAGAGGTAAAGAGAATGCTGCCGTTTTTCCGCTCCCCGTCTGGGCCATACCCAGAACGTCGCGGCCATTCAGCAGATGTGGAATACACTCTGCCTGAATTGGAGATGGTTTTTCGTAACCCAGATCGTTAAGGGCTTCAAGGATAGGAGCCTTCAGGCCCAGATCTGCAAAAGTGGTTTCGAATTCAGCCATGTAGTACGTGTGCCTCAAAATTAATGGCGGCCAGTCTACATAACTCATCATGAAATTGATCAGCAATTTTCATTGAAAAGTGTGAACCGGCTCAAAGTAGGTGTATTAACGAACAACAACGCCCTCACCCGTTAAGGTGATGGCAATCAAAAAAGATTACGGGCTGATGTGTACGTCAGCTATTGCTGGTCCGATTCTGCCAGGTCATCTTGGTCCTGGCCCAGGAGCGATAATTCCAACAATGCGTATCGGTGCTCAACAAAGTTATGAACGTTGTTGGCAACCGCCAGTTTGAACAGTGCCGTGGCGCTGTCCAAATCCCCCAGACTTAGGTAGTACTTACCTAAATAGAAGTTGGTTTCACTGAGATGCTCAGCGAGCGAGGTGTTATCCGTTGCGTCCGCCTTGAGCCTTTCCATTAACGTTTGTTCGCTAATGTTGCCCAGGTAGAACTCGACAATGTTCCATCCCCACTGTTCCTTATCCGATTTTTCGAAGTGCTGTTTTAACACTTCTTTAGCCTGCTTCTCATCGAGCTTCTGCTCGGCGAGATAAAGCCACAGACTACGGAAAGGATCATTGGGATCGTCTTGATAAAACGCCAGCAGATCATCTTGCGCTAACTTGTCACGACCGCCGTAATATAATGCGATCCCGCGATTCAAGTGCGCGTAGTTGTAAGTTGGATCAAGCTCAAGTACAGAATCAAACGCTTCATAGGCAGCATCAAAATTGCCTGCCTGCGTTAAATATATGCCTAAGTAATTGAATACTTCAGGCATATCCGGTCGGATTGCCAGCGCTTGCGAAAAATCGTTACGCGCTAATGCCCTCAGACCGAGACTATCATACAACACTCCGCGCTCATATAAAAGCTGTGCGCGTTCGTCATCGGTTAAAGCCCGACTGGCAAGGATTTGTTCCATACGTGCCAGAATCACTTCCTGCTGTAAAGTCGGTTGCAATGGTACCGCGAGGACTTCACTTTTACGCCAGGAAGTATTACTGCATCCTGCAAGCGTAAGTGCTGTCGCAACGAAACACCAGCGCAAAAAAGGCTTCATTTCCCACTCCCGAAGACCACGGTTGAATGAACGTCCTGTTCCCGGTTGCTAACAAGGCGTCCTGCCCGGTTAAAAGCCCCCCGCCGCAGCGGAGGGCAAATGGCAACCTTACTCGCCCTGTTCAGCAGCCGGAGCTTCCGGTGCTGCAGCAGGTTGAGACTGCTCAGTCGCTTCTTTAATGCTCAGACGGATACGGCCCTGGCGATCGACTTCCAGAACTTTCACCGGTACTTCCTGACCCATCTGCAGGTAGTCGGTCACTTTCTCAACACGCTTGTCGGCGATTTGAGAGATGTGGACCAGACCTTCTTTACCGCCGCCGATGGCAACAAACGCGCCAAAGTCAACGATACGGGTCACTTTACCATTGTAGACGCGACCCACTTCGATTTCTGCGGTGATTTCTTCGATACGACGAATAGCGTGTTTCGCTTTCTCGCCGTCGGTCGCTGCGATCTTCACAGTACCGTCATCTTCGATTTCGATGGTGGTGCCAGTTTCTTCGGTCAGGGCACGGATAACAGAACCGCCTTTACCGATAACGTCTTTGATCTTGTCCGGATTGATCTTGATGGTATGGATACGCGGTGCAAACTCAGAGATATCACCACGCGGCGCGTTGATCGCCTGCTCCATGACGCCCAGGATATGCAGACGCGCACCTTTAGCTTGATTCAGCGCAACCTGCATGATCTCTTTGGTGATACCTTCAATTTTGATATCCATCTGCAGTGCAGAGATACCGTCGCGGGAACCCGCAACTTTGAAGTCCATATCGCCCAGGTGATCTTCGTCGCCCAAAATGTCAGACAGTACAACGTAGTTGTCGCCTTCTTTCACCAGACCCATTGCGATACCCGCAACAGCAGCTTTGATTGGCACACCTGCGTCCATCAGCGCCAGAGACGCACCGCACACGGAAGCCATAGAAGAAGAACCGTTGGATTCGGTAATTTCAGACACTACACGTACGGTGTACGGGAATTTGTCCATATCCGGCATTACTGCCAGCACGCCGCGCTTCGCCAGACGACCGTGACCAATTTCACGACGCTTCGGAGAACCGACCATGCCAGTTTCACCTACGGAATACGGAGGGAAGTTGTAGTGGAACAGGAAGGTGTCAGTACGTTCGCCCATCAGTTCATCAAGAACCTGCGCGTCACGTGCAGTACCCAGCGTTGCGGTAACCAGCGCCTGAGTTTCACCACGGGTGAATAGTGCAGAACCGTGAGTACGCGGCAGCACGCCAGTACGTACATCCAGACCACGGATCATATCTTTTTCACGACCGTCGATACGCGGTTCGCCTGCCAGTACGCGGCTACGAACAACATTTTTCTCGATAGCGTGCAGAATTTCACCCAGTTCGTTTTCGTCCAGGGTTTCGTCTTCAGCAAGCAGCGTCGCGATGGTTTCAGATTTGATGACATCAACCTGCGCATAACGCTCTTGTTTGTCGGTGATGCGATAAGCATCGCTCAGACGAGCTTCAGCCAGCGCAGCAACGCGCGCGTTCAGCGCTTCGTTTACCGGCTCCGGCTGCCAATCCCAACGCGGTTTACCGGCTTCTTTCACCAGTTCATTGATGTTCTGAATAACAACTTGCTGTTGTTCATGACCGAACACCACTGCGCCCAGCATTTGGTCTTCGCTCAGCAGTTCAGCTTCAGATTCAACCATCAGCACGGCAGCTTCTGTACCGGCAACAACCAGATCCAGTTTGCTCTCTTTCAGTTCGTCCTGAGTCGGGTTCAGTACGTACTGGTCATTGATGTAACCTACGCGGGCAGCACCAATCGGACCATTGAACGGAATACCAGACAGAGAAAGTGCTGCGGAAGCACCAATCATCGCAACGATATCCGGGTTAACCTGCGGGTTAACAGAAACCACGGTGGCGATAACCTGAACTTCGTTGACGAAACCTTCCGGAAACAGCGGGCGAATCGGGCGGTCAATCAGACGCGCGATCAGCGTTTCGCCTTCGCTTGGGCGGCCTTCACGACGGAAGAAGCTACCCGGGATACGACCAGCAGCGTAGGTACGCTCCTGATAGTTAACGGTCAGCGGGAAGAAGTCCTGACCTGGTTTGGCTTTTTTCTGACCAACAACGGTAACGAATACCGCGGTGTCATCCATGCTAACCATAACAGCGGCAGTGGCTTGACGCGCCATCATGCCTGTTTCCAGAGTAACGGTGTGTTGGCCGTACTGGAATTTACGAACGATCGGATTAAGCAATGTAATATCCTTTCTCTTTCTTAGACAGCACCTTACGGCACTGGTGTTAATACCCGATCTTCTGCGCATCCTCGCGACTAATGACAACCCTAACCCAGCCCAATGTGGGTAAAGCCTCTCATTAGCCGCGCGAACCTCTGCAACGGAAGATCATTCATAGCAACAATACATTAGTTTCCAGTGAATTGCTGCCGTCAGTTTGAAAAAAGGGGCCACTCAGGCCCCTTTTCTGAAACTCGCAAGAATTAGCGACGCAGACCCAGGCGCTCGATGAGCTGGGTGTAACGTGCTACGTCTTTACGTTTCAGGTAGTCGAGCAGTTTACGACGCTGAGAAACCATGCGCAGCAGACCACGACGGCTGTGGTGATCTTTTTTGTGCTCTGCAAAGTGGCCCTGCAGGTGGTTGATCTGTGCAGTCAGCAGTGCTACCTGAACTTCGGTAGAACCGGTGTCGTTTGCGTCACGGCCAAACTCAGAAACGATTTTAGCTGTTGCTTCAGTACTTAGAGACATTTTAAAACTCCAAAGTATATAGAATGAAAGGACGCCGATCTCTAATTCAGCGATCCCAGTGTACGTTACGAAAAGTGTTAAACAATTTACGCGACGTTAAGCGGCAGTATTCTACTCGTAGCGACTTGTTATCGCAAGACGGTTAACATTACGCCGGGTATTCAACCACCAGGCGACGAGGCGCAACGCGGCCTTCATCGTCAATTTCGCCCATACCGATAAACTTGCCGTTCTCACCTTCTGTAACGCGAACCAGTCCTTCCAGCGGCGCACCGGATGTACGAACCGGGTTACCATTTTTGAAGTAAACAGAAGACGTTAACGGAAGATTCACCACCGGATAGTCCGAAGCTGGACTGTCCATTGGCATCAGTAATGGATCAAGTAACTCCGCTGCCGGAATATCCTGCTGCTCGGCTTGCTCAACCCGTTCACGCAGATGTTCCAGAGTCACCATCCGTTCAACCGGATATTTACTTACAGCCAGACGACGCAGGTAAATAACATGCGCGCCACAGCCGAGTTTTTCGCCGAGATCGTCAATGATAGTGCGGATATAGGTGCCTTTTGAGCAGTGAATTTCCAGCTCCAGTTCATTGCCTTCGTGGCGAATAAACAGCAATTCATAAACGGTAATCGGGCGTGCTTCACGCGGGACTTCAATTCCCTGACGCGCATATTCGTACAGTTTTTTGCCCTGGTATTTCAGTGCTGAATACATCGAAGGGATCTGTTCGATATCACCACGGAAAGTATCCAGTGCCGCCGCCAGTTGCTCTGCACTAAAGGTTACCGGACGTTCTTCAACGATTTGTCCGTCAGCGTCAGAAGTATCAGTACGCTGTCCAAGACGCGCAATCACCCGATAGCGTTTGTCGGAGTCCAGCAGATACTGGGAAAACTTCGTCGCTTCTCCGAGGCAAATCGGCAACATGCCGGTCGCCAGCGGGTCCAGCGCACCGGTATGCCCGGCACGATTAGCGTTATAAATCCGTTTCACTTTTTGCAGTGCATCGTTGCTGGACATACCCTGCGGTTTATCCAGCAACAAAACGCCGTTAATGTCGCGACCGCGACGACGAGGACGACTCATTAGTCCTCCTTGCTGTCGTCCGGGTTAACACGACGTTCTTCGTCATGTTTGACCACGCTGGTCACCAGGTTTGACATACGCATCCCTTCAACCAGCGAGTTGTCGTAGAAGAAGGTCAGTTCCGGCACGATACGCAGGCGCATCGCTTTCCCCAGCAGGCTGCGGATGAAACCAGAGGCTTCCTGCAACGCTTTGATGCCCGCTTTAACCGCGTCTTCATCTTTGTCGTTAAGGAACGTCACATATACTTTTGCATACGCCAGGTCGCGAGACATTTCGACACCGGAAACGGTGGTCATCATGCCCAGACGAGGATCTTTAATTTCGCGTTGCAGGATGAGAGCGATCTCTTTTTGCATTTCCTGCGCTACGCGCTGCGGGCGACCAAATTCTTTCGCCATAATAAATTCTCCTGACAAAAAAGGGGCTGTTAGCCCCTTTTTAAAATTAATTTCAGGTGGAAGGGCTGTTCACGTAGGCCTGATAAGACGCGCCAGCGTCGCATCAGGCAATCCATGCCGGATGCAGCGTAAACGCCTTATCCCGCATAGAACCCTAAAAACCTTAAGCGATGGTACGTTGGATCTCGATGATTTCGAATACTTCGATCACATCGCCAGTGCGGACGTCGTTGTAGTTCTTAACGCCGATACCACATTCCATACCGTTACGGACTTCGTTAACGTCATCTTTGAAGCGGCGCAGGGACTCCAGCTCGCCTTCGTAGATAACCACGTTGTCGCGCAGAACGCGGATCGGATTGTGACGTTTAACCACACCTTCAGTAACCATACAACCTGCGATGGCACCAAATTTCGGTGATTTGAACACATCACGAACTTCCGCCAGACCGATAATCTGCTGTTTCAGTTCCGGAGACAGCATACCGCTCATCGCCGCTTTCACTTCGTCGATCAGGTTATAGATGACGGAGTAGTAACGCAGATCCAGGCTTTCCGCTTCAATCACTTTACGTGCAGAGGCATCAGCACGTACGTTGAAGCCAACCAGGATGGCGTTGGACGCCGCAGCCAGGGTAGCGTCGGTTTCGGTGATACCACCTACGCCAGAACCGATGATCTTCACTTTAACTTCGTCAGTAGACAGTTTCAGCAAGGAGTCGGAGATCGCTTCCACGGAACCCTGAACGTCTGCCTTCAGAACGATGTTCACTTCGTGAACTTCGCCTTCAGTCATGTTGGCAAACATGTTCTCGAGTTTCGATTTCTGCTGACGTGCCAGTTTAACTTCACGGAATTTGCCCTGACGATACAGTGCAACTTCACGAGCTTTCTTCTCGTCACGCACTACGGTAACTTCGTCACCCGCAGCCGGAACACCGGACAAGCCAAGGATTTCAACTGGAATGGACGGACCTGCTTCCAGCACTTCCTGACCCATTTCGTTACGCATTGCGCGAACACGACCGTATTCGAAACCACACAGAACGATGTCGCCCTTGTGCAGAGTACCTTCACGTACCAGAACAGTAGCAACCGGACCACGACCTTTATCGAGGAAGGATTCGATAACCGCACCGCTCGCCATACCTTTACGTACCGCTTTCAGTTCCAGAACTTCTGC
Source organism: Escherichia sp. MOD1-EC6021 (assembly GCF_002965245.1). Taxonomy (NCBI): domain Bacteria; kingdom Pseudomonadati; phylum Pseudomonadota; class Gammaproteobacteria; order Enterobacterales; family Enterobacteriaceae; genus Escherichia; species Escherichia sp. MOD1-EC6021. Next base: position 3,928 of record NZ_PTRU01000028.1, on the reverse strand, counting down.
CTGCAACAGGATAGCGTCCAGCAGTTCATCGATACCGGTACCTGCTTTCGCAGACACGTGTACGAACTGGCTTTCACCGCCCCACTCTTCCGGCAGGATGCCGTACTGAGAGAGTTCGTTCTTAACGCGATCTGGATCGGCTTCTGGTTTGTCGATCTTGTTCACTGCAACCACAACCGGCACGCCTGCCGCTTTCGCGTGCTGAATTGCTTCGATGGTCTGCGGCATTACGCCGTCGTCGGCAGCAACAACCAGGACTACGATGTCCGTTGCCTGCGCACCACGTGCACGCATTGAAGTAAACGCGGCGTGCCCCGGGGTGTCCAGGAAGGTGATCATGCCGTTTTCAGTTTCAACGTGGTATGCACCAATGTGCTGGGTAATGCCGCCCGCTTCGCCAGAGGCCACTTTCGTTGAACGAATGTAGTCCAGCAAAGAGGTTTTACCGTGGTCAACGTGACCCATGATGGTCACAACCGGCGCGCGCGGTTCAGCCGCAGCACCCGTGTCACGGTCGCTCATTACCGCTTCTTCCAGCTCGTTTTCACGACGCAGGATAACTTTGTGGCCCATCTCTTCAGCAACCAGCTGTGCGGTTTCCTGATCGATAACCTGGTTGATGGTTGCCATTGCGCCCAGTTTCATCATCGCTTTGATGACCTGAGAACCTTTAACCGCCATCTTGTTCGCCAGTTCGCCAACGGTGATGGTTTCGCCAATCACAACGTCACGGTTAACGGCCTGAGCTGGCTTCTGGAAGCCTTGCTGCAGCGAAGAACCTTTACGTTTCCCGCCTTTACCGCCACGTACTGCTGCGCGTGCTTCTTCACGATCAGCTTTTGATTCAGAGTGTTTGTTGCCTTTCTTCGGACGCGCTGCTTTCGCGTTACGACCACGGCCACGGCCGCCTTCGACTTCACGATCGCTTTCGTCTTCTGCCTGGCGAGCATGTTGAGAAGTAGTAACGTGATAATCGCTGGAATCTTCAGTCGGTTCCGCGTTATCAGTCCATTTGTTTTCTTCCGCCATACGACGTGCTTCTTCAGCAACGCGACGTGCTTCTTCTTCGAGTTTACGACGCGCTTCTTCTTCAGCTTTACGCTTGAGCTCTGCAGCTTCCTGCTCACGGCGGGCTTTTTCAGCCTGGGCGTTTTTAGTCATATCGTCTTGTTGATTGCTCACTTTGTCTTTTTCCGCAGCTTCACGTTTCGCTTGTTCAGCGGCTTCACGCTTAGCTTGTTCTGCGGCCTCACGTTCAGCTTTTTGTTGCGCCTCGCGTTTGGCCGATTCTTCTGCCTCACGACGGGCTTGCTCTTCCGCTTCACGCTGCGCCTGCTCTTCCGCAGCAAGGCGTTCAGCCTCTTGCGGATCGCGTTTCACAAAGGTGCGTTTCTTGCGGACTTCGATTTGTACCGATTTGCTTTTTCCACCGGTACCAGGAATGTTAAGGGTGCTGCGTGTTTTACGTTGCAGCGTTAATTTGTCCGGGCCTGAATTTTTCTGATTCAGGTGGTCAATCAAAGTCTGTTTCTCTTGTGCGGACACAGAGTCGTCAGCAGACTTCCGGATACCTGCATCAGCAAATTGCTGTACCAGGCGTTCCACGGAGGTCTGTCGCTCTGCGGCCAGCGTTTTAATCGTTACATCTGTCATGCTGTTCCTTCCTGCTACAGTTTATTACGCTTCGTCACCGAACCAGCAAATATTACGGGCAGCCATAATCAGTGCTCCGGCTTTTTCGTCGGTCAACCCTTCGATATCAGCCAGATCATCAATGCCCTGTTCGGCGAGATCTTCCAGCGTACAAACGCCACGGGCGGCCAGTTTGAATGCCAAATCACGATCTATCCCTTCAAGGTTCAGCAGATCGTCAGCCGGTTTGTTATCACCGAGGCTTTCTTCCTGGGCCTGTGCAATGGTGGCCAGTGCATTTTTAGCACGCTCGCGCAGTGCTTCAACGGTCGGCTCATCAAGGCCTTCGATTTCCAACAGCTCTTTCATCGGCACATAGGCCAGTTCTTCCAGCGTCGAGAAGCCTTCTTCTACCAGAACAGTCGCGAAGTCTTCGTCGATGTCGAGATATTTGGTGAAGGTGTCGATCGCTGCGTGCGCTTCCGCCTGATGCTTAGCCTGCAGGTCGTCAACGGTCATCACGTTGAGTTCCCAACCGCTCAGCTGCGAAGCCAGACGCACGTTCTGACCATTACGGCCAATCGCCTGCGCCAGATTACCGGCTTCAACGGCGATATCCATGGTGTGTTTATCTTCATCCACCACGATAGAAGCAACGTCTGCCGGTGCCATTGCGTTAATCACGAACTGCGCCGGGTTATCATCCCACAGGACGATATCGATACGTTCGCCGCCCAGTTCAGTAGAAACCGCCTGAACACGCGCGCCACGCATACCTACGCAAGCACCTACCGGATCAATACGTTTATCGTTGGTTTTCACCGCGATTTTCGCACGAGAACCCGGGTCGCGAGCCGCTGCTTTAATTTCAATCACTTCTTCGCCGATTTCCGGCACTTCAATGCGGAACAGTTCGATCAGCATTTCCGGCTTGGAACGGGTGACGAACAGTTGTGCGCCACGCGCTTCCGGGCGAACGGAATAGAGCACACCACGAACGCGGTCGCCAGGGCGGAAGTTTTCACGCGGCAGCATATCTTCACGCAGGATCACGGCTTCAGCGTTGTTGCCCAGATCCAGAGAGATGTTGTCGCGGTTCACTTTTTTCACCACGCCGGTGATGATTTCACCTTCGTGTTCACGGAACTGATCAACCACCATCGCACGTTCGGCTTCACGCACTTTCTGCACAATAACCTGTTTTGCCGTCTGGGTGGTGATACGGTCAAAGGTAACAGACTCAATCTGATCTTCAACGTAATCGCCCAGATTCAGGCTTTCATCTTCAAAGCGCGCAGCTTCAAGAGTGATTTCTTTCGTTGGCTGGGTGACTTCATCAACTACCAGCCAGCGACGGAAGGTGTCAAAATCACCGCTTTTGCGATCGATTTGTACGCGAACGTCGATCTCTTGTTCGTATTTTTTCTTGGTTGCTGTAGCCAGCGCGCTTTCCAACGCTTCGAAAATTTTCTCGCGAGGCAGCGCCTTTTCATTGGAGACGGCTTCAACTACAGCCAAAATTTCTTTGTTCATCGCGGGCTTTTCACCTCATCCAGACTATTAAAAGTGGGGAACCAAGTTCGCCTTCTGGATATTACTCAGCGCGAACACTTCATCTTTACCTTCGACGGTAACTGTGATCATTTCACCGTCTACCGCTTTGATAACGCCCTGCCATTTACGACGGTTTTGTACCGCCATACGGAGAACCAGAGTCACCTCTTCTCCGACGAAACGGGCGTAGTGTTCAGCCGTGAACAGTGGGCGATCGAGACCCGGTGAGGAGACTTCCAGGTTATAAGCAACGGTGATGGGATCTTCGACATCCAGCACAGCACTTACCTGGTGGCTCACATCAGCACAATCATCAACATTGATGCCATCTTCACTATCAATATAGATGCGCAGTGTGGATGTGCGACCGCGAATAAACTCGATGCCAACCAGTTCAAAACCCAGGGCCTCAACTGGCGCAGTAATCATCTCTGTTAATTTTTGCTCTAATGTGGACAAGCCCACCCCCAAGACATAAAAAAAGGGCCTAAAGCCCAGTTATTCTGTAGTCAGATAACAAAAAACCCCGATAAATCGGGGCTTTATATAACTGAACCCTATAACCGCAACTGCGGTCTGGAGCACTTTCCAGAAGGATTTTTTCAAATCCCACTACGAAGGCCGAAGTCTTCACAGTATATTTGAAAAAGGACTCTAAGGGAAAGTGGTTGCGGGGGCCGGATTTGAACCGACGACCTTCGGGTTATGAGCCCGACGAGCTACCAGGCTGCTCCACCCCGCG
>NZ_PTRU01000027.1:0-50245 GCF_002965245.1 Escherichia sp. MOD1-EC6021 | reverse complement strand
CCACGGGAATATCTACGGCAGCAAGCCAGTAATGGGTTAAGTGATAACAGGTGTCTGGAAATATAGGGGCAAATCCAGTTATTATCGGTGTAAGCCGTATCGTCTATCGTAATGTTAGCGGTTGGCAGCGCACTTAATCTGACGCGTTGACCGGCTATGATGTTATTAAACGCATCCTGTACGTATATACGTAGCGTGATGTTTTCGCTAACCATTATCGTTTTTTCGGCTCCGGTTATACTTATTATCTTCGCCGAACTTTCATCCGGGAGCACTGATAAACTAAACGTTTTATTATCAGATGATTGCGCTTTCCGGCTCACCACTACGTTATGTTGTCCGGCAATATTGCTGGTCATTATTACCGTCGCTTGACCCTGCGTATTAGTGGCGACTTCTGTTCCGCTTAGTGTGACATCGTTACTCTGGAAAGTGACCTGTTGGTCTTTAAGCGGATTTTGGTAAGCGTCCAGGATCGTTGCTGTCAGGGTACTCCCCGTACTGTTGCCAGCAACTATGGTATTTAATGAGGCAGTCAGCGGCTGGAGCTGCGCGCTGCTTGTATCCCCAATAAAATAGACTAGCTGATTAGCACTGGTATTATTTCTGCTCAGTGTCGCCGTCACTGTAAACTCACCCGCTTTTGTGCCTCGCAATGTGACCACGGCATTGCCGTTTGAATCGGTGCGAGCGGTGTCACTACTTAGCGTGAAGTTCCCTGTCATAGATGCTGGCAAGGTAAATTTCACATCCTCATCCGGTAGTGAGTGTCCATAAACATCTTTCACACTGGCAGTCAGGGTAACGGTATCTGTATTGTTAGCAATCGTACTGCCCGATCCGGCATTCAAAATAATTACCGATTGTTCCCTGTTTGGGACCACGGTAACCGTAACCGACTGGTGAATATTTTTATCCGCCTCAAGCGAGGCATCGACGGTATAGTTACCTGCTTTTGAACTGGTCAGGTGCACCCGCGCAATCCCGGACTGGTCAGTTGTGGCGGTCGTGTTGTCCAGTTGCGAGTCAGTTGGTGCCACAAAATTCACTTTCATATCTTTTAACGGGTTGTTATGAAAGTCTGTGACGGTGGCGGTCAGGGTACTACCCTGGCTATTACCAGCACTAATGGTATCTGGCGCGGCAACCAGTTGTTTGAGTTTTGGCGTATTCGAATCGCTAACAAATTTCGCAGTTACCCGTTGAGTAGAACCATTTGGCAGCGTAGCGCTAATCGTATTTTCTTCCGCAACCTGACTTATCATGTTAATTGTGGCAACACCATGTGCATCAGTATTTTGCTGCGTCGGTTCTACAAATTCCGCGCTTCCTTTCTCATTCTTAAAGGTGACCTGATGATTTCTCAGGGGATTATCACTCTCATCAGTGACGTTAATAGTGATGGTATTAAACGTCTTTTTATCGGCGTAAACGTCATTATTCGTTGCGGATAATGTGGCGACGTGAGCCTTATTCTGGTTTGCTTCGATATTATAAATATGCGATTGCAGAGGAGTATTCCAGTTGTGAAGGCTAAGTTGTGCCCTCAGGGCTGCTCCTTGCTTATGGGCCGGATAATTCGCTGCATAAACGCCCGGATGCTCTTCGTGCCAGACAACCGTGGCGCCTGGTTTGCTGTTCTCGACAGTGACGGCTTTTACCAACGCGTCTTCTTGATATTCAACCGGTTTATTTTTGTCGTCTTTCAGTTCTACCCTGACTTTGATGTCGTCTCCGGCATAATACAATATGTTATCTATGGATATTGAAGAATGGTCGCGGGATGAGACAACAGGGACGATATTAACGACGATGGATTCTTTTACCGCACTCTCACCGTTAAGTTGCGGTGTCAGTGTAACTGAACCTGAAGTCGTTCCTGCAGTCAGCATCTGTGTGTAGCTACCATCCCCGTTATCTGTCCAGTCAGACAGAGTGATATCCTGAACACCTTCACTGCGGGTTTGCAGTGCCAGCCCCGGAACCGGGGTACCGTCGGAATCGTGCGCAGTCACAGTCAATGTGGTAGTCGATTTTTTATCTGCTGCCAGGGTTAGCGGATTAACGGATAACAGAGAATCTTTCTGGCTTAATGCCGGAGCCTGGATGACGACCATGCTTTGCTCACGATGTGACAGATTACCTTTTACATCCTCAGCGGTAACGTCTATCGGCCACGTATTATCGGTTTCCGGGGTGTTAGTGAAGCGGTAACCAGGCAGCGTGACCGTGATATCTTTTCCGGAAGTGCTGACTTTTCCTCCAGCAGATTCCAGCGCAGCAGCGTCGATTTTATAGCCTTTCAGGGCATATTTGGTCTGTAGCGAGGAAACCAGCGGTTTTATTTCTCCAGACTTTCCTTTCACCGGATCCAGCAGACTCAGGCGAATCAGCTCTTTCTTGCGATATTCCAGAACGATGTTGTTGTTGCGATCAATCAGGTCATAACGACTACCGGCCAGACTGCGCCGTCCGGCCACTTCGTCCGGGTTAAGCTGTTTCTGCATTGAACTGCTGGGTTGCCAGGTCAGATCAACGGCAAACCGTGTGTCATTTTCACCTTGTTTCCCCTGACGCTGTTCTGCACTGAGAGTCAGAAGCGGGAAGGGGGTATAGTTGAGGCCTGCGGTAATAGCATGGGGATTACTTTGACGATCATTCTTGTCAAACAGCGCCACTTCATCGCCATAGTATTGTTCATAGACCAGTTTTCCACCCAGATGCGGCCAGGCAGGTAACCAGCCTTCTGCGCGTAAATCCCAGCCGTTAGCCGGGCGGGCTTCGTAGTCATTATCCAATTCTGGTGCGCTACGCCAGCCGGTCAGGCCGATATAAGCATTGCTGCTCAACTTCAGATAGTCACGCCAGTATTCTGCGCCAAGTCCCGCGCGGGAGTGATAGCGGCTCAGGTCGTGATCAAAAAACAGGTTGATGCCTGACATCCAACTGGGGGTGAAGTAACGCCAGCCTAAACCGGTGTTGATCTGGGTGCGATCGTCCGTTCGGTGAAGAGTATGCTGGCTGAAGAGCAGATAATCGGGTGTGTCATACCATGGATGCAGGAAGTCGAATTCCGAATTTTTCAGGCTAAAATCTTCATCCACGCCCAGAGAGATTTTCGCGGTGCCAAAGTCATTTAACCAATCAGTCATCGTGCCAGAGGCTTCTGAAGACGCCCAACCACGCGCCATGCTGCTCGCCTGCTCACTATTCATATCTTGTGAAAGCAGAGTGCCAACTCGCTGTGAAGTACTGGCTATTTGATTCTCCAGAGTGTTTTCGGCATTCGCCGGTGATACGGCATTTTGTAGCTCATGACTTCTCTGCGAGGTTGTTGCCGGAACATCCAGTTCTTCACCCTGACGCACGTTATCAAAGCCGCGGGCAAAAGTACGAAACTGATTAAGACGACGAAGCTCTTCCAGTGAAATACCAAACCGGTCAGCAACACTTTGCGCTGATTCCAGCGCGCCAAGCGTGTAAGGTACGGTTTTATTTTCTGTAAGAGGGGGAGGAGATGAAACTGTCATCTGGGGTTTAGCGTGTACCACATTTTGTGCCGTCACCATGACGGGGAAAAAAATTTGTGTGAATAAACAAACTCCGGCGGCCAGGCGGCGTATTTTGTCACCCAGACCGCATAAAGAGTTTTGATCATTATTTTTTATTTGCTGCGCATTTGTCGAAGCCATAGTGACCTTCCGTAAAAAACAGAATTAAACGTGTTTTTTCTAGCACGGAGGTATAAAACGATCCTGACTATAATATGACCAGAAATAATGAATTAGCCGTAAATTTGCTAAACCATGAATAATAGTGGCGGTGGCTGAGCACCGCCAAAGAACAAGGGGGTTTTAGTTATTTTACGTGCTGTACTGAAAAGTTAAATTCATTAAATCAACTAAGAGTAATTCGTATGTATTTTGAATATTTGCATCCCGCAGATTAACGCTGCGATAAATAGCGCAGCTGCGCCACAGAGCGTGGCACTGGCGAGCGCCGACGTTCCGTTGCCGAGCATGCTGGTCAGCACCGGGCCAAGAATTTGCCCGATACCATAAATGAGTGTCACAAAGCCCAAAAGGTTAAGATTTCCCGGCACGCTAAGCTGGCGGGCGATGGTCATCACCAGCGAGGTCGTCCCCATAAAGGTGCCGCCAAAACCAATACTGCTGATGATGAGTAATAAAGGAGAGCTACTGGCGAGGGTTAACAGTACGCAGACAGCCTGCACCAGCAAATTCGCGGTCAGGCAAGGTAATGCTCCCCACCGTTTGGCTGCCCATAGCCAGCCAAAGCAACCTGGGACAATTGACAAGCCAACCAGTGTCCAAAGGTGAGCCGTCAGCACAGGCTGGCCCGCGTCTTTCGCCATGAGCGGCAGGTACGTGGCGACGATGATATAACCAAAACCCGCCAGACCATACAGAATCGCCAGTAACCACCAGCTCATGGGTTGTCGGGCAATTTTTGCCAATGGTGCTGGTGCGATAATATGTTTCTTCGACGGAATGAGCAGCGCCAGAACAAGCAATATTATGGCAGAAAGTGCCCCGGCACCTTGCCACAACGTTTGTGAAGAGAGGGAAAAATGCAGGCCTGCCAGTACATATTCATTACCCAGAGCAATACCGACGCCAACGCCAGAAAATAGCGCCGCAAGAACAAAGGGATGGCGGGTATGTTGCATGATGAGCGTTGAGCCGAAAATCAACATCCCGGCGCTGGCGACTCCCGCCAGAAAGCGAATGATGAAAACCAGAAGAAACGGCGGTAGCCACGCCATCGCGAGGATTAATAATCCGGTTGCGAGGGCGGAAGCTAACAGGAATGGGCGCAGGCGTGAGGGCAAATGAAACGCGCCGAATGAAAACAGCAGGCTCCCCGCCAGATACCCGGCATAGTTACCACTGGCGATCCACGAGAGTTCGCTAAAGGAAAACTCGCCTTCCGCTAGCATGACTGGCAGCATAGGCGTATAGAGAAAGCGGCCTAAACCCATACCTAAGGTCAGAACCAGCATCCCGAATAACGCGGTGCTGAAAGAAAAACGTTCTACAGGATGCGATGTCGAATTCATGTTCTGCCTGATTTGTATTAATTGAGTTAACAATTTAATAACAAAAAAGGCGAGCCTGCCAGACTGTTATTGTGATTTTGTCGACGTAAAGCGATAAAAAAGATTGGGTTCGCCAACGATATAGATGTTGCCACTGGCATCCATCGCTATCCCTTCCGCCTGCTTGATATTGTGTGAAAGGCCATACCTGCCTTTGGTTAACGACATTTCGCCGATCACGTCACCTGTCACGGTCACTTCCTGCAGGGCGCGTGACTCATGTGACAACACCAGCAACGTATTTTTTTGTGGGTTAAATTCCGCGCCAGAAACATCATCCAAAGTAAACTGACGCTGCAACGCTTTATCTTTGCTGATATGCAACTCATCGCTACGCAATAGCCCGGTAACTTTGTAGACCTCTATCGGATTTTTCTCTTTAAAAAACCAGAAGGTATGGTCCTGAGAGGAATAAGCCAGCCCTTCAAAGCCACAGTTGGTTGGCGTTTCCTGCAATGGGATTTTAATTTTTTTGAGGATGCTCACTTCCGAATCAGCGTTAAGTGAAATCACATAAATGGCATAATCACGTTCATCACTGATGACAAATTTATTATCACCAATGTATTCAATCGTCTCGAGATCCTTAACGAAATCGAGCGGAATGGTGCGGATCAGATCGCCCTCGGTCGTCATTTCAACGATGGTTGCAGGTTTGTTGATAGTGCTAAACAAGGTATTGCTCTGCGCAGACCAGGTCAGTGAGGAGATATTTTTAGTTACTCCTGTAATCTCTTTACCATCGATAGTGGCCTGATAATTCTGAAACCCTGCGACATGCTGGCTTTTACGGACGCAGGATTGCACAAAAAACAGGCTTACCGCCACGATGGCGCAAAGAAAAACGATTAAGGTGATGCGCTTTTTCAACTTGTTGCTCCTTATTATTGCTTTTTTTCTCATCAAATTCAGTGCGACAGATAAGGAGTATACGGATGAAGCTTAATGAATTCTTAACGCGGGGCGATGAAATAGTAAACGCCGCAGGGGAGTTGCGGCGTTTGTCTTTGGATGGCGGAACATTTTCAGCTTACATCGACTGATAAATGCGCCTCATCCATGAATGATAGATGAGGCGGTTAACAATTTATATCCTCTGCCATACTCACTCTGTTTGGGTGATTATTGAACTATTCGTCAACTATATACGTTGGCTGATAAGACGTTAAACCCGGAATGGAAAAACTACTATTCACTTCTTTCTTTAAACGGGCTTGATTAAAACTGTTACTGTCCTGTTGCTCGGTACTGTTCTTGGCTTGTTTATCGGTACTGTCATTGGCTTTTTTATCGATATTATCATTGTAAAGATATGCACTCTTAAGAGAAACATTATTCACTTTGGTATTGAAAAAACAGGCATTTTTAAAAATTGTATCTATAAATATCGTATTGAACAACCATGCATGGTTAAATAGAATATTAGAACCTTCTGTACCAGTGAAATTAGTATTGTTAAATGTTGCAGCAGAAAAGTTTGTATTAAACAGTTTGCATTTTGTTAAATTAGCGTTTGTAAAATTGGTAAACATGCAGACAGTACCAGTAAGATCATATTCTGAAAGATCTTTATCCGATAGATCGGAATAATTTAGTATTGCTCCAGTAAGAATTACTTTAGGTGTACCAGGTATTCGAGGTGTTGCAGGTATTTTAGGTGCTCCAGGTATTTCAGGTATTTTAGAAGTATCAGATGTTGCAGATGTTGCAGATGTTGCAGATGTTGCAGATGTTTCATATAGAATGACTGATGTGAAATCTATGTGTTCAAGATAAGCATTACTAAGGTCACTTCCAGTAAAATTAACGCCAGTGAGAACTTTTCCGCTGAAGTTACAGTTTCGTAGATTTGCGTTTTTGAAATTTACATAAGTCAAGTGGCGAACTTTACGAAAATCATTATTTTCTAATGTGGCATTTTCGAATTTTGCATTACGCAGATCACAATCTGTAAAATCCACGCCTTCACAGATCGTACCGGAGAAATCCGCTTTTCTAAGAATGCTGCCATTAAAATTGACATTCCTTAGAGCCATTTTAGACAAGTCTATGCCGGTTAAATCCATTCCCGCTAAATTCAACCCTTTGATACACCGTTGACCCGATTCATCTTTAGGAATAGCAGTGCTAATAGTATTGATGACAATATCACCTATCTTGAAGGTCATTGTAATTCCTGCATCAGAGACAGAGAGTTTTCGCGTAAGACGTTCACTCTTATCTCCAGTGATACTCTTCTGAGCAACGTAAAAGCGCTCGCATGTATGACAAAATCTTTTCCAGCTCTCATTTGGTGTCAGATTATTGTCCGGGAGGAAGTGAGCAATGCTATAAAGATCGTTCAGAACGCTATTTCTTATTTCAGGAGAGGCGCACTCTATAATTTCAGAGGTGGATATTGTATTTTTTATTTTATCTCTATTATCCGTGAGATTTCGTGATCCTGATATATTTGGCTGCTGGTGATTTTCTCTGTAGTATTGCAGCACATTTTCCCATTGTAAGTTTGTCAACGAGATAGTTTCAGTCTCGTTATTATTATCCCGTATGGTTAATTGACTTTCTACTGGGTCAAAAGAAATTATGAAGTTATTCAGATGTCGATATTGATGAGTGGCATCTAATTTCACTTCAAATGAATTTGAACTTTTGCAGGCATGTGTTAAAAACTTATCAAAGGGAAGGTATTGCTCTTTTTCTACGTGCTGTGGGTCATTTCGCAAAACAGAGAAAATGCTCTCTTTCAAATTGTTCTTGTCAATATAGATTGGTAGTTGCGCTTTTTGTTCCATTATTTTAATAAACTGCTGCAGTTGCTCGGTTTTAACATTGCAACTATGACTTATATCTTTGTGGTAAACAGTTAATACGCTTTCATTATCATCTTGTCGATTAAATATTATTTTTAGATCGTTAATTTCAAACTCATTTAAACCATTTCTTTTGGTTTTGGCGATGATTTGTTCTGTTGTTGATGAATATCGATTTAAGGTTAATTCGAGATTGTCGGGATTAGAGATAAGGTGAATAAAAACATTCAGTACACGCTTAATAAAACCATCATTCAAATGATTTATATCATAATTAATTTGTTTTTGTATGGTTTCAATTTCCGTGTTAATGTCAAATGGTTGGTTGCTTTTTTTATGGCAAGGTTTTAGTCCCGAATACATGTCGAGTGTTGGAAGAATATCGCCGTATATGTTAAATGTGGAGCCCATATTTTTATCCTTGAATTGTGAAATGTTCTTCTAAATCTAATATAATCAGGGGGTGTGGGTAAAGATAAGCTTCACACTGAAACTTATCTTTATCATTACCACACCCGGTAATCATTTTATTGCTCTATGTATAATTATGGGTTTAAGTATAATACAATGTATATTGTATTTTAGACGCGCAATAGTAAGGTGCTATCAAAAATCGCTCATTTTGTGGACGGGAAATATTTCACAGCAGGCGAGATATTTAATACAACTTCCTTCATGCAGGATTATGTGCAGCCAAATATCCGGGCGTTATATTTAAAGATCTTATTGCATGGTTGACGCTTCTGAATCGTAATGCACCACGCACTGCCAGTCGCTGCCCTGCTGGCAATATATCGCTTCGGTCTGCCCAGGGATCATCCATTGTATTTCCTCGCCGGGGGGACAGGTCAGCCAAATGCATAACCCGCAGCCGCCGCGTAAATCACGGGGAATATCGCTGACGCGAAAAGTCATGCCCGCTGCCTGCAACGCCTTGCGGGTTTGTATGACGCCGACCGTGGAGTGAAACAAAAATAAAAACTCTTTCATCGGCGTGTCCACACTCGTTGACCAATTACCGCCGCGCCAATTGCGCCAGCAAATTGCGCATCAGGATGGGTATTTACCGGCATTCCCAGATGAGATTCCAGCATCCGGGCAAACGTCTGGCAATGACTAACGCCACCAGTAAACAGAATCGGCGCTTCACAGGAGAGACGAGCAATGAAATTGGCACTCCGCCGCGCCATCGCGTTAATCACTCCAGCGAGAATCGCTTCTGGCGCGACGCCCGCTGAGCGCAGGCTGATCACTTCTGATTCGGCAAACACTGTACACATACTCGTGATGGCGTGCGGCGTGATATTTTCCGTTATGCTGTCGAGCTGTTCGACGTTGGTGCCAAGCGTGCGCGAGATCACCTCCAGGAAACGCCCGGTGCCCGCCGCGCATTTGTCATTCATCAGGAAATCGCACAGGTTACCGTCATCATCAAGCTGAATCACTTTGCTGTCCTGACCGCCGATGTCAATTATCGCGCGCGTTGCTGGCGCAAGAAACCGAGCGCCCAGCCCGTGACAGGAGATTTCCGTCACCTGTTTATCGGCAAAATCCACCAGTTGCCGCCCGTAGCCGGTGAGCGTCAGAAACGGCGTTGTTTCTAACCCTTCGCGCAGAGTTTCCCAGGCTTCAGTAATTGCTGTTGCCGGGCGAAAGGGTGTTGGAACGAGGAAACGGCGCGTAATCACGCCGTCTGCCAGTAAGATCCCTTTGGTGGCGGTTGAGCCGGAATCAATGCCAATCGAATATGCCACTGCCACTCCTTACAGCATCTCAATAAAGGCCGCGACACGGGTGCTGAGCTGCCCGACATCTGAGGTGGAGTAGTCTGTTTCAATAGCGATATAAGGAATGTTGTGCTGCTGACGCACATGACGTTTAATCGCCAGCGATTCCACCGCATAGGTATGGCACGCCTGCAAAATCACATCAACTACGCCATCGACCTGATATTCTTCCACCATCTGGCTGAGCATTTTCAGGCGCTGATCGTTCGGCGAAACACAGGAGCAGCCAATCGCCAGATATTTATCCGCCAGCGCGTCGTAGACATCGCCCGTTTCTGCCACGCGTTGCTCGGTCGCTTTCGCCCCGGTGCAGTTTTCATAACCGACAACCCAGCCGCCATTCTCTTCAATCGCGCGCACCACTTTCTCTGCTGCGCCGCCAATTGGGCAGCCGGTGATTAAAATGCGTGGACGCGGGTCCAGTCGCTGGCCTTCTTCCCACTGCTGACGAACGCGGGCGGTCATTGCATCCAGTTCGTCAACCAACGCCTCTTTATCGAACCGGAAGGTTGCGCCGTAGACCACTTTCAGAATGTCGCTGCCGCTAAGCGCTGGAGGATTTAACTGCCCAAGATGATAAAAATTGGCCAGTGCGCGACGTTCGCGGTTTTTCAGCGCAATGGCATCGCGCAGAGCATCTTCGCTAATCTCGTGTCCAAAACGTTCCTCTACCGCTTTTTGTAAGCGCAGCATCTCAGCTTTCCATAATGCACGCGAGGCATCGTCCTTAACGCTGTTGGGCAATTGCATCACATGCACGGGCTTAAACTCTGCCATGTATTCATACATTTTCTTTTTGCCGTCGCAGGTGGTTTCACCCACCACCAGATCGGAAAAGTAGAAGTAGGGGCATTTATCGGTTTTGCCGAAGCCATAGCTGCTTTTAATCAGCGGGCAGAGATTGCGCGGCAGGTCTTTTTCCGCTTCTTCAATGGTTTCATCAGAGGTGGAACAGAGCGAAACCACAACCGCACCGGCTGCCATTGGGATCTCTTGCGGCATAAAAGTACAGTAGGTACCAACCAGCGGAATGCCGCGCTCCTTGAGATCCATGACGGTGAGAAAGCCTTTCTGGCGAGCTTCAGAGAACTGATCGAAAATAGCGGGTAGATCGGTGACAAGTGACATGATTTTCCTTCCCCGTACCACGGGAGATAATGAAAAGAGGCCACATTATTACCATTCTTTTAGTGTGGTTTATTTGATCTCTCTCGCGGTTAGCCACTTAGTTTTTCATGGATTTCTAAAAATTGCCGAGGGGGAACAAGGCCGGGAGCTGCGACAGCAAATACAAAATTAGCCCAATACAACCGCCAACTAGCGTACCGTTGACACGGATAAACTGCAGATCTTTGCCAATATTTAACTCGATTTGCCGCGACATATCCCGCGCATCCCAGCTTTTTACCGTATCGCTGATATGGCGCGTCAGGAATGCGGAAAACTCAGGCGCGACACGGTGCGCGGCTTGTTCCAGATGACCATTTAACGACGCCCGCAAGGCATCATCGGCAATTAACGTTTCGCCAAACCATTGCCCCGCCCGCGCGATACGTGCTTTCACACGAGAATCTTCGCTGTTGATATCCGCTTTCAGCCATTCCCGTAAATCCCCCCACAATTCACTTAGATAGCGGTTAAAAGCTTCATCTTCTTTCAGATAGCTTTTTACGGCATCGGCTCGCGCTGCCATTTCCGGATCGTTTTTCAGCTTGTCGATCAGGGCGAAGGTGGCGCGATCAAATGCATGGCGGATCTGATGCGCACGATCGCGACTAATATCATCAAGCAAAGAATTCACCGCGTCAGAAACTAACTCCGCGCTATGTTCGCCCAGCCATTCAGTGGGCAAAATTTTGGCTTTTAGCGGATGCTCGCTCTCCAGCCAGCGAACAATTTGCTGGGCGATAAACTTGCGCGATTTATCGCGCTGAAGCAGGGCGATCAACTGTGCGATCAGCGTATCCAGCAGCACCTGATGGCGATCGTTTTTAGTCATGCTTTCCAGCATCAGTGCACTGGTGCCAGAAAGATCGACCTTATCAATCGCCCGATGGACTGCGCGCTTAAGCAGGCGTTGAATACGCGCATCATCGGTCAGTTCAAGAAAACCACTCATGATCTGCAGCAGATGTTGACCGACGCGGCGGGCGTTCTCCGGCTGACTAAACCAGTTACCGATCAATAACGCTGGTTCATGACGCCGAATCAATGCCACCAGCGACTGGGTATCGAGAAATTTTTCCTGCACGAACTGGCCGAGATTTTCACCAATCCTGTCTTTATTACGCGGGATAATCGCCGTATGACGAGAAATGATCGGAATCGGCACGCGGCGAAATAGCGCCACCACCGCAAACCAGTCAGCCAGCGCGCCGACCATCGCCGCTTCAGCAATCGCCTTCACGCCGCTCACCCAAAAATTGGGCGGTAAAAACAGCGTAACGACAAAGGTAGCAGCGGCGATAAGCAGTAAAGAGAGCGCCAACCTTTTGGCGCGTCTGAGTTCGATGAGTTTATTCATAACGTTAAGAATAGAGCCTGACGGCAGGATCGCGCAAAAATCACCGCTCCTCCACCAGCTCGGCAGCCTGATGTTGGCGCACGCGATTGAGCAATCCCGCCAGGGTGAAAACGACGATAACGCCCGCCACAACGGCTAACAGATGAAACGGCAAGCGACCGCCGTTAAACCACAGCCAGCGGCCGATTTCGACCGAGACCGACATCACCATCAGGATCACCATATTTAGCGATGCGGAGACGGTCCCTTTCGGTAAGTTATTGGAAAACAGCGTAAAGCGGAATAAGGTCGGGAAAATCAAACCAATCCCGAAAGCATACAGACTGGTGCCCAGCACCGACCACAGCCAGACATGCGGCGACAGCAGATTGCCGACAATCAACAGAGCGAGGCCGACCAGTTGAATAGGTACGGCACGCCAGATAAACCGCGGTTCGGTCGGATCTTTAACAAAACGCGCCACGATGGCATTCGCGACAATCACCGCACCGAACACCGGAACCTGTGTCCAGGCGAACTGCGAAGTTGTTAAGCCGCCTGCATCGATAAGGATCACCGGCGAGACAGCCACCCAGCTCATCATCGGGATATAGCTTAAAGAGATGGTTGCTGCGCCAAAGAGGAACAGCCGATTGCAAAAGACATTACGAAAATCGCGCAAGACGCTTTTGGCGCTAAACGGAACCGCGCCGCGCTTCACTGTCTCTGGCATCGCCAGCAGTAAGCCAACAAATGAGATAAAACCCATAATCGCAATGATGGCAAAAAGGACTTTCCAGTGCACAAAGTGCATCAGAGCTGCGCCGGAAAGCGGGCCGATAATTGGCGCAATCAGTACGATGGAGGTGATAATCGCCATCAACTTGATCCCTTTTGTCTGCCCGAACGCTTCCTGCACCGTGACATAACCGACGGTAGCAATAAAACAGATACTGGTGCCCTGAATTGCACGCGCGATAAGAAATTGTGTCATTGACGTTGTGAACATTGTCGCGGCGCAGGCAAGGGTAAAAATTAGCGCCCCGGTAATCAGCACCGGCCTGCGGCCAATTCTGTCGGAAAGCGGCCCCAGCAGCCACTGTAACGCCATACCGCCAGCGAGATAGAGACTGACGGCAGCCGGGGCCAGACTGACATCGGCGTTAAAATCACGGACCACATTAATGATCCCAGGCTGGATCAGATCCGTCGACAGATACGCGGCAAAGTCATACAAAATCAACGCCATCGGGAAAAACAGCGTGGCGGCATGGCGGGCAAAAAAACGAGGCATAACAAACAACTCCTTGTCCGGAGAACCCCAACGGGGAAAACGAAATTCAATACCGTCGGTAATGACGAAAGGCAGGTGAGAAGGGCAACGAGACTGCAAATGTACTGAATTTCATGTAATCAACCACACTGCCTGTGAACACACAGACAGAGAAATACTTTCTGACTTCGGGTCAGAATGTATAACGATTACAAATAGTCATCAGCACATTACACCTCTTGAATTGATGGGTTGCATAGAAAATATACACCTTAAGTGTAATTAAAATTTGCGGTTAATCAAAAGAGCGCGGTGGAATGGGGAATATCTGCCGGGTACAGGACATGTAAAACGCGAGCTTGTTTCCGGAAAAATGTATCGTTTGCAGAAGAATAAAAATAGCCTGGAAAGCGCCTCGGGGAATGGGAAATTGCCGGGTGAGAATGGTTTTGTTAGTCGCTAAAGTCAGGCCATCTTTTTCAACAGGTGATGGATCGCCATGACAAACTTCACGACCAGCACGCCGCATGACGCATTATTTAAATCCTTTCTCACCCACCCTGACACCGCGCGGGATTTTATGGAGATCCACTTACCAATAGATTTACGTGAACTGTGCGATCTCGATAGCTTAAAACTGGAATCCGCCAGCTTTGTCGATGAAAAATTACGGGCGCTACATTCCGATATTCTGTGGTCGGTAAAGACCCGTAAAGGCGATGGCTATATCTATGTGGTGATTGAACATCAGAGCCGCGAGGATATTCACATGGCTTTTCGCCTGATGCGCTATTCCATGGCGGTGATGCAGCGCCATATCGAACATGATAAACGCCGGCCGCTACCGCTGGTCATCCCGATGCTGTTTTATCACGGTAGCCGTAGTCCTTATCCCTGGTCTTTGTGCTGGCTGGACGAATTTGCCGACCCGACTATCGCACGGAAGCTTTATACCGCCGCGTTCCCGCTGGTGGATGTTACTGTCGTGCCAGACGACGAGATTGTGCAGCATCGCAGAGTCGCCCTGTTGGAGTTGATCCAAAAGCATATTCGCCAGCGCGATCTAATGGGGCTTATTGATCAACTGGCAGTATTACTGGTTACAGGGTGCGCTAATGACAGCCAGATAACTGCGCTGTTAAATTACATTTTACTGACTGGCGATGAAGCGCGTTTTAAGGCGTTTATCAGCGAACTTACCAGGCGAATGCCACACCACAGGGAGCGAATAATGACAATTGCAGAGCGAATTCATAATGATGGATGGCTGTTGGGAAGGGAGAGGGGGAGGAAAGAAGGGAAAGTAGAAGGGGAACGGAGCCTCCTCCGATTGTTGTTGCAGAATGGGGCCGATCCTGAATGGATACAACGATATACCGGACTTTCGGCAGAGCAAATGCAGGCATTAGATCAGCCCTTGCCTGAAAGCAAGCGTGATCCATGGATCGAGTACTAATCAGAGACGGATGACAAACGCAAAGCAGCCTGATGCGCTACGCTTATCAGACCTACATTTTCTCTACAATCTATTGAATTTGCGCGGTTTGTAGGCAGGATAAGGCGTTCACGCCGCATCCGGCATGAACAAAGCGTAGTTTGCCTAATTCAGGCTGGAACGTGGCGATGACCCAGCAAAGATAAAACGAGTCACACGCGATTCGTGAGAGGAAATCAGGCGCTTCGCCACTATTTCGAATTCATTCCATTGCCCGATACACGGCCTCGCCAATTTGCTTCAGTGCTTCGCGATAGGTTTCGCTGAGCGGTAAAGCGCAGTTGATGCGTAGACAATTACGGTATTTGCCGGAAGCCGAGAAAATCGAGCCTGCCGCCACCTGGATTTTCATGCGGTACAGCTGTCGCGCAACGCAGACCATATCGACCTGTTCAGGCAATTCTATCCACAGTAAAAATCCGCCTTTCGGGCGCGTAATACAGATTTCGCAGGGAAAATATTCCCGTATCCAGCAGGTATAAAGCGCCAAATTGCGCTGATAATTCTGCCGCATCCGCCGGATATGGCGATGATAATGACCTTCCAGCACAAACGTTGCCGCCGCCATTTGCGTGGACGGCACATTAAAGCTGCTGATGGCGTATTTCATATGCATCAGTTTATCGTGATAACGCCCCGGTGCGACCCAACCCACGCGCAGGCCTGGTGCAATACTTTTACTGAACGAGCTGCACAACAGCACTCGCCCGTCGATATCCCAGGAATGAATGGTCCGCGGGCGCGGATACTCCGTTGCCAGTTCGCCATAGACATCATCTTCAAAAATCACAATATCATGACGCTGAGCGAGAGAGAGAACGGCCCGTTTGCGCGCGTCCGGCATAATAAATCCCAGCGGATTATTACAGTTTGGCACCAGAATGATGCCTTTAATTGGCCACTGTTCCAGCGCCAGTTCCAGCGCTTCAACGCTGATGCCTGTTTCTGGATCGGTTGGGATTTCAATCACTTTCACGCCCATGCCGCGCAGCATCTGCATCGAACCGTAATAACAGGGGGATTCGACCGCGACAATATCGCCCGGTTTACACACCGCCATTAACGCCAGCGACATCGAGTTATGGCAGCCGCTGGTAATAATGATGTCATCGGCGGTGACTACCGAGCCGCTGTCGAGCATCAGGCGGGCAATCTGCTCTCGCAATACTCGCTGACCGGCTAACAAGTCATAACCGAGAACGGTTTGCAGATTATGCTGCACCACCCGGCTTAGCTCCCGCCACAGCGGTTTCAGGCTGGGCGTTTCGACATCCGGCGTGCTTTTGCTTAACGGAACAATGGAACTGTCGCTATGCGCCTCCAGCATATCCAGCACCTGATCCCACTGGGTAATTTCCACCGGGCGCTGCACCGGACGCGTCATCGGCGGTACTGGCGGCTGGGCTTTACGTTGTGCGACAAAATAACCCGAACGCGGCTGCGGAGTGATGAGCTTCATCGTCTCCAGCGTCTGATACGCCTGCTGCACGGTGCTGATACTGACGCCGTGCTCCTGACTTAAGCTGCGCACCGACGGCAATTTCTCCCCGTGACGATACAGCCCTTGCTCAATCCGTTCGGCAAGCAGAGTCGCCAGATGTTGATAACGCGTCATGCTGTATTCCTTATGTGGACCATACAGAGAGAAAAACCGGTACAGATGGGGCTAAAAAACCGGATGCAGATGCTGTTTTAACCTGTCTGTATGTTAAATAAAACTAATATTTGCATCTGTATTGTGAACTGCCAGAAGACGGATGATGAAGCCTCTGAAAGATGAGGAGGCAGCAGATGGAATTTCACGAAAACAAAGCTAAAGCGCCGTTTATCGGCCTGGTGCAACTCTGGCAGGCGGTGAGGCGTTGGCGGCGGCAAATGCAGACCCGACGCGTGTTACAGCAGATGAGTGATGAGCGGTTGAGGGATATCGGGTTACGCAGGGAGGATGTGGAGTGAGGGGGCAATTCATCGCAGATAAACCGGATTTCTCTATAACCTTCACAAGGAAGTGGTTATTATTGCGAAATCATCGCTTCACGGATAGACGTCAGAATGAAAGCTACAGAAGCTCGCCTACTCGATTTTTTAAAACGTTCGCAGCAGTTTGTTATTCCCATTTATCAACGGACTTATTCATGGACAGAACAACAATGTCGGCAACTTTGGGACGACATCATTCGTGCCGGAAAGCGTGACGATATATCAGCGCATTTTATCGGTTCGGTTGTTTATATAGAGCAGGGATTGTATCAGGTTTCTGGTATTTCTCCGTTGCTGGTCATTGATGGTCAACAGCGGCTGACGACCGCAATGTTGCTGATTGAAGCTTTATCGCGCCATCTTGGTGAAGACGAAGTTTTTGATGGCTTTTCAGCAATGAAATTGCGTAATTACTATTTGCTCAATCCTTATGAGTCCGGCGAGAAAGGATTTAAATTACTGCTGACCGAGACTGATAAAGACAGTTTGCTGGCGTTAATAAAACAAAGACCAATGCCAGAAAACTATTCCCATCGAATAGTGGAAAACTTTACTTTCTTTGATGAACAAATTGCCAAACTCGGGGATGACTTGATTCCCTTATGTCGTGGGTTAGCAAAGTTATTAATTGTCGATGTGGCGCTTAATCGTGGTCAGGATAATCCGCAACTGATTTTTGAAAGTATGAACTCCACCGGTAAGGCGTTAAGTCAGGCCGATCTGGTGCGCAATTTTATTCTGATGGGTCTCGAACCAGAGTATCAAACCCGGTTGTATGAAGATCACTGGCGTCCAATGGAAGTCGCTTTTGGTCAGCAAGGTTACAGCGAATATTTTGACAGTTTTATGCGTCATTATCTGACGGTAAAAACGGGGGAGATCCCTCGGACAGATGAAGTCTATGAGGCATTTAAACTGCATGCCCGCAGCCAGAGTGTTGCTGAAAAGGGCGTGGATCGGCTGGTTGAAGATATTCACATCTACGCGGAGTATTACTGTGCAATGGCATTGGGAAAAGAAAGTGACAAATCGCTTGCTACGGCTTTTCAGGATTTGCGCGAGTTAAAGGTCGATGTAGCGTATCCTTTCTTACTGGCGCTTTATCATGACTATAAAAATGGCGATTTGTCTCACGAAGATTTCCTGAGCATAATTCGTTTAATTGAATCTTATGTTTTCCGCCGTGCAGTGTGTGCGATTCCGACAAATTCTCTTAACAAGACGTTTGCTACTTTTTATAAGGTCATTAATAAAGAAAAATATCTGGAAAGTATTCAGGTACATTTTACGAACCTGCCTTCATATCGTCGTTTCCCCAACGATGATGAATTTAAACGGGAATTAAAAGTTCGCGATCTCTATAACTTCCGCAGCCGCAGTTACTGGTTACGACGACTGGAAAACGATAAACGCAGAGAGCGCGTGGAAGAGTTTACGATTGAGCACATTATGCCGCAGAACGAAAATTTGTCGGCTAAATGGCGTGAAGAGCTGGGAAGTGACTGGCAACGCATTCATAAAGAACTGTTGCATACGTTGGGGAATCTCACATTAACGCGCTATAACTCCCGCTACAGTGACAGACCTTTCGCGGAAAAACGCGATATTGAAGATGGCTTTAAACATAGCCCGCTCTATTTGAATATCGGTCTTGGACAGTGCGAAAAATGGGATGAAGCCGCTATTCACGCCCGAGCCGATCGTCTGGCCGATCTCGCGGTTCAGGTCTGGCAAGCGCCTTCTCTTCCTGAAGAGATTTTAGCTGTTTATCGGGGGCAACCGGAGAACAAAACCAGTTACAGCCTGAGTGATTATCCTTTTCTTGCTGATGGTTCGCATAGCCGGGTGTTATTCGATCATCTTCGCGATGAAGTTATGCGCCTGGACGCAGGGATCACGCAGGAAGTATTGAAGCTCTATATTGCGTTTAAAGCGGAAACGAATTTTGTTGATGTTGTGCCGCAAAAAAGCCGACTGCGATTGTCGCTTAATATGCAGTTTCATGAACTGGTCGATCCGAAAGGTATTGCCAAAGATGTGACAAATGTTGGGCGCTGGGGCAATGGCGATGTAGAAATTGGTTTCAGCGACCTCGCACAACTTCCTTACATTATGGGATTAATCCGTCAGGCATTTGAAAAACAGATGGAGAGCGCGTTGGTATAACGTGGCGAATAATACCCGGTAGCACTGGCGCTACCGGGTCAATGTATCAGGCGACTTTCTGTTTACCGGCAATCACCCCAATAAACTCCTGCACCTGCTTCTGTTTACGCGCTGACAGTTTGCACACCTGGCGCAGCGACTGCATCAGTTCGCTCTCTTCGGGGGCGGGTGGTTGGGCGGTGAGGACAATACAGCCTTCCATCACTTTGACATCTACCGCCGTGCCGGTGGCAAAACCGGCGGCTTCCAGCCACTGACCTTTCAGGGTGATGGCGGGAATACGGCTGTAATCCGGGTAGCGACTCGCATAACTCACGGTTAATTGACGGTTATTTGCCGGGGAGACTTCTGCTTCGAACGGTTGTGCAATAGAATGCGTGTCAGTCATGATTACTATTCCTTAGAAATAGGGATTGTGATTAGCGGTGCGGGTGTGTTGGCGCACATCCGCACCGCGCTAAATACCTGTATATATCATCAGTAAATATGGGGAAAGTCCAGCTAAAAATTAATGAAAATAAGATGAAAATTAGCGTGAGATATAATTTTTGGTGATGTGAATAAAGCGGCTATTTAGCCGCTTTATTGGTTTTTGCGAGGGCAGGTAAATTAGTTTACCGCCGCGTCAGTGAGTGCGTCTGCAAGGTGCAGTTGGGTTTGCTGGGCGGATTTAATGTAATTAATTAATTTATCACAATATACATGCATTCTTTCTACCTGATCAACTATACGAGCTTGCTCCTCAAAAGGAGGAATCATAAGTGTAAACATAGATATTGTTTTAAGAACAAGGTTTTTGTTACCAACCCCTTGTGTTCCCTCTTCTGATTGTTTTTTTACAAAAGGAGATGAGATTAATAATTTCAAATAATTAGGGTTTATCAGATGATTCGGGAATTTGATAAGGGCAACACTTACGAATATACTGAACTCCTTATCTGTGTCGATGATTACTGGAATTCCCGTGGTGCCAATTTTAGTAAGTAATAAGTCCCCACGCTGAGGATGGCATCTTTTAATTAATTCTTTATGTTGTTCATGTGATATGAATTTTGTCTCATTAAAATTGATACTCCCGGAGCTAATATCTTTTACTGAAATGAAAGGAATACCTGCTTGAGTATAGGTAGGTGTGTGATGGGCTCCATCAGTTATTAAATACACTAAATCAATTAATCGCGCCCATTCCCAAGTAGAAGGTAAAGCTGGGTAAGTATTTTTATTACAAATTGCTGATATCAATTTCTGTTTTTTAATTTTCCCTTCTTTCACCAGTTGAGCTTTTTCCTGCGCAATTCGTTTGAGCAGTTCAGAGGCTGGTTCGTCATTCGGATCCTGCGGCACAAGTTTACCCATTACGGCCAGTTGCAGAATGGTCTGTTTTAACGCATCCACGCTGGCTTCGGTGGTAAATAGTGTGTCGAAGTGCTCGTTAATACGCGCCCAGTTTTCAGCCAGTTCCTCGGCGTTTTGGCTGTCTGTAAGCGTTCCCAATAGGGTTTCAACCAGTTGCTGATGTGCGTCCAGACTGGTCAGGGATTGTTGTTCCAGTTGGTCGCAGAGAGACATGAGTTTATCAACACGTGAAACAATTCGCAGTTGCTCCTGGATAGGAGCTAATTCGATGACAGCCTGCTGAGCTTTTTCTGTACCAAGCCTTGGTAAGTTCATTCCATGTGTAGAGCTATTTGCATAAGTAATGAAATTTGGTGCTTTCAGCAATAGACGTAAGAACTCTGGGTAAATATTACCATAGCTTGTTATTGGGATAATTTCAGTAGTACATACACCCGGTTCATTAGCAACGATCACTTTATCTAGGTACGGACGTAATTTTCCATAAAGTACATCACCTTGTGAGAATCGATTCTTAGAGCTTTTAAATGGTCTTTCTGCAAAAGTTACCTTATTGAGAAGCTTTGATGTGACTTTCTCTATATCCTCTAATTCAAGGATCCATGTTTCAGGTGTTACGTCTTCAGGTTCTGCTTTATCACAAAAACCATAGTTTGAAATAAATCCTAACCTCGTCCACTCCCATCCCTCCGGCAATTCAAACGGCTTCTCTTCCTCGCTAATTTCCGGCAGCGGTTTTTGCTTTTTAATTTTACCTTGCTTCACCAGCTCCGCTTTTTCCGCCGCAATACGCTTCAGCAGCTCCGACGCCGGTTCATCATTCGGATCCTGCGGCACCAGTTTACCGCGCACAGCCAGTTCCAGAATCAGCTCACGTAATTTCTTAATGCCATATAAATCAATTTTTCCGGAACTGCCGCGCCCGGCGGTGGAACGGGTTTGCAACGCCGAGGTCCAGGTTTCCATATGATCAACGATCAGCTTTTCCACACTCATCAGTTAACCTCCTTGCCAGACAGCGCAGCGCCAAGAATATCGCGCAGTTGATTACGCAGCGTCTGGATCTCCGCCTGCTGCTTTGCATACTGCGCTAACAGCTCGTCCGGATCATGGCTAACGGTTTCCGCCTGATGTGGGTTTTTAATATCCAGATTGAAGTTACGCGCAATCACGTCATCAATGCTGACTTTCCACGCCTGCTCATTCTCGACGCGGCTGGCAAAACCATCGGCCTCGTTCCCCCACCAGTCGATCTCCGCCTGAAACTCTTCAAACTTCATCGGCTTGGTTTTACTGTAATTTTTCACGCCCGCCGGATACGGATGCTCATAGAACCAAATCTCTTTGGTTGGCTGACCTTTGGTAAAGAACAACAGGTTGGTTTTAATGCCGGTATAGGGGTTAAACACCCCATTCGGTAAACGCACGATGGTATGCAGGTTGCACTCTTCGGTAAGCAGTTTTTTGATTTTGGTTTTAACGCCTTCGCCAAATAGTGTGCCATCCGGCAATACCACCGCCGCGCGACCGTTTTTCGCCAGTACTTCCACAATCAGTTGCAGGAACAGATCCGCCGTTTCGCGGGTTTGCATCTCTGCCGGAAAGTTCTTCTCAATACCGTCTTCTTCCGTGCCACCAAATGGCGGGTTGGTAACAATCACATCCAGTTGCTCATCCCAGGAGGAAAGCGGTTTATTCAGGGTGTTGTCGTGACGAATTTGTACCGGTACTTCAATGCCGTGCAGCAGCATATTGGTGGTCGCCAGCAGGTGCGGAAGCTGTTTTTTCTCGACACCGTGGATCTGTTGTTGCAGAGTCTGATGATCGGCGACGCTCTTCACGTATTTGTTCTTTACATGATCAAATGCGCAGGCAAGAAAACCGCCCGTACCGCAGGCCGGGTCCATAATGGATTCGCCGAGTTTCGGATCAACGCGATCCACCATAAAGCGAGTGACGGCGCGTGGAGTAT
The DNA here is from genome assembly GCF_002965245.1 of Escherichia sp. MOD1-EC6021. NCBI lineage: Bacteria > Pseudomonadati > Pseudomonadota > Gammaproteobacteria > Enterobacterales > Enterobacteriaceae > Escherichia > Escherichia sp. MOD1-EC6021. The sequence goes on along the minus strand of NZ_PTRU01000027.1, from coordinate 27,784 downwards.
AGAATTCGCCAGCATTGCCCGCAGATTGCAGATCTTTAAGGATCTGTTCGTAAATATCACCAAACAGATGGCGTTCGCTGGCGCTGGTAAAGTCAATTTCGTTCAGCTTGTTGATCACCTGACGCAGTAGCGTACCGTTTTTCATATAGTTATAGGCATCGCTGAACGCCTGCTTCACCACGTAGCCGCGTGGGTTTTTATCGATAGGCGCAGTGAGGTTTTTCAACGCCGGGAACAGATCATCATTAACGAATTCCAGCAGGGAATCACCGGTAATGCCCTGCGCGTTGGCGGCCCAACTGCGCCACAAATAACGCTGTGGGATCGGATATTGATAGTTATCCTGCTCCAGTTCCAGCGCCTCTTCCTGGGCATCGAAGATTTTCAAAAACAGCAGCCAGGAGAGCTGACCGAGACGCTGCGCATCGCCATCCACACCGGCATCTTTGCGCATAATATCTTGTAATGATTTGATTACTGAGCTGATAGACATGTTGTATTCCATGAAAAACAAGGCCTTCTGCAACATGATGGTTGCAGAAGGCGCAAAAGAGAGTTGTTAAGCAGAGCGGGGCGGTAATTGGTAGATTTCGTTTTCCAGCTCGCTGAGCGCCTGATTATACCCGTTACGGTCGCCAAATCCGGTTTTAATAATCTCCGGTAAAGTGCCCATGCTGTCGAATGGTTTAAGTTTCAGCACCTGAATACTTTCGATCTCCTGTACGCCCGCATCGGCGTATTTATCCAGCAGATTATCGAGCACGGCTTGCGCTGCTTCAGAGTATTTTGTGAAGTAGTTCCGCTTGCGCACGTTCTCGGCGCGCTCTTTGCGGGTTAACGGCGGCTGACCATACACTACGTGGCAAAGCATGTCGAACGGGTCGAGATCTTTACCGACTTCTTCTGCCAGTACTTCCCAGATGATCCCCTGTTGCTCCAGCTCGTGAATGATCGCTTCTTTGCGATCGGCGTCCTGCCACTTGCGGGTAAAGTCATCCAGCGAGGCATATTCTTTGAGCAGTGTTTTGCGGGTGTAATCTTTAAAAGATTCGGTAACCAGTTTACCGTCGGCATCGTAATACTGAACACGCTGCGCAATAACGCCCACCGCGACACCGTTGACGTGAAACTTGCGGATTTTCTTCTCGTCTTCTTCCGGAAGTGGGCCGACATCATCGGTATCGGTAACCTGGTATGGTGGCGCAGGCGGTTCATCAACGCCCGTTACCTGTTCGTCGTCATGTTCGCTGATTTCTTCGAGTTTCTCTTCAAAATCAGATTCTGGATCGGTGATATCCTCTGGTGTGGTATCCATGACTTTTTCGGGAATGCCATCGAAACGCTCATCGGCAAACAGTTCGGTGGCTTTTTTAAAGTCGAGGATGGTAAACCAGAGTTTGCCGTAACGTTCGTCGATGCGTGTACCACGACCGATAATCTGCTTGAATTTGGTCATCGACTGGATGTTCTGGTCCAGTACTACCAGTTTGCAGGTTTTAGCATCCACACCGGTGGTCATCAGCTCTGAAGTGGTCGCGATAACCGGGTACGGTTTTTTCGGGTTGATGAAGTTATCCAACTGAGCTTTGCCAATTTCATCATCGCCGGTGATTTTCATGACGTATTTGTCGTTCTTTTTCACCTGCTCCGAGTTGAGATTAACCAGGGCGCGGCGCATACGTTCTGCATGATCGATGTCGTTACAGAAGACGATGGTTTTATCCATCGGATTGGTGCGCTTGAGGTAGTCGGTAATGGTTCTGGCAACCAGTTCTGTGCGTTCGTCGATTACCATCGTGCGATCGAAATCTTTCTGGTTATAGATACGATCGTCGATCACTTCGCCGTTTAAGTCAGTTTGCCCTTTGGTTGGGCGCCAGCCTTGCAGATCAACATCAATATCAACACGGACAACTTTATAAGGGGCGAGGAAGCCGTCTTCGATCCCTTCTTTTAGCGAGTAGACGTAAACCGGATCGCCGAAGTAATCCGTGCTGGAGACTTCATGCGTCTCTTTTGGCGTGGCGGTTAAGCCAATTTGGGTGGCGGAACTGAAATAATCAAGGATCTCTCGCCAGGCGCTGTCTTCGGATGCGCTGCCGCGATGGCATTCGTCGATGACTATCAGATCGAAGAAATCTGGTGCGACTTGTTTAAACGCTTTTTGGTCTTCCTCCGGGCCAGTTATAGCCTGATAGAGCGCGAGGTGAATTTCATAAGCGGGATCAATGGTGCGTCCGCTGACTTTGGTCATTGCCGTACCAAATGGCTGGAAATCATTATTTTTGGTTTGGTCGACCAGAATGTTGCGATCGGCAAGGAACAGAATGCGTTTTTTATTTTTTGATTTCCACAGGCGCCAGATGATCTGGAATGCGGTATAGGTTTTCCCTGTTCCGGTCGCCATGACCAACAGAACGCGGTTTTGCCCGTTGGAGACGGCTTCAATGGTTTTGTTGATTGCCTGAAGCTGGTAATAACGTGGCGATTTACCGCTGCCATCGTCGTAATAGTCCTGAGTAATCACCGGAAGCTGAGCTTGTGTGTATCCTTTCCAGAGGCAGAATTTTTGCCAGAGTTCAGCGGGGGAGGGGAAGTCATCCAGCGTTATTTGCTTTTCAAGGCATTCACCTTCGGCTGCGGTGGCATCGCGGAAGATAAAGCCATCCCCGTTGGTGGCAAAAACAAAAGGAACGTCCAGCAGGCGCGCATATTCAATGCCCTGTTGCATCCCTTTGCCAATTTCATGTTTGTTGGCTTTTGCTTCAATCACGGCTAAGGGAATGCCTGGTTTGTGATACAGCACGATGTCAGCAGATTTTACCGTTCTGCGTGCCGCAACTTTACCACGTACGATGACTTTACCGTCCCGGAGTTTGACCTCCTGTCTGATTTGCGTTGTGTTGTCCCAGCCTGCATTGAGAATGGCTGGCATAACGCATTTGGTAATGATGTCTGCTTCCGTCAGGTTACTTAGGTTCAGTTCCGCCATGGGGTGTTCTCGCTTTTATCAGGACGATTCTGATTGTACATAAAATCAATAGCCTGGCTATGACTTAGGGCGGTATGAGAGCATTATGTTCTGGAGATAACTCGCATAATGGTGCAGTGAAGGTCGCAGTCAAGAAGGAAGTTAGGGTATAATTCATGTTGATTAAGGGGCTGAAATTTTGATTCAGCGCCCTATTTTTATGAATAAATAATTCGATAAATTTTTAAAGGTAATTTTACCATGAGTAATGCGGATGTAGAAAACGACAGCATTGAACTCGAAGATCAAGAAGAGCTTGAGTTAACATCTCATCCGCATCAAATGGGGACAGATACTGAGGTTCGAATTGCAAAAGAGCAATCCAGTGTTTTCGAATTACTCCGTCGCGAAGCTCGTGGGCAACTGGTTCTTGCTCCAGATTTTCAGCGTAAACTTGTCTGGGATAGAAAACACCAGTCAGAATTAATTGAATCTATTTTAATGGGGATTCCTATTCCATTAATTTATCTTTTTGAGGATGAAAATGGTGTCAGGCAAATCATTGATGGCAAACAACGAATATCTGCATTGAAACGCTATGTTAACAATGAATTTTCTTTAACTGATTTATCTATGTTGCCTGACTTGAGAGGAAAAAAATTTTCTGATATTCCTCCATTATTACAAGCAAAGCTTGAAGATTGCCAGTTACATTCTTATGTGATTCAACCCCCAACACCTGAATATGTGAAATTTAATATTTTTGAGCGTGTAAATCGAAGTGGTATTAATCTAAATAAACAGGAAATGCGGCATGCTCTTTATCAAGGCAAGGCCACAAAGTTAATTAAGGATCTCGCTGAACACGAGTCTTTCAGGCTTGCAACAGGTAATGGCGTAAAATCTGAGCGTATGCGAGACAGATATCTGGTTTTGCGGTTCGTAGGATTTTATTTGCTTGTAACAAATCAAATGCCAGGTGTTGAATTTAGGTCTGATATTGATGCTTTTTTAGCATCTGCGATGAAATTCATTAATACAAAAGCTGATGATGAGTTACTGGAAGAAGTTGAAGATGCTTGTATAACTGGTATGACTAATGTCTATAAAGCGTTGGGTTCAGAAGCATTTAGATTTTCAACAAAATCAGGTGCTAAAAGGCGACCAGTGAATATGGGATTATTCGAAGTGTTAGTTATGGTATTCAGTCAGATAAGTTTTGAATTTTTATCAAAAAATATTGAATTAAAACAGCTTATTGAACAATACAAGTATAATTTTGATGAGATTGGTATTTTTTCTGGTGCAATTGATACAACACAATATGTAAATATGCGTTTTGATTTTGCGAAGGAAATAATGGAAAGGATTAAAAATGCTTACAAATATTAACATTCAAGGATTTAAAAGTTTAGGCTCAACAAGTCTGGTGTTATCACCACTGACCATTTTAACTGGAACTAACTCTTCTGGTAAATCCAGCGTTATTCAGGCATTGATGTTACTAATTAAAAATAGCGCTTCTGTTAATCAGTATAGTATGGAAGAAGTTATCCGATTTCTAGCTGATTTTCCTGTTATTAGAAATAAAAAAAATAACGCAAAATCTATTGTTATAACAGTCCAGGATACAGAAAAAAATTCTCATTCGTTAACGCTCAACTCAGAAAATATCGAAATTGATAGTCGTCTGGGATATCAATACGAGCCAAGAGTGCCTGGTAGTGAACCTGAGTTGCTCTATCTGAATGCCAACCGCTTGGGGGCACAAGAATTTGTGCCCACCGCAGAACGTCGAGTAGGTGTTGCAGGAGAATTCTTGTTTTCAACATTTGATAAAATGAAACATTTGCCAGTACCTGAATATCTGGTGAAAGTTCACGAATCTACAACACTTGCATATCAATTATCTTATTGGTTGAAACTGATTACAGGAACGACGTCTGAATTAGTTACTGAAAAAGTTGGTGACCAGATTAAGGTCGCTTTTACCTTAAAAGAGCTTGAAGGAAATGTTTCTCCTCTTAATCTTGGGGCTGGGATGAGTTATATTGCAAAGGTTTTGATTATTTGTTTGATGGCAAAAAAAGGCGATCTTATTTTGCTAGAAAATCCCGAAATTCAATTGCATCCGAAAGCGCAGTCTCATTTGGCAATTTTTTTAGCATTTGTAGCAAGTAAGGGTATCCAGATTATTGTAGAAACGCATTGTGAACATTTAATCAATAAACTTGCGTATTTGGTTTATGAAGATGTTATAACTTCTGAGGATATTTCTGTACATTATAAACCTGATGTGGATAAAGATTTTATCTCGATGAGAGTTAATGAAGGTGGGAAATTTACCGATCTGCAAGAGAATGTTACGGGATTCCCTTTAGGTTTTTTTTGATGCAACCTTAGATGATTTGATGAAGATGAGGTAAAGAAATGTCTTATCAAATGGTTCTTGATACATCTTTATTAGTTGCATATGAAAATATGGATGATAAGAATAAGGTGAAGAGATTACATAAAAAACTAGTACTACCTTATTTAACTAACAAAAGGCAATGGATTGAGGCAAGAAATTTAGGATTGAAGATGCCGGAGTTAGAATATCGACAATATTTATCTATGTTAGCAAGTCAGCCTGAAAGTGATGATGATCTTGTTACTTTAGCATCTAAATCGTTGTTGAAAATAATCCTTACTGAGAATGATAATTTATCACTTCCCTTTGTACATTATAAAAAAGGTATGGTTAATAATCAAGTTACCGTTACATTAAGCCCTACAGATAATAGAATATATTTAAAAAAGTATCTGGAAATGCTATGTTGCAATGCAAAAAAAGTAATTATATGCGATAATTACTTTGCACAGAATTGGGAGAATACATGCAGCTTATTTCATTCCGTACTACCTAGAAAAGAGCTTGTTATTGAATTTTCAGAAATCGCAGTAGGTGTCGCTGCAGTCCAAAACGGAAGTAAAATAAATAGTAATTTTGTTCATTGTATCCATCCTGAATGGAGTGTGCAAATCACTACAAATCCCAAATATACAAACTGCCATGATCGCTATTTACTAATTGAAAGTCCGGAAGGAAAAATAGAAGTCATGCTGTCGAGTGGCTTTGACCATATATGGAAAGCAAGTCCTAAAGAACTTACCTGTGTATTTCGTGATGTTTCATAAGAGAATTGCACTTTCTTAAGCCGGTGGGGTATATATATCTTCCGGCTTAAGAAAAATGTGAAATTTTACTTCCTCAACCCCGCAAACGCAGCCCGAATCTCTTCCTCCGGCAGCTGAATCCCGATAAACACCATCGTGCTATGCGGTTTTTCATCGCCCCACGGGCGGTCCCAGTCGGCGCTGTAGAGGCGCTGGACGCCCTGGAACAGCAGGCGATTTGGTTCGCCGTCAATCCATAGCATCCCTTTGTAACGCAGCAGTTTATCCGCCGACTCCAGCAGCAGGTTTTCCATCACGCGGGAAACTTCGCTGATATCTACCGGGTAATCCAGTTCTACCACAATCGACGAAATATCGTTTTGTTTATCCGCGATAAAGTGGAAACGCGGTTTGGTGCTGACGACGTTTTCTTCCAGCATAAAACCGTTGGTGTTGAACAGCAGGCCCAGATCGATGTCGCCGTGGGTGACGGTGTAGACCGGTGCGCGGGCGTTGATGCGTGCCAGGCGTTCACGCAGTTTTTCTGCTTCGCCTGCGACGTCGGTTTTGGTCAGCAGAATGCGGTCGGCGTAGCCAACCTGTGACTGGGCGATGGTGAACTGGTTCATCTGCTCATCGGCATGTACCGCATCCACCAGCGCAATCACGCCGTCCAGCAGGTAACGCTGGCATAAAATCTCATGGGAGAAAAAGGTCTGAATAATCGGGCCGGGATCGGCCATGCCGGTGCATTCAATGACCAGACGGTCGAACTGAATATTGCCCTTGTCGAGATTGTCCAGCAGGTCGAGTAGCGCGTCCTCCAGCTCGTTGGAGCGCGAACAACAGATGCAGCCGTTGGTCAGCGTTTTGATCTGCGTGGCGCGGTCGCCAATCAGTTGATCATCAACGGAGACTTCGCCGAATTCGTTTTCAATCACGGCAATCTTGTAGCCGTGCTGTTCATTAAGAATATGGCGCAGCAGGGTGGTTTTGCCTGCGCCTAAAAAACCGGTGAGTAGGGTAACTGCAATCGGGTTCATGCTCTCTCCATTAACAACAGCGCATACCGCCTTTACCATCGCCGCCGTAGCGCGCGTTCTGGCGTTCGCGGAAGAATTCTTCATAGCTCATGTACGGCTTGTCGGGATGGTTGGTCTTCATATGCTCGACGTAGTTGTCGTAGTCTGGAATGCCAATCAACATCTTCGCCGCCTGGCCGAGATATTTTTTTGCCTGTCCTAAGTTACCAAACATAGTTCACTCTGATAAGAACAAAGCCCCGCCGAAGCGGGGCTAAACACGGTTAGTGGTGCGAAGAGATCTTCACGCCGCCTTCCGGGATTGGAACGTACGGGGTTTCTTTGTCAGTACGTTTGTCGCTGTTACGCACCTTCAACCAGGTTTTGAAACCGTAGAAGATGATGCTGTACACCACAATCAGGAACAGAATACTCAGGCCCGCGTTGGTGTAGTTGTTCACAACGATGTGGTTCATGTTGGCAATCTGCTGTGCCGTCAGGTCAGTACCGTTAGCAATCTTCTCTTTGTACTGGCTTGCCATGTAGAAGAAGCCTTCCATCTGCGGGTTGGTGCTGAACAGTTTCAGGCCCAGCGCCCAGGTGGTGCAGATAAGCAGCCATACAGCCGGAACAACAGTTACCCAGATGTATTGGGTGCGCTTCATCTTAATCAGCACAACGGTGCCCAGTACCAGCGCTACGGCTGCCAGCATCTGGTTGGAGATACCGAACAGCGGCCACAGGCTCTTAACGCCGCCCAGCGGATCGACCACGCCCTGATACAGCAGGTAGCCCCACAGACCCACACAGCCCGCAGTACCGATGATACCGGCAACCAGAGAATCGGTTTTTTTCAGGAACGGGATGAAGTTACCCAGCAGGTCTTGCAGCATAAAGCGGCCAGAACGGGTACCCGCATCCAGCGCGGTCAGGATGAACAGGGCTTCGAACAGAATACCGAAGTGATACCAGAAGCCCATGTCAGCCATCGGCAGCACTTTGTGGAACACGTGAGCGATACCTACCGCCAGCGTCGGCGCACCACCTGCACGGTTCAGGACAGAAGGCTCACCAATGTCTTTCGCGGTTTGCAGGATCTGCTCTGGCGATATCACGAAGCCCCAGGAGCTGACAGTCGCTGCCGCGTGTGCGGTAACGTCTTTCAGCTGCGCCATGATGATCGGCGCGTTATCGCCACCCATTTCATGCAGGTTAGGCATGGTGATGCCAAGGCCCGCAGGCGGGGTATTCATCGCGAAGTAAAGACCCGGTTCGATGATGGACGCAGCAACCAGCGCCATAATCGCCACGAAGGACTCCATCAGCATTGCGCCGTAGCCGATGAAACGCGCGTCGGTTTCGTTAGCCAGCAGTTTCGGCGTCGTACCGGAAGAGATCAGCGCGTGGAAGCCAGATACCGCACCACATGCGATGGTGATGAACAGGAACGGGAACAGAGCGCCTTTCCACAGCGGGCCAGTACCGTCAATGTACTGCGTCATCGCAGGCATTTTCAGTTCCGGGTTCAGCACTACGATACCCAGCGCCAGGCCGACGATAACGCCGATTTTCAGGAAGGTTGCCAGATAGTCGCGCGGTGCGAGGATCAGCCACACCGGCAGCAGTGCGGAAACAAACGCATAGCCAATCAGCGCGAAGGTAATGGTGGTGTCTTTAAAGGTCAGTGCCGGACCCCAGTACGGATCGTGAGCAATTACGCCACCGAAGTAGATAGAGGCAACCAGCAGCACGATACCAATAACAGAGACTTCACCTACACGCCCCGGACGGATAAAGCGCATGTAGATACCCATAAACAGCGCAATCGGTACGGTTGAGCAAACGGTGAAGACTCCCCACGGACTTTCGGCCAGGGCTTTAACCACAATCAGTGCCAGGACGGCAAGGATGATGATCATGATTAAGAAACAGCCAAACAGCGCGATAGTCCCCGGTACTGGCCCCATCTCTTCTTTGATCATCTCACCGAGAGATGCGCCGTTACGGCGAGAGGAGATAAACAGCACCATAAAGTCCTGTACCGCACCGGCCAGCACTACCCCCGCCAGCAGCCACAGCGTGCCAGGCAGGTAGCCCATCTGCGCGGCGAGAACCGGACCAACCAGCGGACCAGCACCGGCGATAGCGGCGAAGTGGTGACCAAACAACACGTAACGGTTAGTCGGAACATAGTTCAGACCGTCGTTGTTAATAACCGCAGGCGTCGCGCGCGTGGGGTCGAGTTTCATCACCTTCTGGGCGATGTACAGACTGTAGTAGCGATAAGCCACCAGATACACCGACACAGAGGCGACCACGATCCACAGGGCGCTGACGTGCTCCCCCCGACGTAATGCAACTACCGCGAGGCAGAATGCACCGATGATTCCAAGAATCACCCAGGGTATGTGCTTGAATATCTTTTTAGTATCCATAGTAAAACCTGGCATGTATTGATTAATAGTTGGCCGAAGCCGTTCTAGGTTTGCGTTGCGTTTGAGGAGGTAAATTGACCGCTATCCTGCAGTGATGTTGCCAGAGTTACGCGCGCGTAAAGTAAGGTAAATAACTGAGTGGTTATTTTAGGGACGTAAGCGGTCAGGAATGGCGGTAAGCGGTTGGGCAAGAATTATTCGTCGGGTGGATATGTGATTGAGATCACAATAAAAATGCCCCTTCGATAATTAACCGAAGGGGTATTCTTAGAAGAGAGTGTCTAATTCCGCCAGTACGTTGTAGTCGTCATCAGCCAATAACAACGTTTTCCATTTGTCGAAGGTCAGGCACGGATGCGATGTGCCAAACACCAGAATATCCCCCACTTGCACGTCGCTATTAGCTGACAGTTGCAACATGCAGTGCTGATCCATAATACCTGTACTGCGAATCGCCTGTGGATCAAATGCCAGTGATTTGCCGTTGCGATAGTGGGCGACTGGTTGCGGCAGTCCGGCGTCGAAGGCGCAATCACGCTTACCAAAATTTACCACCGCACGATCAGCTTCCGGCACCGATTGCACCATGGCGACCAGTTCCAGCGCAGATGTGAGATCGCCTGCCAGATCACAGGCCACAGGATCACGGGCGAGCAACTGTTGTTGTGCCGCGTCGTAGATTCCGGTGTCGTGAGTGATGTAGCAGCCAGGGCGAATAACAATGCGGCAGTTATCAGGCTTTTCTGCCGCCAGCCAGATATTGCACACCACGTCAAACCAGACCGTGCCTGCTCCGGTGAGAATAAACTCGCCATCAACCAGACTTGCCATATCACAGGCCAGTTGCGCGGCATTCCGCAGCAGAGCTTCTACCTGCGGTTGTGGATCGTCACCGTGTAAAACACCTTCATATAACTCAAGCCCGCGCAGACGTAGCCCTGGTAATTGGGCCGCCTGTTTAGCCAGTGCCAGTGCGGCATCCGTTGAGCGGCAACCACAGCGTCCGCCGGGAACACCCAGCTCAATCATCACGTTCAGTGTCTGTTGCTGACTGGCAAAAAAGGCAGACAAAGCGCGGGCGTTCTCAATGCTGTCGATACAGCAGATAAAATCGACCGTCGGGTAATGCCGTTGCAACTGGGCAATCAACTGCATATTCGCCTTGCCGACCAACTGGTTAACCATCAGCACTCGCTGAATACCGCTCGCCATTGCCGCACCAGCCTGCCATGCGCTACCGACACCTATTGCCCAGGCACCAGCCGCCTGCTGCGCCTGAAAAATCCACGGCGTCATGGTGGTTTTACCGTGCGGTGCCAGTGAAACGCCGCGCGCGTCAGCGTAGCGTTGCATCCACGTAATGTTGTTCTCCAGGGCCTGCTTTTTAATGATCGCGGCAGGTAAACAGACATCTTCGGCAAGGAGATTTGCGGGCATTTGCATCAGGGCAGATTTATGGGGAACCAGAGGTTCTGAGTGGTATTTCATAACATTTACCTTTTAAGTTTTTCACCGTATCGGATGTGAGTATCATTTGTAACTAAATGAAATATAAATATTTAGTTTATTTATCTTATAGTTTATGAATAAAAGTATCATAAAATCATCTGGGTTTTGCGTAGTTTTCCACTGTTTTTCGTCCTTGTAAATGGTTAACTTGTCACCATTGCAGAAATGGAGTGACGAACATGCAGGCTGACTGGTTAATCAAAAATGTGACCGTTATCGACGGTAGCGGCGGCCCTGAATTTCGCGGTGACGTGGCAATAACAGGTGATCGGATTGTCGATATTGCCCCTGCGCTTAACGTTACGGCGCAGCAGGTCATTGACGGGGAAGGGCGGGTGCTGGCACCAGGGTTTATCGACGTTCATACCCATGACGATATCAACGTTATTCGCATCCCGGAATATCTGCCAAAGATCAGTCAGGGGATCACTACGGTGATTGTCGGTAACTGCGGGATTAGTGCGGCGTCGGCGAAAATGAAAGGTGAAGTTCCTGACCCGATGAATCTGTTGGGGGAAGCAGAGCACTTTATTTATCCTACCGTTGAAAGCTATGCCCAGGCAGTGGAAGCAGCAAGGCCGTCACTGAACGTTGGCACGCTGATTGGTCATACGGCACTGCGTAATAACCATATGGACGACCTGTTTCGCCCGGCGACGGTGGATGAAATTGCCGCTATGCGTGCCGACTTACGTCTGGCGTTGAGTCAGGGGGCGCTGGGGTTAAGTTCCGGGCTGGCCTATGCCACAGCATTTCAGGCGACTACCGAAGAAGTCATGGCGCTGGCGGAAGAATTAGCCGGTGAGAAGGGTGTTTATACCACCCATCTGCGTTCTGAATTTGAACCGATTCTCGATGCCCTGGATGAGGCGTTTCGTATTGGGCGTCATGGCAAAGTGCCTGTCGTGGTTTCCCATCATAAATGCGCCGGGGCGAAAAACTGGGGGCGGACAAAAGAAACGTTGGCCTTTTTTGACCAAATGCGTCAACACCAGGAAATTGGCTGCGATGTCTACCCTTACTCAGCCAGCTCTTCAACGCTGGATCTCAAACAAGTCACCGACGAATTCGATATTGTGATCACCTGGTCACAAACGCATCCGCAGCAGGCCGGGAAAACACTGGCACAAATCGCCATCGACTGGCAGATGAGTATGCTGGAGGCCGCGAAGCTGCTAATGCCTGCCGGGGCTATCTATTACAACATGGACGAGCGCGACGTCCGCCGAGTGTTGAGTTATCCGGTCAGTATGATTGGCTCTGACGGCCTGCCCAATGATCCCATGCCGCATCCACGTTTATGGGGCGCCTTCCCTCGCGTGCTGGGTCACTATTGCCGTGATGAAGGTTTATTCCCTCTGACCACGGCTATCCACAAAATGACCGGGCTTTCTGCCAGCCGTTTTCGCCTGCCCCAGCGTGGACTGGTGAAAGTTGGCTATTTTGCGGACCTGGTGTTGTTCGATCCACAAACCATTCGTGATGTTGCCAGCTTTTCTGATCCCAAACGCCCGGCAGATGGCATTGAGGCGGTGATGGTGAACGGCGTTATGAGCTATGGTCGCGATAAACATATTACAGGCCGTGCGGGACGCTTCCTGCGCCGGCAGACCTCACATTAAGGAGTGAATATGAGCATTAAACGTTACGGTACGGAAGGTGGAACAGGCACTGGCGGGCAGCATTTGCCTTTTGCCAGGGCGGTTGAGGCGGGCGGCTGGCTGTACGTCTCCGGGCAAACACCCATGAAAAACGGTGAAGTGGTAGAAGGCGGAATCGTTGAACAGTCACGACTGGCGATCCAAAACTGTGTCGACATCATGACTGAAGCCGGTTATAGCCTGGCGGATGTGGTTCACGTGAAAGTGATCCTGACCGACGCCCGCTATTTCCAGTCATTTAATAAAGTATTCAGAGAATTTTTTGGCGAGAATCCGCCTGCACGTATTTGTTGTGTGGCTGATCTGGTTGTCGATTGTAAAGTCGAAGTCGATGTGACCTGTTATAACGCGACCCGCTAATAAATTTAAGAATTAAAAAAACAGACCGCAATTGAGTGCTGAATACATTCAGCACTCCGGGAACTCTTACATTATTCTCTCTCTACTGGCAGGATGTGAATTATGAACAGTCATATCTTTTTAGTCGGCTTTATTATTTATGCCATCGCCATGATTTGGCTTGGTTGGTTTGTTTCTCGTAATCAGAAAAGCGGAGAAGATTTTCTGTTGGGCGGGCGTTCGCTGCCGCTGTTTCTGACGCTGGGGTCAACCGTTGCCACGATGGTTGGCACGGGTTCCAGTATGGGCGCAGTGGGCTTTGGCTACAGCAATGGCTGGGCCGGAATGCTTTATGGCGTCGGTGGGGCCGTAGGTATATTACTGGTGGCGTGGCTGTTTGCACCGGTACGTAAATTACGTTTTATGACCATGAGTGAAGAAATATCTTATTATACTGGCGGCAGCCATTTAATTAAAAATATTGTCGGCCTGATGATATTTATTGCCTCTATTGGCTGGCTGGGGGCGCATATATTAGGTGGAAGTATGTATCTTGCCTGGGCAACAGGTATTGATCTTACGGTGGCAAAATTAATTATTGCCTTAGCTTTTGCGATTTACGTTATTATCGGCGGTTATTCGGCGGTAGTGTGGACAGATACTATTCAGGCCCTAATTCTGTTCTTTGGCTTTATATTAATGGCTATTCTTGCCGTTGTTCACGTTGGCGGCTGGAGTGCGATTGAACAGGCGATGGACCCAAAAGCGATGAGCCTGTTTGCGATTGATAAAATGGGCGTGCTGCCTGCGCTTTCGCTGTCGCTGGTTATTGGTGTCGGCGTACTGGCCACACCATCTTATCGCCAGCGTATTTACTCGGGAAAAGACGTTCCCTCTGTACGGCGTTCATTTGTTATTACTGGCGTGTTGTATCTGTTCTTCTCGATTCTGCCTGCCATTATCGGCATGGCGGCGTTCACCATGAACCCGAATCTGGAAAACAGTAACTATGCCTTCTTGTTCGCGACCAGCTTCTTACCCGCCATTCTTGGGCTGGTGGTACTGATTGCCGGGCTTTCTGCCACCATGTCTTCTGCCAGCTCCGATGCCATTGCGGCAGTGGCGATTATGATGCGCGACGTCTACACCATGATTACCGGCAGAATGCCGCCGGAGGACAAGGCCATTACTTACTCACGCTGGATGTTGACCTTTGTTATTGGCCTGGCGCTGGCCTTTGCTCTGACCTCTAATGACATCATCAGCTACATTACCAAAATGATTTCGATGCTGATGTCCGGGCTGTTTATCTGCTCAATCCTCGGTCGCTTCTGGCTACGCTTTAACTGGCAGGGCGCGCTGGCGGCGTTAGTGAGCGGTATGGTGATGTCCATTGTGGTGCTGATGAATGCCGACTGGCTGGCTTACTGGGGTAATCCGTGTATTCCGTCAGTGCTGGGCAGCCTGGTCGCTGGCGTACTGGTGACGTTGGTAACGCCAGCAAGTCAGGTCAGCCGGGAAGAAGCTTTGGCTATTATCACCAATGAGCGTGAAAACCAGAGTGTCGTGATCACCAAACCTGAAGAAGCATAACCGACAGTGCTAATCGCCAAGTGGCTGGCGGTTAGCGCCCCCACGGTGGCTGTCTAACACCAGTTTTATCCGCCGCAGGCGATCTTTCGCCTGCGCTTTATTTGCCATTGCCAGTTCTGTTGCCAGTACATCGACCATGGCTAACATCGCGTAGCGGGAAGGCGTGGGTTTAAAGATGTAATCACTCTCCTGAACCAGCAGCGGCAATACCAGATCCACCTGTTCTGCCAGCGGCGTTTGTGCTGGCGTAATGGCAATAACACGCGCGCCATACTGACGGGCGATTGCCGCACTTTCGATGATTTCCGGTGTATAACCGCCCAGCGACAGCACAATCACCACATCCTGCGGCATCACTGCCGAGCACATCATTCTCATCATCAGGGCATCATTCTGACTAACCACAGGTAGCCCCAGACGGAATAAACGGTACTGAATCTCCTGTGAACAGATGGTGGAACCGCCGCCAGTTCCCAATGCAAGAATTTGCCGCGCCTGACTTAACCAGCTTACCGCCTGGCTAATGGCGTTCATATCCAGCGAACGACGATGCGTTTCCAGCACGCTGATAATTGATTCGTAGATCCCCTGAACACCGTCAAGATCCGGTACATCGAGAATAAATCGCTGCCCGACAGCCAGTGACTGCGCCAGTTTGACTTTCAGCTCGCGGACATCTTTACACCCCAGAGCACGGGCAAAACGCGTCACCGACGCCTGACTGGTTTGCGTTAACCGCGCCAGCTCAGCAATAGGCAGTTCCACCGCGGCGGGGACATCATCAAGAATAAATTGTGCGATACGCTTTTCAGTGGCGGTTAACGCCATAAACCGTTCGGTAATACAGGAGATGATATCGATGCTATAAGCCATGGGAGTATCACTGATTCGAAGAAGATTGATACTTTGTACCATAAACTGCCGCTATAGAGTGTGATCCTCACAAAAAACGCAAGTTTGCTGCAACAAAAGCAGTGCCGACGCTTTTCCACAGCATAAAGTTTTCCACCACCAGGCCGACAACCAGTGTATCTGTCTAGTGGAAAGAGAAACCATGTTAAAACGTATCAAGATCGTGACCAGCTTACTGCTGGTTTTGGCCGTTTTTGGCCTTTTACAACTGACATCAGGCGGTCTGTTCTTTAATGCCTTAAAGAATGACAAAGAAAATTTCACTGTTTTACAAACCATTCGCCAGCAGCAATCCACGCTGAATGGCAGCTGGGTCGCGTTGTTGCAGACGCGTAACACCCTCAACCGCGCGGGTATCCGCTACATGATGGATCAGAACAATATTGGTAGCGGTTCAACCGTTGCCGAGCTGATGCAGAGTGCCAGTATTTCGCTGAAACAGGCGGAAAAAAACTGGGCGGATTACGAAGCATTGCCGCGTGACCCGCGTCAGAGCACCGCCGCAGCGGCAGAGATCAAACGTAATTACGATATTTATCACAATGCGCTGGCGGAACTGATCCAACTGTTAGGTGCAGGCAAAATCAACGAATTCTTTGATCAGCCGACTCAGGGATATCAGGACGGTTTCGAGAAGCAGTATGTGGCTTACATGGAGCAAAACGATCGGCTCTATGATATCGCCGTCAGCGATAATAATGCCTCCTACAGCCAGGCGATGTGGATTCTGGTGGGCGTGATGATCGTCGTACTGGCGGTCATCTTCGCCGTCTGGTTCGGTATTAAAGCCTCGTTGGTAGCGCCAATGAATCGCCTGATTGACAGCATTCGTCATATTGCAGGTGGCGATCTGGTGAAACCGATTGAGGTGGATGGTTCTAATGAGATGGGGCAACTGGCAGAGAGTTTGCGCCATATGCAGGGAGAGCTGATGCGTACCGTCGGTGATGTGCGCAACGGGGCCAATGCTATCTATAGCGGTGCCAGCGAAATCGCCACCGGCAATAACGATCTCTCTTCGCGCACCGAGCAACAGGCCGCTTCGCTGGAAGAGACGGCAGCCAGCATGGAGCAACTGACCGCAACGGTGAAACAGAACGCCGAGAATGCGCGTCAGGCTAGCCATCTGGCATTAAGTGCTTCCGAAACGGCGCAACGTGGCGGCAAAGTGGTGGATAACGTGGTGCAGACCATGCGCGATATCTCCACCAGCTCGCAGAAAATCGCCGATATTATCAGCGTAATTGACGGCATTGCCTTCCAGACCAATATTCTGGCTTTGAACGCGGCGGTTGAAGCAGCGCGTGCAGGTGAGCAAGGGCGCGGTTTTGCGGTGGTTGCGGGAGAAGTGCGTAATCTGGCCCAGCGTAGCGCTCAGGCGGCTCGCGAAATTAAAAGCCTGATTGAAGACTCGGTGGGCAAAGTGGATGTTGGCTCTACGCTGGTCGAAAGCGCCGGGGAAACCATGGCAGAGATTGTCAGCGCTGTGACCCGCGTGACGGACATTATGGGCGAAATTGCTTCGGCTTCTGATGAGCAGAGCCGTGGTATCGATCAGGTTGGCTTAGCAGTAGCTGAGATGGACCGAGTAACCCAACAAAACGCCGCGCTGGTGGAAGAATCTGCCGCCGCCGCCGCCGCGCTGGAGGAGCAGGCCAGTCGCCTGACCGAAGCTGTGGCAGTGTTCCGGATTCAGCAAGAGCAGCAACGCCAGCGCGAAGCATCGGCAGTAGTAAAAACTGTGACGCCAGCTGCGCCGCGCAAAGTGGCAGTGGCAGATAGCGGAGAGAACTGGGAAACGTTTTAATCGCCATAAAAATGCCCGATAAGCAAAATGTTATCGGGCATAGGGAAATTAATCTTTACGTGGGTCGTTGATCGGCTGACGAACCAGGAAGATGTATGCCAGTGCACCCGCCGCGGTGACGCAACCGCAGATGATTAGCGCCAGACGGAATGAGTGGGTGGTATCGACAATAAAACCAGTAATGATCGGCGCGAAAGAAGCGCAGATGAAGCTGGCAAAGTTCTGGATACTGCCCACCGATGCAGTCATGCGAGAAGCGACAGCGACGTGGATCAATCCCCAGCAGGATGTTCCAGCAAAGTGAATGCAGAACAGTGCCATGCCAATCAGCAGAACCGCCGTCATGGATGTTGTCGCTTGCGGTACTATCAGCGTAAAGGCGGCAGAACAGAACATCCCGGCAATAATGCAGATCTTACGGCTTTTAATCGGAGCCATTCCTCCTTTGACCAGCCAGTCGGTAACGTAACCATTGACCAGCATCCCGGCAGCCCCAAACAGGAAAGGGATAGCCGCCATCAACCCGGTGCTTTTTAAATCCAGGTTATAGGCTGTTTGCAGGTAACCTGGCAGCCAGGCCAGATACAGCCACGCAGTGTAATTGATGCCACTGAATCCGAGCATCATTCCCCACATTGTGCGGTTACGGAACAGGCTGCGCCATTCAGCAAAACTGAGTGGATCACGGCGGGCATTGACGCTACCGGCATTGAGATAGGCTTGTTCAACGGCAGTCAGTTCAACGTGCTCGCGGTTGCGATAGAGCATATACCAACCGATGGCGAGAAAAATCCCCAGTACACCAATGGTAATAAACATCCCGCGCCAACCCATCACCAGCATCATCGCCGCCAGAATTGGCGGGCTTACGGCAACGCCAATGGTGGAGGCGGCGTTGAAGAAGCCCATTGGGCGTCCGCGCTCTTTGATGTTGAACCAGTCGTTAATGACTTTTACGCCGCACGGGTTCATTGGTGCTTCACCAATTCCCATACCGATACGCACCAACACGAACTGCGTGAAGCTGTGCACCATGCCAGACATTGCCTGGAACAGTGACCAGAAGAACATCCCCAGTCCCAGCATCAGGCGCGGGCCTTTACGATCCAATAGCGGGCCGCAAGGAAGCTGCGCAATCCCGTAGGCGAGTGAAAACACGGAGAGCAAAGCGCCGATTTCGGTGGCACTTAATCCCAATTCTTCACGAATCGTTAAATTTGCTACCGACAGTGAACTGCGGTCGAGATAATTGATTACCGCCGCAAAAAATAATAACAACATGGCGGTGGTTTGAATGCGTTTAATTCGGGTACTGCGTTGAACTAATCCATCTGGTGGCACGGGAATATCTGCCGACGAAGATGGAGTAAATGAAGAACGCGGATCGAGGGTGATATTTTCTTTTTCCACGCCGGACTCCTGTATTTATAATTTTAATTGTTTACGTAATTGTGCATTACGCAAGGTTGACATTAACGGCAGGTAAAAGTTTTAGGACTTTACTACCGCTCACAAAAACATTTTTAGTCGACTGATTGTGAGCATAGGTAAGCGGGAATTT
Source organism: Escherichia sp. MOD1-EC6021 (assembly GCF_002965245.1). Lineage (NCBI taxonomy): Bacteria > Pseudomonadati > Pseudomonadota > Gammaproteobacteria > Enterobacterales > Enterobacteriaceae > Escherichia > Escherichia sp. MOD1-EC6021. The sequence continues at coordinate 8,815 of NZ_PTRU01000027.1, read as the reverse complement.
TCCGGTATTTATCTTTTGATAAAACCGTGCACCCGCTAATAGTTTGCTGTTTTTAATCCGTACTTAATGAGCATAACGCGTGTTCTCATTAATGGATCGAATCATTGATTGTTTAGCTGAATTCAAATGGTTACGGAGCGCAAGGGTGGCATCCAGGTCACTGCGGCAAATCAGAGCGCTGAGAATGGTCATATGCTCATCGACGGCAATGATATTGCGCTGTTTAAGATCGCTTTCGTCCCATTGATAGTGAAAATGAAAGATGACTGAGATGATCTCAAGCGATTGATCAAAAAAGATATTGTCGGCAGCTGAAAGCAGTAAGGAGTGAAAATCTCTGTCAAGTTGCGAGAACATGCGGAAGCTATTGCCGATGTTGTCACGCAGTAGTCGATGACGTTCGAGCATGGTTTTCGCCTGCAGCCAGCGGGGATCGTGATCAGGCAGGTTGAGAAAGTGCTGAAGTGAATGTGTTTCGAGCATTTCGCGTAGCTCAAACAGCTGCTCGGCGTAGGATTGATCGAATTGCTTCATGCTCCACTGGCCGCGCTTTTCGCTCTGAATAAGATTATAACGACCGAATTTTAAAAGATATTCTCTTACTACCACCGGGCTGACACCCGCGGCCCGAGCCAGTTGCAGTTCAGAAAAAGTTTCCCCTGGGCGTAACTGGCGCTGGTTTATCATCGTGAAAAAAGCCTGCTCAAACACTTTGTTTTGTTCACTCATTGAAGCGGTAGTACAGGCGAAACCGTCATCATGGTCAGGTTTACGCGCAATAACATAGTCGTTTCCAACCTGCGTCAAGACGCCGCATTCGCGTAAGTGGCTGAGAATATGACGCACTGTGGTGCGGCTGATGTTGTACATTTCTGCCAGCGCACTTTGCGATGGAAGTGGCGAAGGGATATGACCTCGTGCCATATCATCAATGACCTGGTTAATCACATTGTGGCGTAAATTTTGTGAGCGACTCATATTTTCCTCCTTGTGAGTCCATTAAAACCCGATTTAAAACATTTTTATGCGTGTGTTTTCACAAAACAGATTTTCCGTTCCGCTGCCATTTTTCATTTTCATTGATATCTAAGGCAACAAAAAATGGAGAGCCGAATCATGTCTACGATGAATGTTTTAATTTGCCAGCAGCCGAAAGAATTAGTCTGGAAACAACGCGAGATACCTATTCCGGGTGACAATGAAGCATTAATAAAAATTAAGTCTGTCGGGATTTGCGGTACCGATATTCATGCCTGGGGTGGAAATCAACCATTTTTTAGTTATCCACGCGTTTTAGGCCATGAAATATGTGGGGAGATTGTTGGGCTGGGTAAAAATATTGCTGATCTTAAAAATGGTCAGCAAGTTGCTGTGATCCCTTATGTTGCCTGTCAGCAATGCCCGGCATGTAAAAGCGGTCGCACCAATTGCTGTGAAAAAATTTCAGTTATTGGTGTGCATCAGGATGGTGGTTTTAGTGAGTATTTGAGCGTGCCGGTGGCGAACATTTTGCCCGCAGACGGTATTGACCCGCAGGCGGCAGCATTGATTGAACCTTTCGCTATTAGCGCTCATGCGGTGCGTCGTGCGGCTATTGCTCCCGGCGAGCAGGTGCTGGTGGTCGGGGCGGGGCCAATTGGTCTGGGCGCGGCGGCAATCGCTAAAGCTGATGGCGCACAGGTGGTGGTGGCGGATACCAGTCCGGCACGCCGAGAACATGTGGCAACGCGTCTGGAGTTGCCCGTGCTGGACCCGTCAGCCGAAGATTTTGACGCGCAGCTGCGGGCGCAGTTTGGTGGTTCGCTGGCGCAGAAAGTGATCGACGCGACAGGTAATCAACATGCAATGAATAACACCGTGAATCTGATTCGTCACGGCGGCACGGTGGTGTTTGTCGGTCTGTTTAAAGGTGAGTTGCAGTTCTCCGATCCGGAATTCCATAAAAAAGAAACGACGATGATGGGCAGCCGCAACGCCACGCCGGAAGATTTCGCTAAAGTCGGTCGACTGATGGCGGAAGGAAAAATCACTGCCGACATGATGTTAACCCATCGCTATCCGTTCGCCACGCTGGCAGAAACCTATGAGCGCGATGTGATTAACAACCGTGAGTTGATTAAGGGTGTAATTACTTTCTTATAAGGCGAGATTATTAAAGTTGCCATGCAGCGTCCGGGGAAGTGTTGGGCGCTGTTTTTTTTGTTTCTTAATAATGTGTTGTGAGCCGGAGAAGGTGTGTAGGTCGCACCTTATGCGACCTACAAATCAGTCAGGAATTACCCTTCACGTTCCACCACTTTAATTTCCACCATGCCGATACCAAGCTTACGCGGCGAGTGTCCGAGGATATTCCCTTCGTTGGTTGAGACGGGTTCAGGTGGCACAATCACCAGCGTGTCAGCATCGGTTGGGTTATCGAAATGCAGCGTAGTGGTGGTTACTTCATTGCCCAGCACAAGGGTTTGTTCTTCATTGCCTACGCGTACCGGAATAGGGCGGCTGGCATTATTGCCGTATGCTTTGGCGGTAATCACCAGGTCAAATTTCTTCGGCAGCGGATGCTTGTACTCGATTTTTACTTCGTCGCCCAACTGTGCGTTGGACCAGCGGCCCCACGACTCCGGACGAGAAATCCCGCTAAACTGTTTCACCTCTTCTGGCGCACCGGCGACGTTAAAGATGAAACTGTCGGCTTTGTAGCGAATATCGTTATCAACAATCTTCAGCGTATCGACATTGCCTTTGTAACGCGCCATGTCGATGACCGTATCTTTAAATGCCGTTTTGCCCTTCCATGTTGTTTTATCAACATGCTGGACAATTTGCTGACCGCCAAGCTGCCCTTGCGAGACACACCAGTCGGTGGAAAGTGCCAGTTCCGGAGCCCAGAGTTGTGCCATCTTATAGCAACGGTCAACCCAGACGAAATTGTCGCGTGGAGCAAAATCGGCCAACTGGAAACGCAGCGGTGCTGAGTATTCACTTTCCGGCAGCGGTTCCACGCGTTTGTCTGAAACCCGCAACAGCAGCGGCAAACGGAAATGGCTACCTGAGAAGGCAATCATGTTTTTCTGCTGGTCGATGGTGAACTCTTTCATCTCTTTAGGGAATTTCCACAGGCGGATGATATCCGGCTTCCACGCCAACGTTTTCTCTTTGATATTGAGGAAGATTTCCGACATTGACTGCCCGGATAAACTGCTACGACCAAGTCCGAGATAGTTATCGCCACCGAGAATGTCCAGCACCGTCGCGCCGTTATCCATCGTATTACGCTTCACCGCCAGCGTTTCTTGCTGCGGCTTGTCGCCACGAATGACGAAAAACAGATTATTGCGATCTTGCTTATTGAGGTATTTCCACGCCGTGTTGTTCATCGCTAAATGGTCAGATGAGACGACGATAACGGTATCTTTAAACCACGGTGACGCTTTGATTTTGTTGATAAACGCCGCGATATTCTCCTGGCTGCAACTTACCGCACTGAATGACTGATTCGGCTTACCGTCAAAATCATATTTTTTGCGGTTACAGGTACGCGAGATAAAACCATCCGGGTGATGGGTATCGACTGTCAGGGTAAACAGTGAGAATCGCTGGCCAGAGCGGGAAAGCTCTTCAAACTTTTTCCACGCTTCATCGAGAACGGTATCGTCGTAGAATCCCCAGTCGTTGCGATAGTGTGGGTCTGCCACCACGCTTTTCAGCTCTTCTGAGCCATATAAATGGTCGAAGCCGTGCGACTTCAGGAACACATCTTTACCGGCAAAACGCAGATTCGCGCCCTGCACGAAATAGTTCTGATAACCCGAGTTCTTCAGGATATCGCCCAGGCAGATGTTCTGTGGGAAGAAGCTGGAAACAGAAGCGGAGGCGTTGCCTTCAAAGGGAGCAAACAGCGGAATGCCGCACTGAGAAGCCACCATGCCTGCAATCGTGTAATCCGTTCCCGGCAGCTGCTGCGTGTGGCTGAAATCCAGGCCTTCATTTTTCAACGCGCCCAGTTCAGGCGTGAGATCCGGGAAAGCTTCGTTATCAAAATAGGTTCGCTCGAGACTTTCGCCGTAGATATAAACCAGGTTGAGTTTCGGGTCAGGGATAGTTTTCGACGGCTCTTTATAATAAGCCGCGAAGTCCGGGTCACCGTCGCGTGACTGGGATTTCACCAGTTCCGTTATCTGACGAAATGCCGGGCTGGCATCCACTGAACCCAGCGCCAGTAAGAGTGCCAGCAGGCTGTAACCAAAATGGTGCGGATGATGACGACGACGGCGCAGGATCCAGCCCAGAGCACCGAACACCGCCGTCAGCCCCAGCACAATGCCGATACCCGGAAGAATGTATTTGCTGACGCCAGCACCGGTCAGGCTGTTGGTTAAGGTATAGAGAACCGCGTCGTTAATACCATCACCAGTAAAATAGTCGCTGGCAAACAGGGTAATATTTAAAACGACAAATAGCCCCAGCACCGTTAACGTGGCTGCAAACCACCAGGTGTTACGTCCCGCTTTCCATGCGTAAATCAGCACAGAGGCGAGAAAAAGGGCGAAAGAGAGTAGTTCTGACAACGGGCGATCCTCACTAAACCGGGCCGTTTAGCCAACGTTTAAGCTTTTTGAGAAGCACAATGTAATGGCGTCGCCATATTGCTGCAATTCTAGTGTCAAAAAAATGCGATGTTGTTAGGAATTAGTTTATAAACAGACTTTTTTGATTACGGTCGCTTCCCGTGTAACAGGGGGAAAACTGTCCAGGAACAGGGAAAAGGGCAGGAGAGAGCCGCGTCAGCCGGGTAACAGCTAAAACGCGGCGTTTCGCGGATCAGGAAATGAAGTTTAGCCCCTGCTTTAACACCAGATCGCAGGCTTTGGTTTTCACCTTTTCTGCCAGCGGAGTCGTTCCGATGTTATCCAGATTGAGTTGCTGACCATCTTTGGTTTTCAGCAAACCCTGAATGCCATCCAGATAGTTGGTGTCTTCTTTTTGCTCTTCACTGTTCAGGCCCAGCTTTTCCAGCACCTGGTTCTTGATGTTTTCGGCATCGGTTACCGAAGCTAGCTTTTGCTTGGCGCAGTATTGCAGTATGCCTGCGGCATTGTTCATGTTATCTGCGCTTAAGGCCTGGTTCCCGCTGCTAAGCAAGCTAGTTAATGAAGCGAGCGACCAACCGCCTTCTTGTGTCGTGCTGTTTTGGTTGCCAAGTTCGCTGGCGGCGCTGGAGAGCGCATCTTTCCAGGATGCTGCATGCACCCCGGTGGAAATTAATGCGCTGGCGGCAAGGGCACAGCACAGAAAGTGTTTAACAGTTTTCATCATCATTACTCAAGGTGGAATTGTGTCGCAGTATACCGCCAGAAACGGGGATTAATACTCTTTACCCGTTACCCGGCTACGGTAGCTATCCCAGTTGAAGATCACCCACAAACTGTTACCCAGGCGCATACGATCCATCACGCGTTCGCCCAGCAACTTGGTCATCTCTTCCATATTACTGTTGGTCAGCATCCCGGTTGGGCGTTTGGAAGAAGAGCGGCGATCGACGATCTGGTTGATGATCACTTTTTCGTATTTCGATTCGGTCTGCACACCGATCTCATCGATCACCAGCAGATCAACGTTGCTCAGATCGTTAAGCAGTTGTTCTTCGCTGGTACCGCTATTCCTGAAGGTATCTTTCATCGCCGACATAATATCGGCCACGGTGATGATCAATACGGATTTACCGCGTAGCAGTAGCTCGTTGCAGATTGCCGCCGCCAGATGGTTTTTGCCGGTTCCTGGCTTGCCAGAAAAGATGAAGCTGGCGATGTTGCCGTCAAACTCTTCGACATACTGGCGCGCTTTGCTTAACGCATTCATCTGCCCTTCACACTCAACGCGATAGTTCTCAAAGGAGCAGTTCTGATGCAGTGGACGAATACCGGAGCGGTTAAAGGTGCGCTGCATTTTCATCGCCCGATTTTCACGTTCGAGAGCGGCGGAGCGGATCGCCCCTTGTTCTTTCTGCCAGGCCAGTAGTTCTTCACCCGTTTTAAACGCAGGTTTGATATGGGCAGGCATCATTTTTTGCAGGCGTTGCATCAGGTCGCCAACGTTTTTCATCGTTACCCTCTGAATCCTGGTGGAATTTGGCTGTCAGGTTCGCTGACCGTATTCACATCTCGTTTCGGCAGTCCGCCGTTGCTGGCACGGCCGATTTGCAGGCTACGCGCCAGTTTTTGTTGCCACTGTACATGGTGAAAGACTTTACCTTCCGCCTGCCAGTAGGCAATGAATGAGGCCAGTTCTTCGGTGGTCACCGGCTCTCTTAGCGCCACGCCCCATAGCGCCGCCAGGCGGATAAAGTCGGCATCGGGTTGCCAGTCCGGATACATGGCGAATTTCCCCATGGGTACAGCAACGGGAGCGGCTTGCGGTTCCTGATAGAGTTGATCGTCCAGAGCGACATCGCTTCCTGGACGCGCCAGCTTTTCTTCCAGCGCCAGCAGTTCAGCCAGGCGCGCAGGCGTGACGGCATAAAACGCCGGGGCATTGTTAGCAAATACGGCAACCACACCGCCTTCAGCTTTTGCCAGAACGGTTTGGTGATCGTGTACCAGGGCGTCAATACCAACGACGTCCGGGGTCAAAACTCTGGAAGACATACTGTTTCTCAAATATGGAACGATGAACGAGAAGGGAGATAACTTTTATAGTAACACACGGAGGAGAGGAGGCTGTCTCTCATCCGCGTGCTTTAAGTGAGGCAATTTTATACGCGAGGGCGCTTGCGGTACAACCATAATCCAGGAATGGAAAGGCCGATGGATAATGCACCAACAATCGATGAAGCTGTAAGAAAGTTGGTTAACAGGGTAATCATCAACGGTTCGCTGTAACCTAGCTGGCTGATTTTTACCGCCGAAATCATTGCAGTATAAGCAGAGATGCCCGGAAACATGGGGATAACAGCCGCCACGGTAAACACTTTCGGATGTGCCAGATACCAGCGCGACCATTGAATACCAATGGTGCCGACCAGCATAGAGGCCATAAAGGTTGACCATTCAATATTCAGCCCGCTGGTCATTAAGATCATTCGGGAACCATGACCTATCGCACCAAGCAGCGCACACCAGCGTAACGCCCGAACGGGAACGTTGAACACCATCGCAAAGCCGACTGCAGGAATGGCGGCGAGGATCATATCCTGCGCCAACGCCAACAGAAATTCGATCACACCCATCCGCGTAGCCCCCAAATCGTCAGTGCCATCACCACGCCGACGCAGGTAGCCAGTGTCAGCAGACTGGCGATCGCCCAGCGTGCCAGTCCGGTATTGATGTGGCCTTTAAACATATCGGCGACGGCATTAATCAACGGAAAGCCCGGCACCAGCAGCAGAACGCTGGCGGCCATCGCGATGGTGGGTGTATTGCTGAAAGTGGGAAGTTGCAAAAGCAAACCGGAAATGGTGGTGGCGGCGAAAGCGGTGAGGCAAAAGTTGATCTGTGGATGAAGATGACGCTGTGCCAGCAGCTGGCGGATATACATCGCGGCCGTACTGGCAAAGAAGGTGATGACGGCACCGTCCCAGCCACCGTTATTGAGTTTACAGAAACAGGCGCAAGAAAGGCCGACCATCAAGGCTACCAGCCATCGCGGGTAACGTAATGGCTGAATTTGGCTAAATCTTTTCTCTACGCCTTTGTAATCCAGCAGATGATGCTCCGCCAGAATCACAATGTGCTGGACTTCAGTCACCACATGCATATTAATGCCGCGATCGTGATTTTTACGTGTCGATGTCAGGCATTGCCCATCTTTAATGGTTGTCAGCACGATGGCGTTCGAAGAGATAGAACTTTCGACGCTGTCCATTCCCAACGCCCGACCCAGTCGTGAGGAAAGTTCATCAACCAACGCGCTTTCCGCACCATGTTGCAAAAGAAATAATCCGCACTGGATACAAAGCCGTGTTACGGCTCGCTGTTGCTCAGTTTGCATAACTCGCCCTTTGTCATAGACGTGCTGCGTATTGTTCAGATAATGAGAATCCATTTGTATCATGAAGCGCGGTTGTTTTGCGGCAGGTTAAGATCAAAATTGCGCTGATTAATCCTGGTTATCGGGAGAAGCTCGGTGTTAAAAAGCGAATTATCTCTCGCCGCAAACAAATTATCGCATGAATATTATCACTATAATGAATTTATTGTTTAGCCCTTACGAATCAGGATAAAAGATAACTGGGCGCGTTTTTTAATTTTAACAAGTTAAAACTATCAGATTTTATTGAATAAATATTGATTGTGTGATTTTGCATCCTGCGGGAAGGGATATCACTTAATTATAAATTAAATGAATGAGAATTCTGTTTTTCATTAAGTATTTCTAACAACTTAATGTAGATATTTTAAATGTCTCCAGGCTATTTCACCAGGTTATCATTTGATGCTAACCTTCTGACACATGCAGTGGAGTTATTGTGCAGCAGGAGTATGCTGATATGAAAGTGAATGCAAAGGATAATTTATTCGCTTAATCTATTAATTTGCTGGAAACATTTAAGGAATGAATATCCTGAATAGACCATCATGATTTTTAGACAGTGGATGTGGAGGAAATATGTTGCCAGGATGCTGCAAAAATGGAATTGTTATCAGTAAAATACCTGTTATGCAAGCAGGGTTAAAAGAGGTCATGAGGACTCACTTCCCTGAATATAAAATAATATCCAGCGCCTCTGCGGAGGACCTTACTGGATTTGCCCCTATATTTCCAGACACCTGTTATCACTTAACCCATTACTGGCTTGCTGCCGTAGATATTCCCGTGG
>NZ_PTRU01000026.1:0-54318 GCF_002965245.1 Escherichia sp. MOD1-EC6021 | reverse complement strand
CTAGTCTAAAAACTAGTATTAAGACTATCACTTAAATAAGTGATATTGGTTGTCTGGAGATTCAGGGGGCCAGTCTATTCTTGCCGATGCTATCATTTTTTAAATTACTTTCAACAAGAGCGATAGCTTTGATCAAATTTGGTTCGATTCTGAAAATTGATCCTGCTTCATTAAAGCAAGCGCTACTGGCGAAAGACATTTTTGTAATTAATACAGAAAACATGAAGATGGATAAGATTTTAACTTTGGGTAAGCGCATATATTTTTATGTGTAGGATTGAAGGAAAGGAACGAGATACTAATATAATCAGTATCTCGTTAAACATTTAAGTGGTCAATTGTCTACCACTCCAGTTCATAGTAAGGAGAGATAGGATTATCTTTCGAATACATATCATTTTGAAAAGATGCCATCCATGTTGAAACTATAAATGCTTGTATTTGATCTGTATCAGTAGCACTGGTGGTGATGTGTTTAACTAATGAAACTACTTCTTCACCCGTTGCAGTTGCTATATTTAAACTTTGAGAAAAATTATTCATATTGATTGGATTAGTCATAAAGTTCCCTTTTTATTTGTCCAGGCCAATAGCCTATACACAATACTTTTTAATCTAGAGTATTTGATATATATTGCAATAAGGTAAATATCTTAGATATTTTCATCTCTGCTGTTTAAATAACTAGCTGCATACATCTAAACAATAAAATTGCGACAATAAAGATTTATCGCATACAAATTCTCGTCAGTTGCTTTAGTTTCAAAATGTTGTCAATTATAACTCGATGGCTTTCACTCGAAGTTTCTTTATAGTAGCGTTTCATGTTGCTTTTGAGCGGGTTAGGCACATACATATCTACACACTCTTTTATCACAACTGCTTTTCGTCTTCTGGGTTCGAGTTGTAGTGATTTGTCTATACAAATCCTTGCCTCTTCAATTCTTTCATTATGAAAGTTGACAAGTGCTCTATAGTAGTAGAGAGAGGCTATATCAGTTGTGTTTATCTTAGCCTGTTCAAATAAGATATGAGATACTTTTGCTTGTCCAGACAGGCCAGTTATCAGTCCCATAATAGCTAAAATTTTTCCATCGACATTGGTTATGTCTGATACATAATGTAAAAGCTCTAATGCTTTTTGAGCAGCAAGTTCAAGTTCATATTTTCCATGAAGTGCCAAAGACATATGGCATTCCGCTAGCAGACAATAACATTCTGTTTTTAGCGTCTGTATATCACTTTTATTTTGTAATCCATCAAATATAGTCATAGCCCTGTAAATGCTTTCAGGAGTAAACTCGTAAAGTTCTTTCTTACCAGCCAACAGTTCATCTGATAAATAATGATTCTTGTAACCTTGATCCGGTTTAGCTAATCTTACAGAACGCTCTGGATTATGTACCGTTTGAAGGATATTATCTATAATAAATTGTGATGTGTTATGTAGTTCATCAACAGGAAGATGATTACTGGCGATGAGGAAAAGATTTTTAGCGTCGATCAGTTCAATATATAAAGTTTTCACTGCGTTATTCTGGTTTATTCTTCCTGTAACGAAATAATCTGGCTTGAATCTTCTCAAAAATGAATTTTGCGATATGTGATCATTACAAAAATTTGTCGCAGCCATCGGATAGGTATAAAGGCCCTCGATTTTTTTATTTGAAATGTTTTGCACTAATTCCTGATTAAGTATTAACGGATCCAGGGTATTCAATGAAGTGGTGAAAGGAAATATAGCTATGGAATAGTCTGAAGTGTTATCTTCATTTATTCTAGTTTTGAAAACCTGTCCACTGAAACGATAACCTTTCCGGTAGATTGTTTCTATGCAACGATCATAGCCAATTTTTTCAAAAATGCAGCGCAAAGAATAGATACATCTTGTCAGGGACTCGTCACTTACAATAATATTTTTCCATACTGATTCGATGATCATATCTTTCAGGACAACATGACCAGCGGATTCAAGTAATACGATCAATACTCCTAACTCTTTCGGTGGAATATAAATTTGCTCATTTCCTTGAGTAAGAATTCCATCTTCCGTGAGCGTTAATCCCTCAAGAAAATGATATGAGAATTTATTTTCTAAGTCCATTAGTTAACCTCTATGAAAAAATTGGTTTCTTGCATCCTGCATAAGCAATAGAAATAGTGGCTATTCATATTTATGTGTCATTAATGCTATAGGAGTTTACATTCGACATATCTATGGTTGTGTTCACTAATTTATCTTAGGAATTCAGTGATGTAATCTGAAATAGCCTTATTCAATTTTGATAAAATAGATTGTTCTCTAACGCGTTGAAAAATAATAATTTATAGTGTGTTCTTAACTGTTTTAAGATGTTGATTTAAGAAAACATAAGAGAAGCTGGTCATAGTGGTTAACTGCACTATAACCAGCAATTTTAACCAAATGATTGTAATGCTTAGCCATTATCTTCTGAATTATCAGTTAAGAGTTCAATATATGCCTGCGCTTTGCTCTTAACACTTTCATCCTCACAATTGTTAATAATATGATAGAAACATTGCATTGCGTTATCGATATTTTTAGCCCCAATTTGACATTGACCCATACGATAAATAACTGAATAGTCATCATACGGGGAGTAATTGTAACTTAGTTTGTAAAGGTCATATGCTTGTTGATATTTCTTTTTTTACTGGCATACTGATGCAAAACCTTTTAGATATTCATGATTTTCGAACGCATAAATGCACAGAAATTTATAATAAATTTCTGCGTCCGTTATGTTACCTTTTTCATGGTAGTCGAATGCATATGCATATATTCTATCAAGGATATCAGGAGTCAATCCATGTAGTAATGCCAGATTTTCTCCTTGCGATAATGCGTGTTTTAGTTGACTTGCCCATTCATCACTGTTATTGAATATTTCAAGTGTATCTGTGCTCATAATATTCCTCTGTGATGTGTTTCGTGATGCTAAATTATTATTGATTGACTCATTAATTTTTTTGTATTTATCTTTTTTGAATTATGAGTTTTAAGCTTGCATTGCTTATGGGTATATTGGTTCATTATTAGTAAAAATATTGACCACTATAAACCAATAATGTCATTAGTTGTTTTCTAATATTCACCTTATTAGTTATCTTATTTACGATATTTCATAAATGCCTTAATATGCATGACCTTGATTCATATTATCAATTTCCATTTTTTCGATGAAAATTAAAAAGGGGATTTTTGCGAAGGGTAGTAAGTCGTCTGGTTTTTTTTCTTTATTATGTCTGATGACGAGGGGGGATAGTACGTCGGTGCATATAGTAGAGAATTTATTCAGGTCTAAATTATTCTCTATTTTGGCCAGTTTTATGAGTTCATTTGTAGCCATACTCATTAAATCATCTGTTATCGGAAATTTATATATGCTCATAGCAGATAATATTGCTTGCTGAATTATTTCTTCAGAAATATCCGCTATCTTTATTGACAAATCATGTGTTAGATATTTTCCTCCAAGAGATTCTTGTTCAATATAATTTAAACCAGACCTCATCGTAATTTTAACTGGATTCACGAATTTCTCTTCGTTTTTCTTATTTTTGTTCTCTTGATCAGGAACTAATGGTTGCAGTGGTAGGCTATTATTAATATTTCGTGGCTTCATTTTACATTTCTCTCATTTGATTAGAGCAAAATCCGAATTCGCAGCTTCTGATAATGTCAAATATCACCTTTTCTAATGCTTTATTCTATCAAAAATCGCTCATTTTTACTTTTTTTACCATAATGTTACTTAGTAGCATCGGCAATTTACATAACTTACATGTTGTTTTTTATATCCTGAAAAAACAGATAGATAGTGTGCACACTCGAAATGATATTGGTAACATAAATAGCTTTATTCGTGACAAACATCTCAAAAGATTTCCTTTTATTATTTTTGAAATTCATTTGATCAAGGTTATCACCTTATGGAGACGTTACGTAGAATGACTATATTTGTTATCGGCACATTAGGGGTATTAAATTTAGTATTGATGGAAGGTGATTATTGAACAGTAACATCGAGTCACGGTAAAAATGTGAGGTATATAATGGACATTGAGTTTTCGCAGATTCATGAAATGGTCTATATGCATGATATTGTAAATTCGGACTCGAAAAAGAAACCAAGGATTCCGTTAAAAAAATTCCTTAATGCTGAGAAGGTTCTCACGCAAACAACATCATGGGCACTAAATTCAAGATATGTGAATGTTAATTCTGTCAGTAAAGTCAACGTAAAGAGTAAAGTTAAAAACAGTTATATCTCACGATCTGTCAATGATGAGTTTAGTTTAACAGATGATGAAATCAATTCTTTTAAAGAAACGTTAGTCCTTTCCTCTATTGATTCACTAAGTAAACTGGTTCTTAATAATCCTCTTTCTGTATTGTTTACATCGACTGTACGAAGGAATAATAATAGAGCTAAGATGAATGTTGAGTTCGACTCATGGATTTGCACCAGATGTTGTTGATACATGATATTTTACATTGCAAGGTGATGTCTAAAATGAAAGATGTTGATCAAAACTTTGATGCTTTATACTGGCATATACTACAAGCATATTTAATTTTATTGTTTTATGATTAACGAGGTTCCATCTTTTTGTTATCTATTTAAGTTTACCTTGCACAATGCATGATTGCTCTGTTACCAATACTCAAAATAAAAGCATGCTTACCTTGCTTTAGTATATTATAGCTTACACTTTTTTCTGGAAAGACATAAAAATCAGGAATAAGTTCTGCAAGTCTATCATCATCGACTTGATCCATGATCTCAAATTTATTAACTTTCTTTGATGTTAAATGGGCTGTGTCATAGTTTTCAATCCATGTGTATTCAATATTTCGCCGTATTGATTTACTTTCTCTGTTGCCTTGTTGCCAGGTTCCGCTCAACGCAACAGTTCCTGTTTTATTTTTTTGGTTATACATAAAGTCGATGGTAAGATTTGCTCGCCCCTTGTCATTAAAAATTACCCAATTTGCAGTGCATGTTTCATTATATATCATTTTTTCTGCAGTATAAGAGTAAACAATGAAGAGAATAAACCCACTGATGAAAACTAAAATAAATAATAAGTTTTTTTTATAATCAATCACGATTAACCTCACGGTAAGACAGGGTTAAACAGCCTGCCACTTCATGTTGGTTATAATTTTTATTGCATGCCATAACAATCATCCTTGGTGAGGATTTTGCAAGAGGGAAGTATAACCACGGATATTTTTTACAGTTAATCCCCGAATCCAGTATCCGTGTCTTATATTTATCGAACTCTTTCAACCCATCAATTGTATCTTCTGTCACATTAAAATGGCAGCCATTAATTTCCGCAACAGTCTTGTAATCCTTGAAGAATGGCTTCGGTTGATTATTATTCCATAGCCAATGTGCAGAATATACGCCTATAGCAAATATGCTCAACATAATTAGATAACTTTTTATATGTTTGAGGATTTTGTTATTGAAATTGTTTGCGCTACCAATGCTCTCTTTGTACCCCGCATTACCTTTTACGGCAGGTGGGGTATTGTGTGTATGTGCGTCTGTTGAAGAGTTTATTGCATGATTTTGTATGTTAATGTCATTATGAATCTTGAATCCTCTTCTCGGCACGGTTGCAATAAGCGAGTGGGTGGTATCACCAACAGCGCGAAATCCGCGTCTGATAATGGATATGTTCTGATATAACGTGTTAGTTGGCACACGCATACCTTCTTCTTCCCAGACTCTGGTGAAAAAATCTTGTTGTGCAACCACATCAGGAAAAGCTTCAAGTAGAAGTGATAAACAACGACTGGCTGGCGTTGTCAGAACGACGTTAAGATCGGCGTTATGTACCGATATTAATTTTCGGTGCTCAGGCCAGAACTCGATATTATCGTTAATAATCCAGTACATACGTCAATAGACACTAAATCAATCGAAATGGAAATCACATAGTTTGCTAAGTATATTGGTATTTACGGCATAAATATATATTAATTTTATATTTATCATAATGATTGAAATGAGGCTTTAATGTCGCAACGTAAAACTTTACGTAAATTAACATGATTAACATTTACGCCACTATTGTTTGTAAATTCATATTTCGTAATGCTTCTGAATTTTTCGTGTGATGGTTTTAAATACCATGTTGTTTACTCTTGGGGTTACTGCTTATTTATAAAATACGGGCATTTCAATAGATGCCCGTATAAGCAGAGTATGATTCTGGCAGATTGTTGAGTATCAATGTTGGACCGAATGTGAACGAATAAATAACTCGTTTATTTTACCACCCATTCTCTTTTCGATTCGTTGCTTGTACGCGTAGATGCTACGGATATCCATATCCAGAACTTCAGCAATCTGATATGGATTATAACCAGAAACCATATACCCCATTATGGTGAATTCCATCTGAGTTAATGTGTTCCCTCTGGTAAATGATAAATAACGACCAATAAATAGTTGTCTGATCTTTTCATTGGCAACATCAAGACCATCATCATTATATATGACAGCAGATATTGCAGAGTTGTGTTTTCGCCAGTAGTTAGCTAACGATTGCATATTGCGGTCGCTGACTAAAACAATCCCCATGTCAGTACTTGCAAGATAGTCAATCCAGTCTTTTTCAAGGAATAGACGTAAAAAACTTACTGAAAAATCGACAAAAATATATCCGCTTAATCTCGCATTGTGGTTTTTTGTTAAGATACCTTCCACCACACCACGATTAAAATATGAACTTTCTTCGGGCCACATACAAAAACACGAGTTTGCGCAATACTGCAAACGCGGTGACTCTTCTGGCATTATTTGGCAATGCATTGAGCAACTATTGCATGTAAGACTTTTATAACGACTACAAAGCCCCATGTTAAGAACCTCCCTATCCGTATATAATTGCATAATTTCATTGGTTATTGATGATGTCAATACACCATGATTTTGTAATTTTGCTGGGAAAAATTGCGATTAATCTGTATTTGCTATAATTCTGAGTAAGGCATTTAAAAATGCATTTCTCGTTATCAAATATGATTATGTTTCACTGATTTAATCTTGCATGGTTGAGAACGGTTCAGATAACTATCTCATGGTATAAGAATATCTATATCGCAAATTGTTTTTGAATGACCAGAAGATATCTTGCGAATCTAAGTTATGCATCTTAAATAGTCTTATTTAAGATGTTCAGATCTCTTTGTGTGTTTAACTAACTGATAATACTACGATATGACGAGAGAAGTGATAGAGCGGAATAATAACAAATGAACATTATGAAAACTGGAATGGTTCAAAATTGTAGCAATTTTGAACCATTCACAACGGATATTAGCTAAAGAACATTACCGATACGCACAGGATACCCACGATCAGCGTAATCAGATTTCCGATGGAACGCCAGGGTTTAAGCGCCGGGATGAGATATGTTGACAGCGTAGGCATGATGAAAAGTATCATGGCAATGAGCGGGCCGCTGATCGCGTAAATCATCGAAATCGCGTTCGGGTTAATGCAACAAACAAAGAAGGTAATGAGCGATACCAACATAATTGATAGTGCGCGGTTAAATGCACGACTTTTCTTTACACCAACCTGCTGTAGTGTTGTTTTGACGACCTCCGTGGCACCTTCAATAACGCCAAAGTACGTACCCAGGAATGATTTCGACATCGCAACTACTGCGACAATAATCCCGGAAATTGACAACCATGCTGGGGCGTTCGGCAGCATAGAAAGTGCCGATAAAATGGTAACCCCTTCTTCTTTAGCCGCTTCAATATACGAAGGTGGAATAGAAAGCAGGCAGCTAAAGACAAAGAACAATACACTTATGCAGATGATGAGATAAGCGACTTTCATAATTTTTTTGCATTTATCCATAGCATGTTCGCCATATTTTTCACGTCTGTCTATGGCAAACGTAGAAATAATGGGCGTATGGCTAAAAGCGAAAACCATCACGGGAATCGATATCCATATCTGGTGAAGGGTATTCTGATTGAACTCTACCTGGGTAGTTAATAGATCAGGTTGCCAACTACCGACCAGGTAAATAGATAGAAATAAGAAATAGGCAATCAATGGGAATACCAAAAATCCCATTACCCGAATAGTGGCATGGCGTCCCATCAGAAAAATGAGATTCAGGATTAATACAACACCCAGACTCACCAACATACGGATGCGAAGATCAATAACCATATGCTTTGCCAGCTGTTCCGTAAGTGAGTTGGTAATTGCCACGGCATATATCAACACGACGACAAAAAAGGCGATGAAGTACAGCGTGGTAATCAGATTACCAATCTTCTTGCCATAGTAGTGTGTTACCGCGCCCGTTATCCCTTCACCTGCTGATGTTTTTGATGAGAGGATGAATTGGCATAAGGCTTTATGTGGCCAATATGTTAAAGGCCAGGCGACCAGAGCAGTAATAAACAGGACCACAGCCCCTGCCGAACCTAACTGAATAGGAAGGAAGAGCGTGCCTGCACCAACGGCTGTGCCGTAGAGCGCGAAACTCCACAGAGTTTCTTCTTTTGACCAAATATTAGACATTATCTGAACGTATCATCTACAAATTAAACAAAATGGAGGGCAATTTACCATAAACCAGGTTAAGTATGGGAGATTAACGCCCTTTCTACCTCTCTATTGGTGGGTTAGTGGTTGCAAACCTTACGTGCCAGTTATGTCTCTGACTGCTGGTCAGGCGTATTTCCTTTGTGATAAAAATCACTTTTTTTAAACAATTAAGATAACTGTAATTAACAATCATTTACTATTGCACTGTTAATTGGTGCGAGGTTGTGATGAAAGACGTTGTGATTGTCGGGGCGTTACGGACACCTATCGGCTGTTTTCGTGGTGCGTTAGCGGGTCATTCCGCCGTGGAACTTGGCAGCCTGGTCGTGAAAGCGTTAATAGAACGTACCGGTGTTTCTGCATATGCGGTGGATGAAGTGATTCTTGGTCAGGTGTTGACTGCAGGAGCAGGGCAGAATCCGGCAAGGCAATCGGCTATTAAAGGTGGTCTTCCTAACAGCGTTTCTGCAATCACGATTAATGACGTTTGCGGTTCCGGGCTTAAAGCACTGCATCTGGCTACTCAGGCGATCCAGTGTGGCGAGGCGGATATTGTCATCGCCGGTGGCCAGGAAAACATGAGCCGCGCACCACACGTTCTTACAGATAGCCGCACCGGTGCACAGCTTGGCAATAGCCAGTTGGTTGATAGTCTGGTGCATGACGGCTTGTGGGATGCCTTCAATGATTATCATATTGGTGTCACCGCCGAAAATCTGGCTCGCGAATATGGCATCAGCCGTCAGTTGCAGGATGCTTACGCACTTAGCTCGCAACAAAAAGCGCGAGCGGCGATTGACGCCGGACGATTTAAAGATGAAATCGTCCCGGTAATGACCCAAAGTAACGGTCAGGCGTTGGTTGTTGATACCGATGAACAGCCACGCACTGACGCCAGTGCAGAAGGCTTGGCCCGTTTAAATCCTTCATTTGATAGTCTCGGTTCTGTGACAGCGGGTAATGCATCATCCATAAACGATGGCGCAGCTGCGGTAATGATGATGAGCGAAGCCAAAGCGCGAGCGTTGAATTTACCCGTGCTTGCCCGCATTCGCGCATTTGCCAGCGTTGGTGTAGATCCGGCATTAATGGGCATTGCGCCGGTGTATGCGACACGCCGTTGCCTGGAACGTGTCGGCTGGCAGTTGGCTGATGTCGATCTTATTGAGGCTAATGAAGCGTTTGCTGCTCAGGCGCTTTCGGTTGGCAAGATGCTTGAATGGGATGAGCGTCGGGTCAATGTTAATGGTGGCGCGATCGCGCTCGGTCACCCAATAGGCGCGTCCGGTTGCCGAATCCTGGTTTCTCTGGTTCATGAAATGGTGAAACGTAATGCCCGCAAAGGACTGGCTACGCTTTGTATCGGCGGGGGCCAGGGCGTGGCATTGACCATTGAACGTGACGAATAGCTCTGCATTTCCTCCTTACCGATAAATATCAGCCGTCATTAATCTGTTGAATAATGGTGGCTGGCGAGTCGACATACATTTTCAGGGCTCCCTGATTTTTCCATTCTCATGACATATTCGTGATCGACACTGCACTTTTTTCAGTCCTTACCTTAAAAATGAAACATTGTTTTATTTTTAATTGAAAACCCTATCCTGTGGGCATATCATCCCCTTATAGAGAAAACGAAACAGCGTTTCACTATCGTTTTCTATTTTCACGCTTCACTGATTATCGGAGGTTGATGTGGACGTAAGACAGAGTATCCACAGTGCGCATGCAAAAACGCTGGATACCCAGGGGTTGCGCAATGAATTTTTGGTTGAAAAGGTATTTGTCGCCGATGAGTACACCATGGTTTACAGCCACATTGACCGTATTATTGTTGGCGGCATTATGCCGGTAACTAAAACGGTTTCCGTTGGCGGGGAAGTTGGTAAACAACTCGGGGTAAGCTATTTCCTGGAACGTCGCGAGCTAGGTGTTATCAATATTGGCGGTGCCGGTACGATTACCGTCGATGGTCAATGCTATGAAATCGGTCACCGCGAAGCCCTGTATGTTGGTAAAGGCGCAAAAGAAGTTGTCTTTGCCAGTATTGATACCGCTACTCCGGCGAAGTTTTATTACAATTGCGCACCTGCGCATACGACGTATCCCACCAAAAAAGTCACACCGGACGAAGTATCTCCAGTCACGTTAGGCGATAACCTCACCAGCAACCGTCGCACGATTAACAAATATTTTGTCCCGGATGTGCTGGAAACCTGCCAATTGAGTATGGGGCTGACGGAGCTGGCTCCGGGTAACTTGTGGAACACCATGCCGTGTCACACCCACGAGCGCCGGATGGAAGTTTATTTCTATTTCAATATGGATGATGACGCCTGCGTTTTCCACATGATGGGGCAGCCGCAAGAAACGCGTCATATTGTGATGCATAACGAGCAGGCGGTGATCTCCCCGAGCTGGTCGATCCAT
This sequence comes from Escherichia sp. MOD1-EC6021, assembly GCF_002965245.1. NCBI lineage: Bacteria > Pseudomonadati > Pseudomonadota > Gammaproteobacteria > Enterobacterales > Enterobacteriaceae > Escherichia > Escherichia sp. MOD1-EC6021. The sequence goes on along the minus strand of NZ_PTRU01000026.1, from coordinate 43,270 downwards.
TCCGGTGTCGGAACCAAAGCTTATACCTTTATCTGGGGCATGGTCGGTGAAAACCAGGTCTTTGATGATATGGACCATGTGGCCGTTAAAGATTTGCGCTAGTTGTGGGCATAAACGAATAAGGTATTGTTATGATTTTAAGTGCATTTTCTCTCGAAGGTAAAGTTGCGGTCGTCACTGGTTGTGATACTGGACTGGGTCAGGGGATGGCGTTGGGGCTGGCGCAAGCGGGCTGTGACATTGTTGGCATTAACATCGTTGAACCGACTGAAACCATCAAGCAGGTCACGGCGCTGGGGCGTCGTTTTTTAAGCCTGACCGCCGATCTGCGAAAGATTGATGGTATTCCTGGACTGCTGGATCGCGCGGTAGCTGAGTTTGGTCATATTGATATCCTGGTGAATAACGCCGGATTGATTCGGCGCGAAGATGCTCTCGAGTTCAGCGAAAAAGACTGGGACGATGTCATGAACCTGAATATCAAGAGCGTATTCTTCATGTCTCAGGCAGCGGCGAAACACTTTATCGCACAAGGCAATGGCGGCAAGATTATCAATGTCGCGTCAATGCTCTCCTTCCAGGGCGGGATCCGTGTGCCTTCTTATACCGCATCAAAAAGCGGCGTGATGGGCGTGACGCGATTGATGGCGAATGAATGGGCTAAACACAACATTAATGTTAATGCGATAGCTCCGGGTTACATGGCGACCAACAATACTCAACAACTACGGGCAGATGAACAACGTAGCGCGGAAATTCTCGACCGCATTCCAGCTGGCCGTTGGGGACTGCCGAGTGACCTGATGGGGCCGGTAGTGTTTCTTGCCTCCAGTGCTTCAGATTATGTGAATGGTTATACCATTGCCGTGGATGGCGGTTGGCTGGCTCGTTAATCCATTCTTCTTACTTTTATGACCCTGCCGCATGGCAGGGTTTTTTATACCTGTAGATCATCATAATCCATATCATGGTTATGAAATAATCCATATCAATTATCAATTAGTGAACTTTATGAATTTTATCTGCTTTAAAATTAGTTGGTTAATAATAATCTCAATAATTCAACTTAATTTGAAAATTGGAATATCCATCACATAACGACATGTCGCAGCAATTTAATCCATATTTATGCTATTTCCGACCTGACACCTGTTTGAATTGTTCACGTATTTTTTCACTATGTCTTACTCTCTGCTGGCAGGAAAAAATGGTTACTATCAATACGGAATCTGCTTTAACGCCACGTTCTTTGCGGGATACGCGGCGTATGAATATGTTTGTTTCGGTAGCTGCTGCGGTCGCAGGATTGTTATTTGGTCTTGATATCGGCGTAATCGCCGGAGCCTTGCCGTTCATTACCGATCACTTTGTGCTGACCAGCCGTTTGCAGGAATGGGTGGTCAGTAGCATGATGCTCGGCGCAGCAATTGGTGCGCTGTTTAATGGGTGGCTGTCGTTCCGCCTGGGGCGTAAATACAGCCTGATGGCGGGGGCTATCCTTTTTGTGCTCGGTTCGATAGGGTCCGCTTTTGCGACCAGCGTAGAGATGTTAATCGCCGCTCGTGTGGTGCTGGGCATTGCTGTCGGGATCGCGTCTTACACCGCTCCTCTGTATCTTTCTGAAATGGCAAGTGAAAACGTTCGCGGTAAGATGATCAGTATGTACCAGTTGATGGTCACACTCGGCATCGTGCTGGCGTTTTTATCCGATACAGCGTTCAGTTATAGCGGTAACTGGCGCGCAATGTTGGGGGTTCTTGCTTTACCAGCAGTCCTGCTGATTATTCTGGTGGTCTTCCTGCCAAATAGCCCGCGCTGGCTGGCGGAAAAGGGGCGTCATATTGAGGCGGAAGAAGTGTTGCGTATGCTGCGCGATACGTCGGAAAAAGCGCGAGAAGAACTCAACGAAATTCGTGAAAGCCTGAAGTTAAAACAGGGCGGTTGGGCACTGTTTAAGATCAACCGTAACGTCCGTCGTGCTGTGTTTCTCGGTATGTTGTTGCAGGCGATGCAGCAGTTTACCGGTATGAACATCATCATGTACTACGCGCCGCGTATCTTCAAAATGGCGGGTTTTACGACCACAGAACAACAGATGATTGCGACTCTGGTCGTAGGGCTGACCTTTATGTTCGCCACCTTCATTGCGGTCTTTACGGTAGATAAAGCAGGGCGTAAACCGGCTCTGAAAATTGGTTTCAGCGTGATGGCGTTAGGCACTCTGGTGCTGGGCTATTGCCTGATGCAGTTTGATAACGGTACGGCTTCCAGTGGCTTGTCCTGGCTCTCTGTTGGCATGACGATGATGTGTATTGCCGGTTATGCGATGAGCGCCGCGCCAGTGGTGTGGATCTTGTGCTCTGAAATTCAGCCGCTGAAATGCCGCGATTTTGGCATCACTTGTTCGACGACGACAAACTGGGTGTCGAATATGATTATCGGCGCGACCTTCCTGACTCTGCTCGATAGCATTGGTGCGGCAGGTACGTTCTGGCTCTACACTGCGCTGAACATTGCGTTTGTGGGCATCACTTTCTGGCTCATTCCGGAAACCAAGAATGTCACACTGGAACATATCGAACGCAAACTGATGGCTGGTGAGAAGTTGAGAAATATCGGCGTCTGATTTCACGGGCCGGATGTGCTGTACATCCGGCCCTTTTTTCGTTAATAGAGATTGGGCACCTGGCCGTTGAGGCGTTTGTCTCGTTCCTTATTCAGCCTTGTTGCGGTAACACACATCAGGAGAGAGGAATGAAAACAATTGGTTTGCTGGGAGGAATGAGTTGGGAATCCACTATTCCTTATTATCGTCTGATTAATGAAGGTATTAAACAGCGGCTTGGTGGGCTTCACTCTGCGCAAGTGCTGCTACATAGCGTCGATTTTCATGAAATAGAAGAGTGCCAGCGTCGCGGCGAGTGGGACAAAACCGGGGATATTCTGGCTGAGGCGGCGCTTGGCTTACAGCGGGCGGGCGCAGAAGGCATTGTGTTATGTACCAATACGATGCACAAAGTGGCGGATGCCATTGAGTCTCGTTGCTCGCTGCCTTTCTTACATATAGCGGATGCCACCGGACGTGCAATTACCGGGGCCGGAATGACTCGTGTGGCGCTGCTGGGTACGCGTTACACCATGGAACAGGATTTTTATCGCGGGCGGCTGACGGAACATTTTTCCATCAACTGTCTCATTCCTGAAGCGGATGAACGGGCGAAAATTAATCAGATTATTTTTGAAGAACTGTGTCTGGGGCAATTTACCGAAGCGTCACGCACTTATTATGCGCAAGTGATTGCTCGCCTTGCAGAACAGGGCGCACAGGGTGTCATTTTTGGCTGTACGGAAATTGGTTTACTGGTGCCAGAAGAGCGCAGTGTTCTGCCTGTGTTTGATACTGCGGCGATCCATGCCGAGGATGCTGTCGCTTTTATGCTGTCGTAGCTGACGACAAAATAGCGTCAAGAGAAGTGACCAGTTTCGGTAATCCCGCTTGTAAATGCTCACTAAACGCCTGAACCAGCGCTGATGACGGGCGGTGCAGGGGGCGGATCAGGCTGACGGTGAACGGAACCGCAATACTGAACCGCCGTACCACTAAACCGCTTGCCGCATAATCCAGTGCGGTGAGCGGGTTAACCACCGAAACACCTACCCCCGCCCGTACCATTGCGCAGACTGACGCGGCGCTGTGGGTTTCTACGATCATGCGTCGTTTAACCTGATTCTCAGTAAACAATTGATCCAGCAACTGGCGATAGCTGTCAGTACGGGAAAGGCTGATGTAGTTCTCACCCTGAAAATCATCCGGCGTTAATACCTTTTTTACCGCTAGCGGATGACCCGGAGGTAACACACACACTTCATCTAAAGAGAGTAATTCGGTACGTTCTGTTCCCGCAGGCGTATGGAGCGTCTCAGTGAGCCCTAAATCATGACGCTGGGCCGAGAGCCACTCTTCAAGTAGCGGTGATTCCTGGGGCACGATATTTAAGCTGACATCGGGATAACGTGCCAGAAAGGGTTGCAGGAGCTGCGGTAAAAAAGATTGCGAAAAGACCGGCAGGCAGGCTATAGACAGTTCTCCCTGGCGAAACTCGCGCAGACTTTCTGCGGCGCTGACTATGCGATCCAGTCCGTACCAGGATCGTTGCACTTCTTCAAACAGACGCAGTCCTTGCACGGTAGGATGTAATCGTCCACGTATGCGCTCAAACAATTTCAGCCCGATCACCTTCTCAAAGCGCGCCAGTTCGCGGCTGACGGTTGGCTGTGAGGTGTGTAGCAGGTGTGCCGCCTCAGTCAGGCTTCCGGCGGTCATTACCGCATGAAAAATTTCAATATGACGTAAGTTAACGGCGGCCATTAGCGCTCTCTCGCAATCCGGTAATCCATATCATTTTTGCATAGACTCGACATAAATCGATATTTTTTATTCTTTTTATGATGTGGCGTAATCATAAAAAAGCACTTATCTGGAGTTTGTTATGCCACATTCACTGTTCAGCACCGATACCGACCTCACCGCCGAAAATCTGCTGCGTTTGCCCGCAGAATTTGGCTGCCCGGTGTGGGTCTACGATGCGCAAATTATTCGTCGGCAGATTGCAGCGCTGAAACAGTTTGATGTGGTGCGCTTTGCACAGAAAGCCTGTTCCAATATTCATATTTTGCGCTTAATGCGTGAGCAGGGCGTAAAAGTGGATTCCGTCTCGTTAGGCGAAATAGAGCGTGCACTGGTGGCGGGTTACAATCCGCAAACGCACCCCGATGATATTGTTTTTACGGCAGATGTTATCGATCAGGCGACGCTTGAACGCGTCAGTGAATTGCAAATTCCGGTGAATGCGGGTTCTGTTGATATGCTCGACCAACTGGGTCAGGTTTCGCCAGGGCATCGGGTATGGCTGCGTGTTAATCCGGGGTTTGGTCACGGGCATAGCCAAAAAACCAATACCGGTGGCGAAAACAGCAAGCACGGTATCTGGTACACCGATCTGCCCGCCGCACTGGACGTGATACAACGTCATCATCTACAGCTGGTCGGCATTCACATGCACATTGGTTCTGGCGTTGATTATGCCCATCTGGAACAGGTATGTGGTGCTATGGTGCGTCAGGTCCTCGAATTCGGTCAGGATTTACAGGCTATTTCTGCGGGCGGTGGGCTTTCTATTCCTTATCAACAGGGTGAAGAGGCGGTTGATACCGAACATTATTATGGTCTGTGGAATGCCGCGCGTGAGCAAATCGCCCGCCATTTGGGCCATCCTGTGAAACTGGAAATTGAACCGGGTCGCTTTCTGGTGGCGCAGGCTGGCGTATTAATTACTCAAGTGCGGAGCGTCAAACAAATGGGTAGCCGCCACTTTGTGCTGGTTGATGCCGGGTTCAACGATCTGATGCGCCCGGCAATGTACGGTAGTTACCACCATATCAGTGCCCTGGCATCTGATGGTCGTTCTCTGGAACACGCACCAACGGTGGAAACCGTCGTCGCCGGACCGTTATGTGAATCGGGCGATGTCTTTACCCAGCAGGAAGGGGGAAATGTCGAAACCCGCGTCTTGCCGGAAGTGAAGGCGGGTGATTATCTGGTACTGCATGATACGGGGGCATATGGCGCATCAATGTCATCCAACTACAACAGCCGTCCGCTGTTACCAGAAGTTCTGTTTGATAATGGTCAGGCGCGGTTGATTCGCCGTCGCCAGACCATTGAAGAATTACTGGCGCTGGAATTGCTTTAACTGCGGTTAGTCGCTGGTTGCATGATGACTTGCCTCCAGCGATGGCGTTGACACTGAATGGCGACGTACCAGCGTCGGACTAAAGACATTAGTGATTTCCGGGAGAGGGCGATTATTAGCCAGCGCCAAAGCCAGTTCGGCAGCCTGGGTCGCCATCGTCACGATTGGGTAACGCACGGTGGTCAGACGCGGGCGCACATAGCGTGACACCAGCACATCATCAAAGCCAATTAACGAAATCTCACCCGGTACTTCAATACCATTATCATTGAGAACGCCCATCGCACCCGCCGCCATTGAATCGTTATAACAGGCTACCGCAGTGAAATTCCTTCCGCGTCCCAAAAGCTCGGTCATTGCCTGTTCGCCGCCGCTTTCGTCCGGTTCGCCAAATGTCACTAGCCGGTCATTGGCCGGAATACCACTTTCAGCAAGGGCATCGTAATACCCTTGCAGACGATCTTCGGCGTCAGAAATAGAGTGGTTAGAGCACAGATAACCAATGCGGGTATGACCTTGCTGAATTAAATGACGCGTTGCCAGCCAGGCACCGTAACGATCGTCCAGAGCAATACAACGGTTTTCAAAGCCAGGCAGGATACGGTTGATCAGCACCATACCGGGCATTTGTTTCATTAATGAGGCTAAATCGGCATCCGGGATCATTTTGGCATGGACAACCAGCGCAGCACAGCGGTGGCGGATCAGTTGCTCAATGGCCTGACGCTCTTTTTGCTCGTTGTGGTAACCGTTGCCAATCAATAAAAAATTACCAGTGTGATAAGCCACCTGCTCGACCGCTTTCACCATTGCACCGAAAAACGGATCGGAAACATCACCAACGACCAGACCGACCGTTTCAGTGGTCTGTTGCGCCAGCGCACGGGCGTTGGCGTTCGGGTGATAACTAAGAGACTCCATTGCACTATGCACAGCCAGCCGGGAGGCTTCGCTGGCTTTGGGTGAATTATTAATGACGCGGGAAACGGTGGCGACTGAAACGCCTGCCAGTCGGGCTACATCCTTTATGGTCGCCATGAAAATACCTTAGTGGGTAAACGCTTACATTCTGTCAGTGTTACGGAAAATACCTGTTGGTTCAAGTGGCGACGTGTTTTCATCGTGGGAATGTGAGCCAAACGCAAATAAATAAGACAAAAAAAGAGATTGCAAACCTTTGGTTACACTTTGCGAAACGCTGTTGCGATTGACCGCTGGTTGCGTTTGGCTTCAGGTTGCTAAAGTGGTGGTCCCAGAGGTATTGATAGGTGAAGTCAACTTCGGGTTGAGCACATGAATTACACCAGCCTGCGCAGATGCGCAGGTTTTTTTTTGCCGGTCATCAATCTGTAACAGTAACCGACAATTTACACACCTCGTTGCATTTCCCTTCATTCCTTTGCGTTTTATCGCTGGCGAAGAGTCGTCGTGCAGACCACAATCAAGATCCCAGAGGTATTGATTGGTGAGATTATTCGGTACGCTCTTCGTACCCTGTCTCTTGCACCAACCTGCGCGGATGCGCAGGTTTTTTTTCGCACCTAATTTACTGTCGCTCGCGTTCTTTATCTCGTGTAATCTCCCTCCATTCGCTTTTACTGAATCAGAGCAAAGGGAGTTGGAATGCTTTTTAGCTTTTTTCGAAATTTGTGCCGTGTTTTGTATCGCGTTCGCGTTACGGGTGACACCAAGGCACTGAAGGGCGAGCGCGTTCTAATTACGCCTAATCACGTCTCTTTTATTGATGGCATACTGCTGGCATTGTTTTTACCCGTACGTCCGGTATTTGCCGTTTACACCTCAATAAGCCAACAGTGGTATATGCGTTGGCTGAAATCATTTATCGACTTTGTTCCTCTCGACCCGACGCAACCTATGGCGATTAAACATCTGGTACGTCTGGTGGAACAGGGCCGACCAGTGGTGATTTTCCCTGAAGGACGCATCACCACCACTGGCTCGCTGATGAAAATCTACGATGGCGCAGGATTTGTCGCGGCGAAGTCTGGTGCAACGGTTATTCCTGTGCGTATTGAAGGGGCGGAACTTACGCACTTCAGCCGCCTGAAAGGTCTGGTTAAACGTCGCTTGTTTCCGCAAATTACTCTGCATATTTTGCCACCAACGCAGGTGGAGATGCCGGATGCGCCGCGTGCCCGTGACCGTCGTAAAATCGCTGGCGAAATGCTGCATCAAATAATGATGGAAGCGCGTATGGCGGTGCGCCCGCGTGAAACGCTGTACGAATCTTTACTGAGCGCAATGTACCGCTTCGGAGCCGGGAAGAAATGTGTCGAAGACGTTAACTTTACCCCGGACTCCTATCGCAAATTGCTTACGAAAACGCTGTTTGTTGGACGCATCCTTGAAAAATACAGTGTTGAAGGCGAACGCATCGGCTTAATGCTGCCCAATGCAGGCATCAGTGCGGCAGTGATTTTTGGGGCCATCGCCCGTCGCCGCATTCCTGCAATGATGAACTACACCGCCGGGGTAAAAGGGCTGACCAGTGCTATTACGGCGGCTGAAATCAAAACCATCTTCACTTCCCGCCAGTTTCTCGATAAAGGCAAACTCTGGCATCTGCCAGAGCAACTTACTCAGGTGCGCTGGGTCTATCTGGAAGATTTAAAAGCGGACGTCACCACTGCCGACAAAGTGTGGATTTTCGCTCATTTGCTGATGCCGCGTCTGGCACAGGTAAAACAGCAGCCGGAAGAAGAGGCGCTGATCCTCTTTACCTCCGGTTCTGAAGGCCATCCGAAAGGCGTCGTCCATAGCCATAAAAGCATTCTGGCGAACGTCGAGCAAATTAAAACGATTGCCGACTTCACCACCAACGATCGCTTTATGTCGGCGTTACCGCTGTTTCACTCCTTTGGGCTGACGGTAGGCCTGTTTACGCCACTGCTCACAGGTGCAGAAGTGTTCCTTTATCCAAGCCCGCTGCATTACCGCATTGTGCCGGAGTTGGTGTATGACCGCAGTTGCACCGTGTTGTTCGGTACCTCGACTTTCCTCGGTCACTACGCGCGCTTTGCCAACCCGTATGACTTCTATCGTCTACGCTATGTGGTGGCAGGCGCAGAAAAACTACAAGAAAGTACTAAACAGCTTTGGCAGGATAAATTTGGCCTGCGCATCCTTGAAGGCTACGGTGTGACCGAATGCGCGCCTGTCGTTTCTATCAACGTACCGATGGCGGCGAAACCCGGTACGGTAGGGCGTATTCTACCAGGAATGGATGCGCGCCTGTTGTCGGTTCCTGGTATCGAAGAGGGCGGACGCCTGCAACTGAAAGGGCCGAACATAATGAACGGCTATCTCCGGGTGGAGAAGCCAGGTGTACTGGAAGTGCCCACCGCCGAGAATGTTCGCGGCGAAATGGAGCGCGGCTGGTATGACACTGGCGATATCGTGCGTTTTGACGAGCAGGGCTTTGTGCAGATTCAGGGCCGCGCAAAACGCTTTGCCAAAATTGCAGGCGAAATGGTGTCGCTGGAAATGGTGGAACAACTGGCACTTGGTGTTTCGCCAGATAAAGTCCATGCCACTGCGATTAAGAGCGATGCCAGCAAAGGCGAGGCACTGGTGCTTTTCACCACAGATAACGAACTGACGCGCGATAAGTTACAACAGTATGCCCGCGAGCACGGCGTGCCGGAGCTTGCTGTACCGCGCGATATTCGCTATCTGAAACAGATGCCATTACTTGGCAGCGGCAAACCTGACTTTGTCACGTTGAAAAGCTGGGTAGACGAAGCGGAACAACACGATGAGTGAGTCAGTGCACACTAACACTTCGTTGTGGTCGAAGGGGATGAAAGCGGTTATCGTGGCGCAGTTTCTCTCTGCGTTTGGCGATAACGCGCTGCTGTTTGCCACTTTGGCGTTACTGAAAGCGCAGTTCTATCCGGAGTGGAGCCAGCCCATCCTGCAAATGGTGTTTGTAGGTGCTTACATTCTGTTTGCGCCGTTTGTCGGGCAGGTGGCGGATAGCTTCGCCAAAGGCCGGGTGATGATGTTTGCCAACGGCCTGAAGCTGCTGGGCGCAGCCAGTATCTGCTTTGGTATCAATCCGTTTCTCGGCTATACGCTGGTGGGTGTTGGTGCTGCAGCCTATTCACCGGCGAAATACGGTATTCTCGGCGAATTAACCACGGGTAGTAAGTTAGTGAAAGCTAACGGTTTAATGGAAGCGTCTACCATAGCGGCGATTTTGCTCGGTTCCGTAGCCGGTGGTGTACTGGCTGACTGGCATGTCCTGGTCGCCCTGGCCGCATGCGCACTGGCCTACGGTGGTGCGGTCGTTGCCAATATCTACATTCCTAAACTGGCGGCGGCGCGTCCGGGGCAGTCCTGGAATCTCATCAGCATGACCCGCAGTTTCCTGAATGCCTGCACATCGCTATGGCGCAATGGTGAAACGCGTTTTTCGCTGGTGGGTACCAGTTTATTCTGGGGAGCGGGTGTCACGCTGCGTTTCCTGTTGGTGCTGTGGGTACCGGTGGCGCTGGGTATTACCGATAACGCTACGCCCACCTATCTCAACGCGATGGTAGCGATTGGTATCGTGGTTGGTGCAGGTGCGGCAGCGAAGTTAGTTACGCTGGAAACCGTGTCACGCTGTATGCCAGCCGGGATTTTGATTGGCGTGGTGGTACTGATTTTCTCCCTGCAACACGAGCTGCTGCCAGCCTATGCTTTGTTGATGCTGATTGGCGTGCTGGGAGGCTTTTTTGTCGTTCCGCTCAATGCGTTGCTACAGGAGCGGGGTAAAAAAAGCGTCGGGGCGGGGAATGCGATTGCAGTACAAAACCTTGGCGAAAACAGCGCCATGTTGTTGATGCTGGGCATTTACTCGCTGGCGGTAATGGTAGGCATCCCGGTCGTGCCCATTGGCATTGGCTTCGGTGCGCTATTTGCGCTGGCAATAACGGCGCTGTGGATCTGGCAGCGCCGTCATTAAGCTTTCACCAGATGGCATATTCAGCCATCTGGTGAAGATCACATTCCCGAAGGGTGCATACCTTTCGGATACTTCACGCTGTATGAGAATGGCAGACTCACGTTCTCTTTGCCTGACAGTTTCAGCGTCCAGGACAGTTCACCCGTTTTCGCATCAAACTGTGCCTGGCCATATTGCATTTTTTCCACCGTAATATCACTGTTAGCACTGACTGGGATCTGGTCGAGTAGAGTGATATCCACCGCTTCGCCGTAGCTGTTCTTTACATTGAGGGTGTAACTGAAGTTGCGTACCGCGCTGTCGTTAAAGATAGATAACGCATTCTCTTTTTTGAGTACGGCTTTACGCTGAATAATCAGCTTAGGATCGCGGTTAAGCTGAATATCCAGCGACTTACCATCTTCTGGCGGCTGCAAATAGCCCACGCCGGTACGGTTGTTACCAAAGAAGATCTGACTTTCGCCGGGGATTAAATTTAACTGTTCCCACTCTTTAATTTGCACCTGGAGATACGCGTCATTACTGATCTTCGGAATAGCAAAGAAGCGATATTTACCGCTGACCGACTCTTCCTTAATGACCACCGTGCGCGCGGTATTATCGCTGTCGATTTGCCACGGCAGCGAAAGCGCATAGCGGACATTTTGCGCAGTGAAACTTTCTGGTCGAGCCGAAGCTGGCACTGCCTGTTCGGCATACTTGCGCCCGGCTTGTCGCTCCCTTGTTTTTTGCATCTCTGCCACCAGGGTTTTCTGCAATTCTGAGGCATCCTGGTTAGACGAATATTCCGAACGCTGTTCCATCACGGGTGATGCTGAAAGCGAGCCGCTTACACCACCATACTCCGGAACATCCACATACAGGGTTTCCAGGTGTGGCAACGTAAGATGAGTATCAGGTTCACTGGTCGAGAGCACGAGATTAACGCCTTTCCAGGGCAACCCCGTATACTGGCGAATATTAGCCTTGTAAACCAGACGCAGCGGCTGGTTTATGGCAGTGGCGTGAATATCATAGATCGGCGTCCAGGTAGCATCAGGGGTCATATAACGTACCACCGCTTTCGCTGTGACGGCTTTTGGGGCATAGACCTTAGCGACAATAACCTGCGGATCATTGGCTGCCACCGAATCGCCGTTACTCATGCTCTCGCGTTGCTCCAGCTTTTCAATTTCAAGCTGCTTATCAGCAAGTTTCTGCGTCAACTCATTGTCGGCTCGTAATAACTCACCATTTTTCTCTTTCACCATTTGCAGATACTTGCCAACTTCGGCGGCACTTTTATTGGTTAATGTGCTATTTGCCTCTAATACCTTAATTTGAGCCGCGATATTGTTTTTCTCGGCGGTCAGTTTTGCCTGTTCCACCTTTGCTGCTTTTAACTGTTGCTGAATATCTGACGGCAGCGCATTCGGCTGTGTTTCCATTAGCGCGATACGTGAGGAAAGCACAGTCACTCCGTTATCGATAGAAATGGCGATGCTGTCGTCGGTTACCGAATTGGCGATATTAGTGAAAATAATTTCGCTTTCACCTGCCGGTAAGTTGAGTGTCTCTTCACCTTGTAGGCTGGCACCATGCAGATAAACAGTGACGTCTTTGAGTGTTAGCGGTTGAGTTAACTGCGCCCCCCAAGCGGAGGACAGACACCCGGTAAGCAACATGGCGAGGGGAATAGGTTTGAAAATCAACATGGTTATCCTTAACAATGGGCACAGACATTGAAACGCGCGCTGGCGTTGGCCAAAGGAGTCTATTGCTCTTTGTCAGGAAAGATGTGGCGAAAAGTAGTGAATATATTCTGAAAAGTGGGGAAAAGAGACGCCTGGTGCAAAACACCAGGCGAAAGGATCACGGTGCCGGATAAGTATAAACCTGATGCACCGCTTCAATTTCAGCTAATACGTCTTCGCTTAACTCCAGATGCAAACTTTCGACGTTAGTTTTCAGCTGCGCCATCGTGGTTGCGCCCAGCAGAGTGCTGGCAACAAACGGTTGACGGCGTACAAAAGCGAGCGCCATCTGAGCAGGATCCAGGCCATGACGTCTGGCGATATCGACATACGCCGCGACGGCTTTTTGCGTTTGCTCACCGCTATAGCGAGTGAAGCGGCTAAAGAGCGTATTACGTGCGCCAGCAGGTTTTGCACCGTTGAGGTATTTCCCGGTCAGCGTGCCGAAACCCAGACACGAATAGGCCAGCAGCTCGACCCCTTCATACTGGCTGACTTCTGCCAGACCCACTTCAAAACTGCGGTTTAACAGACTGTAGGGGTTCTGAATGGTGACAATACGCGGCAGATCGTGTTTGTCCGCCAGATGCAGGTAACGCATTACGCCAAATGCAGTTTCGTTCGACACGCCGATATAACGAATTTTTCCCGCGCGTTGGTACTCTGCCAGTGCGTCCAGCGTATCCAGCAGCGAAACCGCAGGGGCAGAATCTGTCCAGCTATAACCGAGTTTGCCGAAGCAGTTGGTTGGGCGCTGCGGCCAGTGCACCTGATAAAGATCGAGGTAATCAGTCTGCAGGCGCTTGAGGCTGTCATGCAGAGCTTCGCGGATATTCTTCCGATCCAGCGCCTGATCCGGGCGGATGCCCTTGTCATTATTGCGCGACGGTCCGCTCACTTTGGAAGCGATAATTAACTTTTCGCGGCTGCCATGTTTTGCCAGCCAGTTACCGACGTAGGTTTCGGTTAACCCTTGCGTTTCGGGGCGCGGCGGCACTGGGTACATTTCGGCAACGTCGATAAGGTTAATGCCCTGAGCGACGGCATAGTCGAGTTGTGCGTGGGCGTCGGCTTCGCTGTTCTGTTCACCAAACGTCATCGTGCCAAGCCCCAGCGTGCTGACTTCCAGCGAACTGTGGGGTATACGGTGATATTGCATAGCCGTTTCCTTTTTATAATCACGACATAAGGAATATAAAAATGGCAGAGGGAAGGGAAAAGGGAAAGCGAAAAATCTTAAGGCCAGCCGGATGCTGACCTTATTTTTTAACGTTCAATAATTTGCGAAACATCATCACGGTTAATTTGCATCGCGTTACCTTGCTGATCGTGATAACTCACCAGCCCGGTATCATCATCAATTTCAGGTTTTCCATCGGTCAAAATCATACGGCCATCTTTGGTCGCCATGACGTAATCACTGGAACACCCGGAAACAGCAAACGCCAGTCCGACTGCAGAAATTATTACTGCCCATTTTTTCATCCGGTTATCCTCATTTGGCCCACCTATGATAATAGTCTTTTTATAAACCGACGTTATATATCTTGAAAGCAGGAAAATCTTAAACTGTGAGGGTAACAGGAGTGAGTACGCTCTCCTGCAGGAGAGCGTACGGAGTATCAGAGCGGATTCTTTTTGTTGCGAATCAGGTTGAGACTTTCAACCGCAATAGAGAAGAACATCGCGAAGTAGATGTAACCTTTCGGTACGTGGATGTCGAAACTTTCCAGAATCAGGGTAAAGCCCACCAGAATCAGGAAAGAGAGCGCCAGCATTTTTACCGAAGGATGGCGTTCGACAAAATCACCAATCGAGCGCGCGGCAAACATCATCACGCCTACGGCAATCACCACGGCTGCCATCATAATAAACAGGTGATCTGACAGACCCACAGCGGTAATCACCGAGTCGAGGCTGAAGATAATATCCAGCAGCATAATTTGCACGATAGCGCCGAGGAATGATGAAACGCGTGTTTTCAGCCCTTCTTCTTCACCTTCGATGGATTCGTGGATTTCCTTGCTGGCTTTCCAGATAAGGAACAAGCCACCCAGAAGCAGAATCAAATCACGGGCGGAAATTTCCTGGCTGAATATTGTAAAAAGCGGATTTGTCAGGCGCGTAACCCAGGCTATTGACGCCAGCAGCGCCAGACGCATAACCATGGCTCCCGCCAACCCCAGACGCCGCGCATGAGCACGTTGTGCTGTGGGGAGCTTTGCCACCACCAGAGAAAGAAAAATAATATTGTCGATCCCAAGAACGATCTCCAGCAGCGTCAGCGTACCGAGCGCAAGCCAGGCGTTAGGATCGGTTATCCATGCAAATAACATCTAAAAAGCCCTGCCAAAAAAATGAAGCGGTAATTATATGCCCGGAAAGCGGCAGGTCAAAGCGATGGCTACTGGATCAGAAAATGACGGGCCAGCAGCGCACTGGTGAAATTCTTCTTCAAATAAAAGCCACGCGGCAGCGTCAAAATCCGTTCGCCCCGGGCACCAATGGCTTCGGTAAGCGCTTTCGCATTCGCTGCTTTCGGGCGTATCTGTAAATACTCCCCGTGACGAGCGGTGATCCGCTCAACCTGACCGAGAACAATCATATCCATTAATTCTTCCCAGTCTTCGCGCAGTTGCCGGTCTTCCTCTTCATTCGGGCTCCATAGCAATGGTGATCCTACGCGACGCTGCGCCAGCGGGATGCTACGTTCGCCTTCAACCGGTATCCACAACACGCGTTTGAGCTTGTGGCGCACGTGGCTGGTTTCCCAGGTCACTCCACTATTGCCCGTTAATGGGGCAACACAAACGAATGTTGTTTCCAGCGGACGCCCAAGACTATCCACAGGAATAGTTTTAAGTTCCACACCCAGAGCAGCAAAATCTTGTTCTGGTTTACTCCCTGCACTGGCACCTAGCCAGATCTCCAGCAACACGCCGATCCAGCCCTTATCGCGTTTTAAATTCTCCGGCGTAACCAGCCCGGCAAGTGCCGCCAGTTCACCCAGTGTATAACCGGAAAGTTGCTGTGCTTGCGCTAACAACTGTGCTTCTGTTTCGGGAGGAGAAAGCAGTGGGCGAGGTTGGGACATGTCGTGATACCTTGATTAAAAAACAAACAGCTGTTCTTTGCCGAATATTCGCAGTGTAACTTTTTCCACATGCGTTATTCAATTCTATGATTTATATTGCTTTTTAGATTGTCGGTAATCGAGTTGCGCAACACTGCAACGGGTTTTCCAAATCTGGTCACTGAAAATAAACAGGATCTTACACCATGTTATCCACAGAAAGCTGGGATAACTGTGAAAAACCTCCACTACTGTTTCCATTTACAGCCTTGACGTGCGACGAAACTCCAGTTTTTAGTGGTTCAGTGCTTAACTTAGTGGCACATTCTGTGGATAAATACGGCGTTGATTGATATTTCGCCAACCTGTAAATGAGAGGTGTGACCTGGGTCACGAATTACTCCTTTTTATTACTTAAATTACATGTAATGCATTGACTAATAATGATTATTTTAAAGTATCGATATCAGGCTTATTCAGAATGCTCCGGGTTTTCCCGTAGTAATTCCGTAGTTCTTCACAACTCTATCCACAGAAAAGGTGAATAAAAACGGCTATCCACCCCTTCCTCTGTTTATAACTCTGCACATAACTGTGAGTTATTCAATTGTTATTAGTGTGTAATGCCCTGCAGAGAGTGGTTTACCGTCTTCATGGAGTATGAAACAATCATTCGTATATAAAGCTTTATTTTGAGGTAGTCCGGTGATTGATGACGATGGCTACCGCCCAAACGTAGGTATCGTGATTTGTAATCGCCAGGGGCAGGTAATGTGGGCCCGGCGATTTGGTCAGCACTCCTGGCAATTTCCGCAAGGCGGAATTAACCCAGGAGAATCCGCAGAACAGGCGATGTACCGTGAATTGTTTGAAGAAGTAGGATTAAGCCGCAAAGACGTTCGAATCCTTGCTTCAACGCGTAACTGGTTGCGCTACAAATTACCGAAACGTTTGGTGCGTTGGGACACGAAGCCGGTTTGTATCGGCCAAAAACAAAAATGGTTTCTCTTGCAGCTGGTGAGCGGCGATGCAGAAATCAATATGCAAACCAGCAGTACACCAGAGTTTGATGGCTGGAGATGGGTAAGTTACTGGTATCCGGTCAGACAGGTGGTGTCATTTAAACGTGATGTCTACCGTAGGGTAATGAAAGAGTTCGCGAGTGTGGTGATGGCGCTGCAGGATAATACGCCAAAACCACAAAACGCATCTGCTTATCGACGTAAAAGAGGTTAAGTCACGCCAATTATGCTCACTCGCCTGCGCGAAATAGTCGAAAAGGTAGCCAGCGCACCACGCCTGAATGAGGCGTTAAATATTCTGGTTACCGACATCTGTCTTGCGATGGATACCGAGGTCTGTTCGGTCTACCTGGCCGATCATGACCGACGTTGTTACTACCTGATGGCGACCCGGGGGCTGAAAAAACCACGCGGTCGCACTGTAACGCTTGCGTTTGATGAAGGGATCGTCGGCCTGGTTGGCAGGCTGGCGGAACCGATAAACCTTGCAGATGCGCAAAAGCACCCCAGCTTCAAATACATCCCCTCCGTAAAAGAAGAACGTTTCCGCGCGTTTTTAGGCGTACCAATTATTCAACGTCGCCAGTTGCTTGGTGTACTGGTGGTACAGCAACGAGAGTTGCGCCAGTATGACGAAAGTGAAGAATCCTTCCTGGTGACGCTTGCCACCCAGATGGCAGCGATTCTTTCTCAGTCGCAGTTGACTGCCTTGTTTGGGCAATATCGCCAGACGCGAATCCGTGCATTACCGGCAGCGCCTGGTGTGGCGATTGCCGAAGGCTGGCAGGATGCCACGTTACCTTTAATGGAACAGGTGTATCAGGCATCAACGCTGGATCCGGCTCTGGAACGCGAACGACTGACCGGGGCGCTGGAAGAAGCGGCAAACGAGTTTCGCCGCTACAGCAAACGCTTTGCCGCCGGTGCACAAAAAGAAACGGCGGCTATTTTCGATCTTTACTCGCACCTGCTTTCGGACACCCGGCTGCGTCGCGAATTGTTTGCCGAGGTTGATAAAGGCTCGGTGGCAGAGTGGGCGGTAAAAACGGTCATTGAAAAATTTGCCGAACAGTTTGCCGCGCTAAGCGATAACTATCTCAAAGAGCGGGCTGGCGATTTACGTGCGCTGGGTCAGCGATTGCTGTTTCATCTTGATGACGCTAATCAAGGGCCGAACGCCTGGCCGGAACGTTTCATTCTGGTGGCAGATGAACTGTCAGCGACAACGCTTGCTGAGCTGCCCCAGGATCGCTTAGTCGGTGTTGTCGTGCGAGATGGCGCAGCCAACTCCCATGCTGCGATCATGGTACGTGCGCTGGGGATCCCTACCGTAATGGGCGCGGATATTCAGCCTTCGGTGCTGCATCGTCGGACGTTGATCGTCGATGGTTATCGCGGTGAATTGCTGGTCGATCCGGAGCCGGTACTGCTGCAAGAATATCAGCGGCTAATTAGTGAAGAGATTGAGCTTAGCCGTCTGGCGGAAGATGACGTCAATTTACCCGCCCAGTTAAAAAGCGGCGAGCGCATTAAAGTCATGCTCAATGCCGGTTTAAGCCCGGAACATGAACAAAAACTGGGCAGCCGTATTGATGGCATAGGACTTTATCGCACTGAAATCCCATTCATGTTGCAAAGTGGTTTTCCGTCGGAAGAAGAACAGGTGGCGCAGTATCAGGGGATGCTGCAAATGTTCAATGATAAACCCGTCACCTTGCGTACGCTGGATGTCGGAGCAGATAAGCAGCTGCCTTACATGCCGATCAGCGAAGAGAATCCATGCCTGGGTTGGCGTGGGATTCGCATTACGCTCGATCAGCCGGAGATCTTCTTGATTCAGGTGCGTGCGATGCTGCGTGCTAATGCCGCTACGGGCAACCTGAATATTCTGTTGCCGATGGTCACCAGCCTCGATGAAGTTGACGAAGCACGCCGCCTGATTGAACGTGCCGGACGTGAAGTCGAGGAGATGATCGGTTACGAAATTCCCAAACCACGTATCGGCATCATGCTTGAAGTGCCGTCAATGGTATTTATGCTGCCGCATCTGGCAAAGCGGGTCGATTTTATCTCTGTTGGCACCAACGATCTGACTCAATACATCCTGGCCGTTGATCGCAACAATACCCGGGTGGCGAACATTTATGACAGTCTTCATCCTGCAATGTTACGAGCTCTGGCGATGATCGCTCGGGAAGCGGAAATACATGGTATCGATCTCCGTTTGTGCGGTGAAATGGCGGGCGATCCCATGTGCGTGGCAATCCTCATTGGGCTTGGGTATCGCCATCTGTCTATGAATGGACGTTCTGTAGCGCGCGTAAAATACCTGCTGCGGCGCATTGATTATGCCGAAGCAGAAAATCTTGCGCAGCGTAGTCTGGAAGCGCAACTGGCGACCGAAGTTCGCCATCAGGTTGCAGCCTTTATGGAGCGTCGCGGCATGGGCGGGTTGATTCGCGGAGGGTTATAGCGCGGATCATATACATATCTTTTAACGGTA
Source organism: Escherichia sp. MOD1-EC6021 (assembly GCF_002965245.1). Taxonomy (NCBI): domain Bacteria; kingdom Pseudomonadati; phylum Pseudomonadota; class Gammaproteobacteria; order Enterobacterales; family Enterobacteriaceae; genus Escherichia; species Escherichia sp. MOD1-EC6021. The sequence goes on along the minus strand of NZ_PTRU01000026.1, from coordinate 24,217 downwards.
TCCGGCAACCAGCCAGGTCCCCTTGTGCTATTATTCGCACCTTTGGAGCGCCTGAAACCTGCGGCGCGCATTTCAATCGCTGTTCTCTTTCAGCGAAATAACAAGAACTTGTGGTGACAGATGACCAGTAGCTATCTGCATTTTCCGGAGTTTGATCCGGTCATTTTCTCAATAGGACCCGTAGCGCTTCACTGGTACGGCCTGATGTATCTGGTGGGTTTCATTTTTGCAATGTGGCTGGCAACACGTCGGGCGAATCGTCCGGGCAGCGGCTGGACCAAAAATGAAGTTGAAAACTTACTCTATGCGGGCTTCCTCGGCGTCTTCCTCGGTGGACGTATTGGTTATGTTCTGTTCTACAACTTCCCGCAGTTTATGGCCGATCCGCTGTATCTTTTCCGTGTCTGGGACGGCGGCATGTCCTTCCACGGCGGCCTGATTGGCGTTATCGTGGTGATGATTATCTTCGCCCGCCGTACTAAACGTTCTTTCTTCCAGGTTTCTGATTTTATCGCACCACTCATTCCGTTTGGTCTTGGTGCCGGGCGTCTGGGCAACTTTATTAACGGTGAATTGTGGGGCCGCGTTGACCCGAACTTCCCGTTTGCCATGCTGTTCCCCGGCTCCCGTACAGAAGATATTTTGCTGCTGCAAACCAACCCGCAGTGGCAATCCATTTTCGACACTTACGGTGTGCTGCCGCGCCACCCATCACAGCTTTACGAGCTGCTGCTGGAAGGTGTGGTGCTGTTTATTATCCTCAACCTGTATATTCGTAAACCGCGCCCAATGGGAGCTGTCTCAGGTTTGTTCCTGATTGGCTACGGCGCGTTTCGCATCATTGTTGAGTTTTTCCGCCAGCCCGACGCGCAGTTTACCGGTGCCTGGGTGCAGTACATCAGCATGGGACAAATTCTTTCCATCCCGATGATTGTCGCGGGTGTGATCATGATGGTCTGGGCATATCGTCGCAGCCCACAGCAACACGTTTCCTGAGGAACCATGAAACAGTATTTAGAACTGATGCAAAAAGTGCTCGACGAAGGCACACAGAAAAACGACCGTACCGGAACCGGAACGCTTTCCATTTTTGGTCATCAGATGCGTTTTAACCTGCAGGATGGATTCCCGCTGGTGACAACCAAACGTTGCCACCTGCGTTCCATCATCCACGAACTGCTGTGGTTCCTGCAGGGCGATACTAACATTGCTTATCTACACGAAAACAATGTCACCATCTGGGACGAATGGGCCGATGAAAATGGCGACCTCGGTCCGGTGTATGGTAAACAGTGGCGTGCCTGGCCAACGCCAGATGGTCGTCATATTGACCAGATCACTACGGTACTGAACCAGCTGAAAAACGACCCGGATTCCCGCCGCATTATTGTTTCAGCGTGGAACGTTGGTGAACTGGATAAAATGGCGCTGGCACCGTGCCATGCATTCTTCCAGTTCTATGTGGCAGACGGCAAACTCTCTTGCCAGCTTTATCAGCGCTCCTGTGACGTCTTCCTCGGCCTGCCATTTAACATTGCCAGCTATGCGTTACTGGTACATATGATGGCGCAGCAGTGCGATCTGGAAGTGGGTGATTTTGTCTGGACCGGTGGCGACACGCACCTGTACAGCAATCATATGGATCAAACCCATTTGCAATTAAGCCGTGAACCGCGCCCGCTGCCGAAGCTGATTATCAAACGTAAACCTGAATCCATCTTCGACTACCGTTTCGAAGACTTTGAGATTGAAGGATACGATCCACATCCGGGCATTAAAGCGCCGGTGGCTATCTAATTACGAAACATCCTGCCAGAGCCGACGCCAGTGTGCGTCGGTTTTTTTTACCCTCCGTTAAATTCTTCGAGACGCCTTCCCGAAATTTTGCAACCTCCTGCAACGGCGTAAATAGTCCGGAAGATGCGCCGAAGAAATAGAAACTGGCCCTCGTCTTTTTTTCTCCTCGCTCCATACTGCCGGCATGAAAACACAACGTGGTTATACGCTGATTGAAACGCTGGTCGCGATGCTGATTCTGGTCATGCTAAGCGCAAGTGGACTCTATGGCTGGCAATACTGGCAGCAGTCGCAACGGCTATGGCAAACCGCCAGCCAGGCGCGGGACTATTTGCTCTATTTACGTGAAGATGCCAACTGGCATAACCGCGACCACAGTATCAGCGTTATCAGGGAGGGGGCGTTATGGTGCCTTGTGAGTTCCGCGGCTGGGGCCAATACCTGTCATGGCAGTTCACCATTGGTCTTTGTGCCACGCTGGCCCGAAGTCGAAATGAGCGACCTGACACCTTCGCTTGCTTTCTTTGGCCTGCGCAATACCGCTTGGGCCGGACATATTCGCTTCAAAAACTCAACGGGCGAGTGGTGGCTGGTGGTTTCGCCGTGGGGAAGACTCCGGCTTTGTCAGCAAGGAGAAACAGAAGGATGCCTGTAAAAGAGCTAGGTTTTTCTCTGCTGGAAGTGTTGATTGCTATGGCGATCAGTAGCGTATTGTTGCTGGGGGCTGCACGCTTTCTGCCCGCGTTACAGCATGAAAGTTTAACGAGCACCCGTAAGCTGGCGCTGGAAGATGAAATCTGGCTGCGGGTCTTTACTGTCGCGAAGCATCTCCAGAGGGCGGGTTATTGTCATGGCAACTGTACTGGCGAAGGGCTGGAAATTGTCGGACAGGGTGACTGTATCATTGTGCAGTGGGATGCGAACAGTAACGGTATCTGGGATCGCGATCCGGTAAAAGAGTCTGACCAGATTGCATTTCGTGTGAAGGAGCATGTGCTGGAAACGCTACGCGGTGCGACATCCTGTGAAGGTAAGGGCTGGGATAAAGTCACTAATCCGGATGCCATCATTATCGACACTTTTCAGGTTACCCGACAGGATGTCAGCGGTTTCTCGCCGGTGTTGACGGTTAATATGCATGCTGCCAGCAAGGCTGATCCACAAACTGTGGTGGATGCCAGCTATAGCGTGACAGGATTCAACCTGTGAACCGCGAAAAGGGGGTTTCGTCACTGGCTCTGGTCCTTATGCTGCTGGTTTTGGGTAGCTTGCTATTGCAAGGAATGAGTCAGCAGGATCGCAGTTTTGCCTCTCGCGTGAGCATGGAAAGTCAGTCATTGCGCCGCCAGGCCATCGTTCAGTCGACGCTGGAGTGGGGAAAAATGCACGCCTGGCAGACGCAGCCCGCAGTTCAGTGCTTACTGTACGCTGCCACCGGTGCCCGGGTTTGTCTGCGTTTATTGGCAGATAATGAAGCCTTATTGATTGCCGGTTATGAAGGCGTTTCGTTGTGGCGAACAGGCGAAGTCATCGATGGAAACATTGTTTTTTCGCCACGCGGCTGGAGCGATTTTTGTCCGCTGAAAGAGAGGGCGTTATGTCAGCTTCCCTGAAGAATCAACAAGGCTTTAGCCTGCCGGAGGTGATGTTGGCGATGGTGCTGATGGTGATGATTGTCACTGCGTTATCGGGTTTCCAGCGAACATTAATGAACAGTCTTGCCAGTAGAAACCAGTACCAACAGCTCTGGCGGCATGGCTGGCAGCAAACGCAACTGCGCGCGAATTCGCCACCTGCCCACTGGCAGGTCAACCGAATGCAGACATCGCAGGCGGGATGTGTCAGCATCAGCGTTACGCTAGTTTCACCCGGGGGCAGAGAAGGCGAGATGACCCGCCTGCATTGCCCGAATCGTCAGTAGTCAGGAGCCGCTATGTTAAGGGTCTACCATTCCAATCGTCTGGACGTGCTGGAAGCGTTGATGGAGTTTATTGTCGAACGCGAACGGCTGGACGATCCTTTCGAACCAGAGATGATTCTGGTGCAAAGTACCGGTATGGCGCAGTGGCTGCAAATGACCCTGTCGCAAAAGTTTGGTATTGCGGCAAACATTGATTTTCCGCTGCCAGCGAGCTTTATCTGGGATATGTTCGTCCGGGTGTTACCGGAGATCCCCAAAGAGAGCGCCTTTAACAAACAGAGCATGAGCTGGAAACTGATGACTCTGCTGCCGCAATTGCTGTATCGCGAAGACTTTACCCTGTTGCGGCATTATCTGACTGACGATAGCGACAAGCGAAAACTGTTCCAGCTTTCCTCAAAAGCGGCGGACCTGTTTGACCAGTATCTGGTCTATCGCCCGGACTGGCTGGCACAGTGGGAAGCCGGGAATCTGGTAGAAGGACTTGGAGAGGCGCAGGCCTGGCAAGCGCCGTTGTGGAAGGCGCTGGTGGAATATACCCATGAACTCGGGCAACCGCGCTGGCACCGCGCCAATCTCTATCAGCGCTTTATCGAAACGCTGGAGTCCGCGACGACCTGCCCGCCGGGGTTACCTTCGCGCGTCTTTATATGCGGTATTTCCGCGTTACCGCCTGTTTATCTCCAGGCGCTACAGGCGCTGGGTAAACATATTGAAATCCATCTCCTGTTTACCAACCCTTGCCGTTATTACTGGGGCGACATTAAAGATCCTGCTTATCTGGCGAAACTACTGACTCGTCAGCGCCGACACAGTTTTGAAGATCGCGAATTACCGCTATTTCGCGACAGCGAAAATGCCGGGCAGCTCTTTAACAGCGATGGTGAACAGGATGTCGGCAACCCGCTGCTGGCCTCATGGGGCAAGCTTGGGCGCGACTACATTTATCTCCTTTCTGATCTGGAGAGCAGCCAGGAGCTGGACGCTTTTGTCGATGTGACGCCAGATAACCTGCTGCATAACATTCAGTCTGACATTCTGGAACTGGAGAACCGCGCCGTTGCGGGTGTGAACATCGAAGAGTTTTCCCGTAGCGATAACAAACGCCCTCTTGATCCACTGGATAGCAGTATCACCTTCCACGTTTGCCATAGCCCGCAGCGTGAAGTTGAAGTTTTACACGATCGCTTGCTGGCGATGCTGGAGGAAGACCCGACACTGACTCCGCGCGACATCATCGTGATGGTGGCCGACATCGACAGCTACAGTCCGTTTATTCAGGCTGTGTTTGGTAGCGCACCTGCGGATCGTTACCTGCCTTACGCCATTTCCGACCGTCGGGCGCGGCAGTCGCATCCGGTACTTGAAGCGTTTATCAGCCTGTTATCGTTGCCAGACAGCCGATTTGTGTCGGAAGACGTGCTGGCATTACTGGATGTGCCGGTGCTGGCGGCGCGGTTTGACATCACCGAAGAAGGGCTGCGTTATTTACGTCAGTGGGTCAACGAGTCCGGAATTCGTTGGGGGATAGATGACGATAACGTTCGCGAGCTGGAACTCCCCGCCACCGGTCAACACACCTGGCGGTTTGGCCTGACGCGCATGTTGCTGGGCTACGCGATGGAGAGCGCGCAGGGCGAGTGGCAATCGGTTCTGCCTTATGATGAATCGAGTGGCTTAATTGCAGAACTGGTGGGGCACCTGGCGTCGCTGCTAATGCAACTGAATATCTGGCGTCGTGGGCTGGCGCAGGAGCGTCCGCTGGAAGAGTGGTTGCCGGTTTGTCGCGATATGCTCAACGCCTTCTTCCTGCCGGATGCGGAAACCGAAGCGGCGATGACGCTGATCGAACAACAATGGCAGGCGATTATCGCCGAAGGTTTAGGTGCGCAGTATGGCGACGCGGTGCCGTTGTCACTATTGCGTGATGAACTGGCACAACGTCTGGATCAGGAACGTATCAGCCAGCGTTTTCTCGCCGGGCCGGTTAACATTTGTACTCTGATGCCAATGCGTTCCATCCCATTCAGAGTGGTGTGCCTGCTGGGAATGAACGACGGCGTTTACCCACGCCAGCTTGCGCCATTGGGCTTTGACCTGATGAGTCAGAAACCGAAGCGTGGCGACCGTAGCCGTCGCGATGACGACCGCTATCTGTTCCTGGAAGCGTTAATTTCCGCGCAGCAAAAACTCTATATCAGCTATATCGGGCGTTCCATTCAGGATAACAGTGAACGTTTCCCGTCGGTACTGGTGCAGGAACTGATCGACTACATCGGGCAAAGCCATTATCTACCGGGCGATGAAGCGCTCAACTGTGATGAAAGCGAGGCAAGGGTAAAAGCGCATCTTACTTGCCTCCATACCCGAATGCCGTTTGATCCGCAAAACTACCAGCCAGGCGAACGACAAAGTTATGCTCGTGAATGGCTACCTGCGGCCAGCCAGGCTGGTAAAGCACATTCTGAATTTGTTCAGCCGCTGCCGTTTACCTTACCGGAAACCGTGCCGCTGGAAACGCTACAACGATTCTGGGCACATCCGGTGCGGGCATTTTTCCAGATGCGTTTGCAGGTGAACTTCCGTACCGAAGACAGCGAAATTCCCGACACCGAACCTTTTATTCTTGAAGGGCTTAGTCGTTATCAAATCAACCAGCAGTTATTGAATGCACTGGTTGAGCAGGATGATGCCGAACGCTTGTTCCGTCGCTTCCGGGCGGCAGGGGATTTACCGTATGGCGCTTTTGGTGAAATTTTCTGGGAAACACAGTGCCAGGAGATGCAGCAGCTTGCCGACAGAGTCATTGCCTGTCGCCAACCGGGGCAAAGTATGGAAATTGATCTCGCCTGCAACGGTGTGCAAATAACGGGTTGGTTGCCGCAGGTGCAGCCGGATGGCCTGTTACGCTGGCGTCCCTCTTTATTAAGTGTGGCGCAGGGAATGCAACTTTGGCTGGAACACCTTGTCTACTGTGCCAGCGGTGGTAATGGTGAAAGTCGCCTTTTTCTACGCAAAGACGGCGAGTGGCGTTTTCCGCCGCTTGCAGCCGAACAGGCTTTACATTACCTCTCAGAACTGATTGAGGGGTATCGTGAAGGGATGTCCACGCCGCTGCTGGTGTTACCTGAAAGTGGCGGCGCGTGGCTAAAAACCTGTTATGACGCGCAAAACGATGCCATGCTGGATGACGATTCCACGTTGCAAAAAGCCCGTACGAAATTCCTTCAGGCTTACGAAGGCAACATGATGGTGCGTGGCGAAGGTGATGATATCTGGTATCAACGGCTCTGGCGGCAATTAACGCCAGAGACAATGGAAGCCATCGTTGAACAGTCGCAACGTTTCCTGTTACCGCTGTTTCGCTTTAATCAGTCATGAGTGCTGTATAAAAATTGCGCAATTCATCTGCTTACTTTATGATGCGCACCAGTCACGGACTGATGGTTATATAGACATAGGCTGACTCGTGCAGCACAAGATTAAATTCTGCCGGATAATTTTCGTTAACGTATTGAATCTGGTTAGAAAATAAAGTTGATAATGAGGTCCGTGAATGCCCCGCAGCACCTGGTTCAAAGCATTATTGTTGTTTGTTGCCCTTTGGGCACCCTTAAGTCAGGCAGAAACGGGATGGCAGCCGATTCAGGAAACCATCCGTAAAAGTGATAAAGATAACCGCCAGTATCAGGCTATACGTCTGGATAACGGTATGGTGGTCTTGCTGGTTTCTGATCCGCAGGCGGTTAAATCGCTCTCGGCGCTGGTGGTGCCCGTTGGGTCGCTGGAAGATCCCGAGGCGTACCAGGGGCTGGCACATTACCTTGAACATATGAGTCTGATGGGGTCGAAAAAGTACCCGCAGGCTGACAGTCTGGCCGAATATCTCAAAATGCACGGCGGCAGTCACAATGCCAGCACGGCACCGTATCGCACGGCTTTCTATCTGGAAGTTGAGAACGACGCCTTGCCCGGTGCGGTAGACCGCCTGGCGGACGCTATTGCAGAACCCTTGCTCGACAAGAAATACGCCGAACGTGAACGTAATGCAGTGAATGCCGAATTAACCATGGCGCGTACGCGTGACGGGATGCGCATGGCACAGGTCAGCGCAGAAACCATTAACCCGGCACACCCCGGTTCAAAGTTTTCTGGTGGTAACCTCGAAACTTTAAGCGACAAACCCGGAAATCCGGTGCAGCAGGCGCTGAAAGATTTTCACGAGAAATATTACTCTGCCAATCTGATGAAGGCGGTTATTTACAGCAATAAACCGTTGTCGGAGTTGGCAAAAATGGCGGCGGACACTTTTGGTCGCGTGCCGAACAAAGAGAGCAAAAAACCGGAAATCACCGTGCCGGTAGTCACCGACGCGCAAAAGGGCATTATCATTCATTACGTCCCGGCGCTGCCGCGTAAAGTTCTGCGCGTTGAGTTTCGCATCGATAACAACTCAGCGAAGTTTCGTAGTAAAACGGATGAGTTGATTACCTATCTGATTGGCAATCGCAGTCCTGGAACGCTTTCTGACTGGCTACAAAAGCAGGGATTAGTTGAGGGCATTAGCGCCAACTCCGATCCTATTGTCAACGGCAACAGCGGCGTATTAGCCATCTCTGCGTCTTTAACCGATAAAGGTCTGGCTAATCGCGATCAGGTTGTGGCGGCAATATTCAGCTATCTCAATCTGTTGCGTGAAAAAGGTATTGATAAACAATATTTTGATGAACTGGCCAATGTACTGGATATCGACTTCCGTTATCCGTCGATCACTCGCGATATGGATTATGTTGAATGGCTGGCGGATACCATGATTCGCGTTCCTGTTGAGCATACGCTGGATGCAGTCAATATTGCCGATCGGTACGACGCTAAAGCGGTAAAAGAACGTCTGGCGATGATGACGCCGCAGAATGCGCGTATCTGGTATATCAGCCCGAAAGAGCCGCATAACAAAACGGCTTATTTTGTCGATGCTCCGTATCAGGTCGATAAAATCAGCCCACAAACTTTCGCTGACTGGCAGAAAAAAGCCGCCAATATTGCGCTCTCCTTACCGGAGCTTAACCCTTATATTCCTGACGATTTCTCGCTGATTAAGTCAGAGAAGAAATACGACCATCCAGAGCTGATTGTTGATGAGTCGAATCTGCGCGTGGTGTATGCGCCAAGCCGTTATTTTGCCAGCGAACCCAAAGCCGATGTTAGCCTGATTTTGCGTAACCCGAAAGCCATGGACAGCGCCCGCAATCAGGTGATGTTTGCGCTCAATGATTATCTTGCCGGACTGGCGCTTGATCAGTTAAGCAACCAGGCGTCGGTTGGTGGCATAAGTTTTTCCACCAATGCTAACAACGGCCTTATGGTTAATGCCAATGGTTACACCCAGCGCCTGCCGCAGCTGTTCCAGGCTCTGCTGGAGGGCTACTTTAGCTATACCGCTACGGAAGATCAGCTTGAGCAGGCGAAGTCCTGGTATAACCAGATGATGGATTCCGCAGAAAAGGGCAAAGCGTTCGAGCAGGCGATTATGCCCGCGCAGATGCTCTCGCAAGTGCCGTACTTCTCGCGAGATGAACGGCGCAAAATTTTGCCTTCAATCACTTTGAAAGAGGTGCTGGCCTATCGCGACGCCTTAAAATCAGGGGCTCGACCAGAGTTTATGGTTATTGGCAACATGACCGAAGCCCAGGCAACAACGCTGGCACGCGATGTGCAAAAACAGTTGGGCGCTGATGGTTCGGAGTGGTGTCGTAACAAAGATGTCGTGGTCGATAAAAAACAATCCGTCATCTTTGAAAAAGCCGGTAACAGCACCGACTCCGCACTGGCAGCGGTATTTGTACCGACTGGCTACGATGAATACACCAGCTCAGCCTATAGCTCTCTGCTGGGGCAGATCGTACAGCCGTGGTTCTACAATCAGTTGCGTACCGAAGAACAGTTGGGCTATGCCGTGTTTGCGTTTCCAATGAGCGTGGGACGTCAGTGGGGCATGGGCTTCCTGTTGCAAAGCAATGATAAACAGCCTTCATTCTTGTGGGAGCGTTACAAGGCGTTTTTCCCAACCGCAGAGGCAAAATTGCGGACGATGAAGCCAGAAGAGTTTGCGCAAATCCAGCAGGCGGTAATAACCCAGATGCTGCAGGCACCGCAAACGCTCGGCGAAGAAGCATCGAAGTTAAGTAAAGATTTCGATCGCGGCAATATGCGCTTCGATTCGCGTGATAAAATCGTGGCCCAGATAAAACTGCTGACGCCGCAAAAACTTGCTGATTTCTTCCATCAGGCGGTGGTTGAGCCGCAAGGTATGGCTATTCTGTCGCAAATTTCCGGCAGCCAAAACGGGAAGGCAGAATATGTGCATCCTGAAGGTTGGAAAGTGTGGGAGAACGTCAGCGCGTTGCAGCAAACAATGCCCCTGATGAGTGAAAAGAATGAGTGATGTCGCCGAGACACTAGATCCTTTGCGCTTGCCCTTACAGGGCGAGCGCCTGATTGAAGCCTCTGCCGGCACAGGCAAAACCTTTACGATTGCGGCGCTCTATTTGCGCCTGTTACTTGGACTAGGCGGTTCTGCCGCCTTTCCCCGCCCGCTGACCGTTGAAGAACTGCTGGTGGTGACCTTTACCGAGGCTGCCACGGCAGAATTGCGCGGTCGTATCCGTAGCAATATTCACGAGTTGCGTATCGCCTGTCTGCGTGAAACCACCGACAATCCACTGTACGAACGCCTGCTGGAAGAGATCGACGATAAAGCGCAAGCCGCGCAGTGGTTGTTGTTAGCCGAACGGCAGATGGATGAAGCGGCAGTCTTTACTATTCACGGTTTTTGCCAGCGCATGCTCAACTTGAATGCCTTTGAATCCGGCATGCTGTTTGAGCAGCAGCTGATTGAAGATGAGTCTCTGCTACGCTACCAGGCCTGCGCCGATTTCTGGCGTCGCCACTGCTACCCGCTGCCGCGTGAAATTGCCCAGGTGGTCTTTGAAACCTGGAAAGGGCCGCAGGCGTTGCTGCGCGATATTAATCGTTATCTGCAAGGCGAAGCACCGGTTATCAAAGCACCGCCGCCCGATGATGAAACGCTGGCTTCCCGCCACGCGCAAATTGTGGCGCGTATTGATACGGTAAAACAGCAGTGGCGCGACGCAGTGGGTGAACTGGATGCGCTGATCGAATCTTCTGGTATTGATCGACGCAAGTTTAACCGTAGCAATCAGGCTAAATGGATCGAGAAGATCAGTGCCTGGGCAGAAGAAGAGACCAACAGTTATCAGTTACCGGAGTCGCTGGAAAAATTCTCTCAGCGTTTCTTAGAAGATCGCACGAAAGCCGGGGGGGAAACCCCGCGACATCCACTGTTTGAGGCGATCGATCAACTGCTTGCAGAACCATTGTCGATCCGTGATCTGGTGATCACCCGCGCATTGGCTGAGATCCGCGAAACAGTAGCGCGTGAAAAACGCCGCCGTGGCGAATTGGGTTTTGATGACATGTTAAGTCGGCTCGATTCCGCGCTGCGTAGCGAAAGCGGCGAGGTGTTGGCAGCGGCGATCCGTACGCGATTCCCGGTGGCAATGATTGATGAATTTCAGGATACCGACCCCCAGCAGTACCGAATTTTTCGCCGTATCTGGCACCATCAGCCGGAAACCGCTTTGTTGCTGATTGGCGACCCGAAACAGGCCATATATGCATTCCGGGGTGCGGATATCTTCACTTATATGAAGGCGCGTAGCGAAGTTCACGCCCACTACACCTTAGATACCAACTGGCGCTCCGCACCAGGAATGGTGAACAGCGTGAATAAGCTTTTCAGTCAGACTGATGACGCGTTCATGTTTCGCGAAATACCGTTTATTCCAGTGAAATCAGCCGGGAAAAATCAGGCGTTACGTTTTGTGTTTAAAGGTGAAACGCAGCCTGCGATGAAAATGTGGCTGATGGAAGGCGAAAGCTGCGGCGTTGGCGACTATCAAAGTACCATGGCGCAGGTATGTGCTGCGCAAATCCGCGACTGGCTACAAGCCGGACAGCGGGGCGAAGCGTTGCTGATGAACGGCGACGACGCGCGTCCGGTGCGTGCTTCGGACATCAGTGTGCTGGTGCGCAGCCGCCAGGAGGCCGCTCAGGTGCGCGATGCCTTAACGCTGCTGGAAATCCCTTCCGTTTACCTTTCGAACCGCGACAGTGTTTTTGAAACTCTGGAAGCGCAGGAGATGCTTTGGCTGTTGCAGGCGGTGATGACACCAGAACGTGAGAACACCCTGCGCAGTGCGCTGGCAACGTCAATGATGGGGCTGAATGCGCTGGATATTGAAACGCTGAATAATGACGAACATGCGTGGGATGCGGTAGTCGAAGAGTTCGATGGTTATCGGCAAATCTGGCGCAAACGTGGCGTTATGCCGATGCTGCGGGCGCTGATGTCGGCGCGTAACATTGCAGAAAACTTGCTGGCAACAGCAGGCGGTGAGCGGCGTCTTACCGATATCTTGCATATCAGCGAATTGCTACAAGAAGCCGGAACGCAGCTGGAAAGTGAACATGCGCTGGTACGCTGGTTATCACAACATATCCTCGAGCCAGACAGTAATGCCTCCAGCCAACAAATGCGTCTCGAAAGTGATAAACATCTGGTGCAGATTGTCACGATCCACAAATCGAAAGGGCTGGAATATCCATTGGTCTGGCTGCCGTTTATCACCAATTTCCGCGTCCAGGATCAGGCGTTTTATCACGATCGCCACTCGTTTGAGGCTGTTCTGGATCTTAATGCTGCGCCAGAAAGCGTCGACCTCGCGGAGGCCGAACGTCTGGCGGAAGATCTGCGTTTGCTTTACGTTGCGCTGACGCGTTCGGTTTGGCATTGCAGTCTCGGCGTTGCACCGCTGGTGCGCCGTCGTGGCGATAAAAAAGGTGACACCGACGTCCACCAAAGTGCGCTCGGGCGTTTGCTGCAAAAAGGGGAACCGCAAGATGCGGCAGGGCTTCGCACCTGTATTGAAGCGTTATGCGATGATGATATTGCCTGGCAAACGGCACAAACGGGTGATAACCAGCCCTGGCAGGTTAATGATGCTTTAACTGCAGAACTGAATGCGAGGACGCTACAACGATTGCCTGGCGATAACTGGCGCGTCACCAGCTATTCAGGTTTGCAGCAGCGTGGTCACGGTATCGCCCAGGATTTGATGCCACGATTGGATGTTGATGCCGCAGGCGTGGTCAGCACCGTAGAAGAACCGACGTTAACACCGCATCAGTTCCCGCGTGGTGCGTCACCAGGGACATTCTTGCACAGTTTGTTTGAAGACCTCGATTTTACCCAGCCGGTTGACCCGAACTGGGTACAGGAAAAACTGGAGCTCGGCGGCTTTGAATCGCAGTGGGAACCAGTGTTGACCGAGTGGATCACGGCTGTCCTCCAGGCACCTCTCAATGAAACGGGTGTTAGCCTGAATCAGCTTTCCGACCGCGATAAACAGGTGGAGATGGAGTTTTACCTGCCGATTAGTGAACCGCTCATCGCCAGCCAGCTTGATGCACTAATTCGCCAGTTTGATCCGCTATCCGCTGGCTGCCCGCCGCTGGAGTTCATGCAGGTACGCGGCATGTTAAAAGGCTTTATTGACCTGGTATTCCGCCACGAAGGGCGTTATTACCTGCTCGACTATAAATCCAACTGGCTGGGTGAAGACAGTTCGGCTTATACCCAACAGGCTATGGCAGCGGCGATGCAGGCACACCGCTATGATCTGCAATATCAGCTTTATACCCTGGCGCTGCATCGTTATCTGCGCCATCGCATTGCTGATTACGACTATGATCGTCACTTTGGCGGCGTTATCTATCTGTTCCTGCGTGGCGTTGATAAAGAACATCCGCAACAAGGGATTTACACAACCCGACCCAACGCCGGGTTGATTGACCTGATGGATGAGATGTTTGCCGGTATGACCCTGGAGGAGGCGTAATGAAATTGCAAAAGCAATTACTGGAAGCTGTGGAGCACAAACAGCTACGCCCGCTGGATGTGCAATTTGCCCTGACCGTGGCGGGAGATGAACATCCTGCCGTCACCCTCGCGGCAGCCCTGTTAAGCCACGACGCCGGGGAAGGGCATGTCTGTTTACCGCTCTCACGACTGGAAAATAACGAGGAGTCACATCCGCTGTTAGCAACCTGCGTCAGCGAAATCGGTGAGTTACAAAATTGGGAAGAATGCTTGCTGGCTTCACAAGCGGTCAGCCGGGGAGATGAACCAACGCCGATGATCCTCTGTGGTGATCGTCTTTATTTGAATCGCATGTGGTGTAACGAGCGCACAGTGGCACGCTTTTTCAACGAAGTGAATCATGCCATTGAGGTTGATGAAGCTTTACTGGCGCAAACCCTGGACAAACTTTTTCCAGTAAGCGATGAAATTAACTGGCAAAAAGTGGCGGCGGCAGTGGCGCTGACGCGGCGGATCTCGGTGATTTCCGGCGGCCCTGGCACCGGTAAAACGACCACCGTAGCGAAGTTGCTGGCAGCGTTAATTCAAATGGCAGACGGCGAACGCTGCCGTATCCGTCTGGCTGCACCAACGGGTAAAGCTGCTGCGCGCTTAACCGAATCTCTCGGCAAGGCTTTGCGCCAGTTACCGCTGCCCGATGAACAAAAGAAACGCATTCCGGAAGATGCCAGCACTTTGCACCGATTGCTGGGTGCGCAGCCGGGTAGCCAGCGTTTACGCCATCATGCCGGTAACCCGCTGCATCTTGATGTGCTGGTGGTAGATGAAGCGTCAATGATCGATCTCCCCATGATGTCGCGCCTGATCGATGCGTTGCCCGATCATGCCAGAGTGATCTTCCTCGGTGATCGCGATCAACTGGCCTCAGTTGAGGCTGGAGCTGTGCTGGGCGATATCTGCGCTTATGCCAATGCGGGCTTTACCGCAGAGCGTGCCGGGCAGCTAAGCCGCCTGACGGGAAGCCACGTCCCGGCGGGAAGCGGTACGGAAGCGGCATCTTTGCGCGACAGTCTCTGCCTGCTGCAAAAAAGCTATCGTTTCGGCAGCGATTCTGGCATTGGTCAGTTAGCTGCGGCGATCAACCGTGGTGATAAAACGGCAGTGAAAACCGTTTTTCAGCAGGATTTTACTGATATCGAAAAACGGCTTTTACAGAGCGGCGAAGACTATATTGCGATGCTTGAGGAGGCTCTTGCGGGTTACGGGCGTTATCTGGATCTGCTTCAGGCACGTGCCGAGCCGGATTTAATCATTCAGGCGTTCAATGAGTATCAGCTTTTGTGCGCCCTGCGGGAAGGGCCGTTTGGCGTGGCTGGACTGAATGAGCGAATTGAGCAGTTTATGCAACAGAAGCGCAAAATTCATCGTCATCCGCACTCTCGTTGGTACGAAGGCCGACCAGTGATGATTGCCCGTAATGACAGCGCGCTTGGGTTGTTTAATGGCGATATCGGTATTGCGCTGGATCGCGGGCAGGGGACGCGCGTCTGGTTTGCGATGCCGGATGGCAATATTAAGTCTGTGCAACCGAGCCGCCTGCCAGAACACGAAACCACGTGGGCGATGACGGTACATAAATCGCAGGGATCGGAGTTTGACCATGCGGCGTTGATTTTACCGAGCCAACGCACGCCAGTTGTAACGCGAGAGCTGGTTTACACTGCGGTGACCCGCGCGCGTCGCCGTCTGTCGTTGTATGCCGATGAGCGCATATTAAGTGCGGCAATCGCCACTCGTACTGAGCGGCGCAGTGGTCTGGCGGCGTTGTTTAGTTCGCGGGAATAAACGTGATTGCCTGATGCGACGCATGCGCGTCCTGTCATGCCTCCGGGCATTGCGCATATGCGCATCTGGCGATTTCCGTCGCTTACCCTAAATCCGCCATCAACACCTTTGATTTGATGTAGGTCGGATAAGGCGTTCACGCCGCATCCGACGATGAGCGTCAATACCTGATGCGATGCTAGCGTGTTTATCATGCCTCCAGGCATTGCGCATGTCGCATCTGGCGATTTCCACCACTTACCCCAAATCCGCCATCAACACTTTGGATTTACGCTGGTAGTTGTACAACTGCTTTTTGCTCTCGGGCAGTAAATCAATATCCACCGGGGTAAATCCACGTTCCTGGAACCAGTGAATACTGCGCGTGGTCAGTACAAACAATTTGCTTAATCCGCTTTGCTTCGCCTGAGCGGCAATGCGCTCCAGCAAAACCTCGCCCCTTGATGAGCTGCGGTAATCCGGGTGAACGGCCACACAGGCCATTTCCCCAATCTTCTCTTCCGGGAACGGATAGAGTGCTGCGCAGGCAATAGTCGTGTTATCGCGCTGAATAATAATGAATTTGTCGATTTCCATCTCCAGTTGCTCGCGAGAACGGCGTACCAGAATACCTTGCTGCTCCAGTGGGCGAATCAACTCCAGAATGCCGCCAATATCGTTGATGGTTGCGCGACGAATTTGCTCGGCGCTTTCCATCACAATCTGCGTACCGATACCGTCACGTGAGAACAACTCTTGCAACAGCGCGCCATCTTCCTGGTAACTAATTAAATGACAGCGACGTACGCCGCTGCGGCAGGCTTTCACCGCACCACGCAAAAAGCGCACCGTACCGGAGTTGTAATCGCCTTTCTCTTCCTGAGCTTCTACCCGCGCTTGTGCTTCGTTAGGGAAAAGCTCGGAGACAATATCGCCGTCGTCATTAGTGACGCCCTGTGAAGAGCAAAAACCAATCATCTTTTCAGCTTTCAGTTTGATGGCCAGTTGAGTGGCGATCTCTTCCGAGGTCAGATTAAAGCTCTCGCCAGTGACTGAAACCGCGACCGGCCCCAGCAGCACTATCGCACCGCTGTCCAGTTGACGATGAATCGCATCTTCGTCAATCCGCCGGATACGCCCGCTATGGCAGTAATCCACACCGTCATCCACGCCCAGCGGCTGGGCAATAATAAAATTGCCACTGACGACGTTGATATGCGCGCCCTGCAGCGGCGTGTTATTGAGACTCATCGACAGGCGAGCAGTAATATCCAGTTGCAATGTTCCCGCAGCCTGCTTCACCAGTTCTAGTGTTTTGGCGTCGGTCACGCGTATATTTTTGTGATATAGCGGTTCGTGGTGATGCGCTGCCAGATTTGCATCGATCTGCGGGCGCGCTCCATAGACCACGACCAGACGGATGCCGAGGCTGTGCAGCAACCCGATATCATTAACGATACTGGAGAAATTCTCATGCTCAATGGCTTCACCGCCGAGCATGATGACAAACGTTTTTCCCCGGTGGGTATTGATATAAGGAACCGAATGGCGGAATCCCTCGACCAACTCGGTTTTACGTTCCTTCACCACGGCACACCTCTTTGCATGATTATTCGTAATTATTGTATTTTTATTCTGTTTTTTCACTGGGTGCAAGTGCAAATTTTACGCATGAGCAACTTTTTTATCAGTAATGCCGTGAATATAAAAAGAATGTTTACCGTTTATTAGATGACAGATTATGCGTCTTTCGCTAAAGTTTCCGGTCAAATTAGTCGTTTATTTGTTACACAGCTTAGATTTTTTTGCTCGGGAGATGCATGTCGGGATCCAACACAGCAATCAGCCGTCGTCGTTTACTGCAAGGCGCGGGTGCCATGTGGCTATTGAGCGTAAGTCAGGTCAGTCTGGCTGCGGTCAGCCAGGTCGTGGCGGTGCGCGTCTGGCCTGCGTCCAGCTACACCCGTGTGACGGTAGAATCTAATCGTCAGCTGAAATATAAGCAGTTCGCGTTGAGTAACCCTGAACGCGTGGTGGTGGATATCGAAGATGTAAACCTGAACTCAGTGCTCAAGGGGATGGCGGCACAAATTCGTGCTGATGACCCGTTCATCAAGTCGGCGCGCGTCGGGCAGTTTGACCCGCAAACCGTGCGGATGGTTTTTGAGTTAAAGCAAAACGTAAAACCGCAGCTGTTTGCCCTTGCTCCGGTCGCCGGGTTTAAAGAGCGTCTGGTGATGGATCTCTATCCTGCCAATGCTCAGGACATGCAGGACCCGCTGCTGGCGCTGCTGGAGGATTACAATAAAGGCGATCTCGAAAAGCAGGTGCCGCCTGCGCAGAGTGGCCCGCAGCCAGGCAAAGCAGGGCGCGATCGTCCGATTGTCATTATGCTTGACCCTGGCCATGGCGGCGAAGACTCCGGTGCGGTGGGGAAATACAAAACGCGTGAAAAAGACGTGGTATTGCAAATTGCCCGCCGTTTGCGCTCTCTGATTGAGAAAGAGGGCAATATGAAAGTTTACATGACCCGTAATGAAGACATCTTCATTCCGTTGCAAGTGCGCGTAGCAAAAGCACAGAAACAGCGTGCTGACTTGTTTGTCTCTATTCATGCCGATGCCTTTACCAGTCGCCAGCCGAGCGGTTCCTCTGTGTTTGCGCTCTCTACCAAAGGTGCAACCAGTACCGCGGCAAAATATCTGGCGCAAACTCAGAACGCCTCGGACTTGATTGGTGGCGTGAGTAAGAGCGGCGACCGTTATGTCGACCATACTATGTTCGATATGGTGCAGTCGCTGACCATTGCCGACAGTCTGAAGTTTGGTAAAGCTGTGTTGAATAAGCTCGGTAAAATCAACAAGCTGCATAAAAATCAGGTTGAACAAGCCGGGTTTGCCGTGCTGAAAGCGCCTGATATACCCTCCATTTTGGTCGAAACGGCGTTTATCAGTAACGTTGAGGAAGAACGTAAACTGAAAACGGCAACCTTCCAGCAGGAAGTTGCGGAATCAATCCTCGCAGGGATAAAAGCGTATTTTGCCGATGGGGCGACGCTGGCGAGAAGGGGATAATGTTTTTATTTATTCAATGAATTTATATTTCGTTGAATAGATAATATTTACCTGAATATTAGACGTTGGTTTTGTGACTGATGTCGAATATTTGAATGTCGGCTTGAAAAATAAGCCGGCCATCTCTTTAATTAAGCACAATTCCGTGTAATGTATATGCATTAGTTAATCATCTTGTAACTGTTAAATCAGGCAAGGCAATGTTTGAAGTAATTATTACTTCTGACGTGCCTTGCCTTTTTTTTTGGAGCTATGGAATGATCATCGAAAAAGTCATGAACAATAATTGTGTACAGGCATCGATGAATGGACAGGAGGTTATCATTTCTGGGCCTGGCGTCGGTTACAACAAAAAATATGGAATGTCGGTCCCTGAGCATCCGGCTAACCGGATTTTTTATGTCAGAAATGAACAAAAAAATAAACTCTACAAATTGATTGAACATGTGGATATTGAGTATGTTTTTGTTGCCGAAAAAATAGTGCAATATGCGGAGAACAATCTCGAAAAAAATCTCAATCCATCGCTACTATTGATTCTTGCTGATCATATTTCGAATGCAATATCCCGAGTCGCTTCAGGCATACAAATTAATAATGTTTTCCTTGATGAAATCAAAGCGTTGTACAAAGCAGAGTATGCGATAAGTCGCGATGCATTAACTATCATTAATGAGCAATTCAGCGTTCAACTTCCTGATGATGAGATTGGTTTTATAGCATTGCATATCTTAAATAATTATGAAAATTCAGTTGATTATGAATCAGTACGGATTATTGAGTTGTCGCAAATAATCACGGGGCTTATTGAAGTTGTTTATAACAGAAAGGTGGACAGAAGTTCATTTAATTATTCCAGGTTCATGATACACCTTAAATATTTTTCAAGTCGCGTATTATGCAATGAAAAAATAAAACAGAAAGATATTGGTGATCTCTATGAACAGTTTCTTGAGAAAGACATTCTGTTACAGCGCGCAATTCATGAAATTGAAAGGTATTTGTACGCCACTTTTAAATATGAATTGATTTTGGAAGAAAAACTATATCTCTCTATTCGCACCAAAGTATTAATGGACTAATTATATATAACATTTATATGAGATAACCCGCATGAAACAAAAGAAAGCCTGGAGTTTTTTTCAGAGCCTGGGAAAGGCATTTATGTATCCCATCGCTCTGCTAAGTGTATGTGGCATGATGTTAGGGCTAGGAAGTGGTTTAGCCAGCGATGATATGGCAAAATTAATTCCACTACTGGCTATTCCCGTAATTAAAACCATACTTGATTTTATTGTTAGCCTTGGTTTGTTTGCCTTTGTCAATTTACCTGTATTGTTTGCGATAGCTATACCTCTGGGGTTATTAAAAGAGAAAGAGGATAAAGCCTATGGCGCTTTTTCTGGCTTAATTGGTTTCATGGCGATGCATCTGGGAACGAACTTTTATCTTAAACAACATGACTTATTGGTCGCTGCTGATCAAATGTCGACACATGGGCAAACCATTATTCTGGGAATCCAGTCCTACAATACCAGTGTGTTGGGTGGGATTATAGCAGGATTATTAGTCGCCAGTATGTATAAAAAGATCGTTAACTTACGTATTCCTGAATCATTAGGATTTTATAGTGGCCCACGCTTGGTGCCTATTATTACACTGATTGTGATGAGTGGATTTGGTCTGATCATCCCTTTTATCTGGCCGCCATTTTTCAATCTTTTCATGCTCATTGGCCACTGGATTTCAACTTCCGGTCCTGTTGGCTATTTTTTCTATGCAGTCGCCGAACGCGTGACGATACCTTTTGGTTTAAATCACCTGGTGACGTCAGTTTTCCGCTTTACCCCCATCGGCGGATCGGCAGTGATCGGCGGCGAAGAGTATTATGGCACCCTGAACATGTTTATGGCGTACGTCAAAGAGAATGCGGTCATTCCGCTGGATTTGGCGGGGAAAATGGAACAGGGCAAACTGATGATTCAGTATGGTCTGGCTGGTGCCGCGCTGGCGATGTATCGCACTGCTCATGCTCAAAACAGAAAAGCTATCAAAGCATTGCTTATTTCCGGGGTGCTTACAGTCATTATTGGCGGCGTCAGCGAACCGATTGAGTTTCTGTTCTTATTTGTCAGTCCACTGCTATTTGTCTTCCATGCTTTTATGAATGGATTCGCCAACATGGTCTTGCCATATATGGGCGTGAAGATGGGATTTACTGGCGATCTGATTCAATTTATTAGCTTTGGCGTATTGCGTGGCACAAGAACAGGTTGGCCAATAGCGGTGTGTGTCGAAGTGGCCTATTTCTTTATTTATTACTTTGTGTTCCGTTGGACTATTCTCAAATTTAACCTGATGACGGTAGGCCGTGAAGAGTCCAGTCCTGTCACGCTGAACGCTCATGAGGATACGGCTATAGCGGATATCCCAACGCTTGATAAATCAGAGCTGCAAGCAGCGGAGCAGATGGTTAAGGCACTTGGTGGTAAAGAGAATATTAAATCCCTGGATAATTGCGTAACTCGTTTACGTTTAACAATCGCAGATATGGGATTGATTGACGAGGCAGCAATAAAAAGAGCTGGCGGAATTGCGGTTGTTAAACTTGATCAAAATACCCTACAAGTCATTATCGGTACTAAAGTCATCGCCTTGCGTCGGGATATGGATAACTACATGGGGATATGCTGATGGATGTTTTTAATACTCCTATTTCCCGCAAAGGAACATATTGTACCCAATGGGACTTTTGCGAGGACAGATTTGGTGTAAAAGATGTATTACCATTCTCTATTTCAGATATGGATCTTCCGATACCGGAAGCTATCATCAGGGCATTAAGAAAACGTCTGGAACACCCGATTTTAGGGTACAGCCGTTGGCAGCATGATGACTATCTGAATGCGATAGTCAATTGGTATCATCAACAATATAAAACTGAAATCAAACCAGAATGGATCACCTATAGCCCAAGCGTGATGTACTCCATTGCTAAAGCAATAGAGTTATTGACATCGCATGGTGATAATATTCTCGTTTTTACACCTGTCTATAATGCATTTTTTGATATAATTAAACATAGCGAGAGAAATATTCTGACAGCCTCTTTGATTATAAAAAATGAGGGGGGCTACGCTATCAATTGGCAAGATTTTGATCTTAAGATTCAAAGCGCAAAGATGGTGTTATTATGTAATCCTCATAACCCGACAGGAACCGTCTGGTCGGAAGAAGATCTGCATAAAATCGCTGCAAGCTGTGCAAGACATAATGTCTGGTTATGTTCAGATGAAATTCACAGTGATTTTGTTTTTAATCGTAGCTTTACATCTGCGCTTAAAATAAAAAAAGAAAAATTAGTGGTGTTTAATTCGATATCGAAGACATTTAATGTTCCTGCGCTAACAGGATCGTATATTATTTCAACTGACGATAATTTTAATCATAAGTTCAGAACGATATCAAGATATCGCGATTTTGTAAACTCCCCATCCGTACTGAATATAATTGCAACTATTATTGCCTATAACGAATGTGAGGAATGGTTAAAGTCATTAAAGGCACATATTGCCTCTAACATTCAATTCACCCAGCAGTATCTGAACGAAAATACTCCAGAATTGATCGTAAGGCCAGCTGATGGTTGCTATTTTTCGTGGATAGATTGCTCTGCTATTGGTTATCCCTTTGATGAATTCTACAGTCGATTAATTCATGAAGGCAAAGTGGGCATTATGGCGGGGAATGTCTATGGAACGGAGGGGGAGGGCTACCTTCGTCTGAACCTGGCCTGCGGTCGAGAAAAATTATATATGGGGCTTACGCGTCTTGCGAGTGTAATTAAAAATATTAATCAAGGAAAATAAAAATGAACAGCACGGATCTTATCCATCTCATTAAACATTTTATGCGTAACGAACATAAAGCAGTTGAAGAAGTTATTGATTCCCCCCTTTCGGAGGTCGCAAATTTAATTAAAGTATTACAGTCTTGTCAGGGGAAAGTTGTTTTTATTGGTGTCGGTAAGTCCGGTATTATTGCCCGAAAACTCGCCGCAACATTTGCCAGCACTGGAACTCCCTCATTTTTTGTTCACGGTACTGAAGCCGTACACGGCGATCTTGGGATGGTGGCGAAAGATGATGTTGTTATTCTTATTTCAAACAGTGGTGAGACGACAGAAATCCTGGCAACACTACCTAGTCTGAAAAAAATGGGTAATTATTTGATCTCCTTTACCCGCAGTCATCGCTCATCGCTTGCGATAAGTTGTGATTTATCCGTTGAAATTCCCGTAAAAAGTGAGGCGGATAATTTAGGTTTAGCGCCGTCATGCTCATCAACAGTCGTTCTGGTTGTTGGTGATGCGGTGGCGCTTGCGCTCTCCGAATTGAAAAAGTTTACTCGTGCTGATTTCGGCTTATATCATCCAGGAGGTGCGCTCGGTATTAAAGCAAACTCATAATTTTAGAATATAAAACAGTAACCGGTCACGCCATCTTTTGGGGTGGCGTTCATTGATGTGAGTGTCAGCTATGAAAAACGTTCTGGTCACCGTTCCCAGCTTTTCAGCGCGTTGTGTTTCTGCCAGCAAGCTGCTAAGAGAAAATCATTTTAACCTTATTATCAAGAATAATGTGGAGCATCTGGTTAAATCAGAATCCACAGTATTACGAGAATCTATTTGCGCAGTCATTGCCGGAAAAGATTGTTATCAAGCGGATACGTTATCGCGACTACCAGGAGTGAAAATAATATCGAGATTCGGGACAGGGATTGATAATATTGATCTTCATACGGCTCGACAATCAGGTATTGTGGTCAATAATGCTGTTGGGATTAATTCAAATGCAGTCGCGGAATTTATCATTGGTCTTATTTTTGCGAGCATGAGAAATATCCCCGGTAGCTATCATGCGATGCAAAATGGTTATTGGGGCGAGTCGCATGGCTGCGAGTTACAAGGTAAACGTATTGGCCTGCTTGGCTACGGCAATATTGGCAAAACACTGGCGAAAAGGTTATCTGGTTTTGATGTTGAGCTTTTAGCTTTTGATAAACAACCCGATTTCCAGGCCGCAGGCAAAGATGGAGTTCAGTTCGTATCAATTGAAGATATCTTTATGCAGTCTCATGTCATCATCGTTCTTTTGCCATTTTCTCCGGAGCTGGAGAACTTCATTAGTCATAAATATTTGTCGATGATGCGCAATGGTGCTCTTATCATCAACGCCGCAAGGGGAAAGTTGCTGGATGAGGGTGCTTTACTTCAGGTAATTGAAGAACGAAATGTTTTTGCAGCACTGGATGTGTTTAGCTCTGAACCGCTAGCGCAATTTAGCCCATTGCTACATGCCAGGAATATCATTACAACGCCGCATATTGCGGCCGCCACCGTTGAGTCATACCAGCAAACCGGGATATACGTTGCCAGGTCGATAATAGATTTCTTTGCAGGAAGGGAGATAAAAAACGTGCTATGAGGTCAGCTAAGGAAGATTTCAGGTACAAAAAAACCGCAATCTGTGAAACACATTGCGGTTTATCAGCATCATAAGTGTTGGTTGCGGGGGCCGGATTTGAACCGACGACCTTCGGGTTATGAGCCCGACGAGCTACCAGGCTGCTCCACCCCGC
>NZ_PTRU01000025.1:0-55874 GCF_002965245.1 Escherichia sp. MOD1-EC6021 | reverse complement strand
TCTGAAAGCGGGAACGCTTTCTCATAAAGAGTAACAGAACGACCGTGTAGTGCGACTGAAGCTCGCAATACCATAAGTCGTTTTTGCTCACGAATATCAGACCAGTCAACAAGTACAATGGGCATCGTATTGCCCGAACAGGGGGTCTGACGCTCAGTGGAACGAAAACTCACGTTAAGCAACGTTTTCTGCCTCTGACGCCTCTTTTAATGGTCTCAGATGTCCTTTGGTCACCAGTTCTGCCAGCGTGAAGGAATAATGGCCGAGCATATTGATATGTCCGTGGCAAAGCGGGGAGAGGCGTGCGATATCTTCATCATTCAGTGTTTCACCCTGCGCCCGGAGATGATCCAGGGCTGCCTGCATATAAATAGTGTTCCATAACACGACGGCGTTAGTGACCAGCCCCAGTGTGCCCAGTTGATCTTCCTGACCGTCGGTATATCGTTTTCTTATCTCACCTTTTTGACCGTGACAGATGGCTCTGGCAACGGCATGGCGACTTTCTCCCCGATTAAGCTGGGTCAGAATGCGCCGGCGGTAATCTTCATCATCAATATAATTAAGCAGATACAGCGTTTTGTTGATGCGCCCCACTTCAATGATTGCCTGAGTCAGTCCGGAAGGACGTTCACTTTTCAGCAATGAACGGACCAGCACTGAAACCTGTACTTTGCCCAGCTTCAGGGAGCCAGCGGTCCGGATCATTTCGTCCCACTGAAGGACTATTTTTCGGGGATCTGATTGCCCTCTGGCAATATCATTCAGCACGCCATAGTCGGCATCATGGTCCATTCGCCAGAAAACCGAAGCACCGGCATCAGCCAGGCGTGGAGAAAACTGGTATCCCAGCAGCCAGAAAAGGCCAAAGACAAGTTCGCTGGCACCTGCTGTATCGGTCATAATTTCGGTTGGATTCAGCCCGGTCTCCTGTTCCAGAAGACCTTCCAGCACAAAGATAGAGTCCCTCAGCGTCCCCGGTATAACGATGCCATGAAAGCCGGAATACTGATCGGACACAAAGTTGTACCAGGTGATCCCTCTGTTATTACCAAAGTATTTGCGGTTCGGTCCGGCATTGATTGTTCTGACTGGCGTAACAAAGCGCATTCCATCTGCAGATGCCACTTCTCCTCCACCCCATATCTGTGCCAGTGGCAGCGTTGCCTGAAAATCAACCAGTCTGGCATTAGCGCTGGTGATAGTTTCAGCCCGCAGATAGTTCGCTTTTGTCCAGTTCAGCCGGTGTCGGGTCAGTGCAGGAACATTTGATCTGATCAGTGGTTCCAGACCGATATTGCAGGCTTCAGCCATCAGCACGGCGCTGATGCTGACGGGCAGATCATCAACTCTGGCACTGGCTTCACTAGCATGGAAAAACTCATCAGCAAATCCGGTATGGGCGTTAATTTCGAGCAGCAACTCCGTTAAATCCACCGGAGGGAGTAGATCACTGATCATTTTGCTCAGTCGTTTCAGACTGTCCGGCTCATCAAGACTGGCGAGGGGAGAAATTGTCAACCGGGGCTTCGGGCCAGAAACATCGAGTTCGACAGCCTCATTTTCGCAAAGACGTGCAGCAACCTGTCTGTAACGACTATCAAGCTGATGACCCAGAGATTTTATTGCTTCCTGCGGGTCTGTCGGGTGCCCCAAAGAACGATAAACCTTAATCCGGTTTGCCTGCCAGTCAGCACCCTGTAGTAATCTTGCACGAGGATCTCCCCACCGGTTACTGCCGGTAACGTAGACATCCCTCCGCCTCAGACTATCCTGCAGTTTACTGAGAAAGCAGAGCGTGTATCCCCTGCGGGTGATATGTTTTTCCTTGTTAATCACCAGCCGTTTCCATGACCGACTGATAATTTCCGTTGGTGCGTCGTCAAAAAACTGCCGCCGTGAGCTGAACTCCCGGCTGAGGTAGTCACAGGCATTCAGAGTGGTAACCCCGGCAGGTGCGGATGAAAATTTAACGGTATTCAGCAGATGGGGCAGGAAACGACGAACGCGCCCGTACTGCTCCACCATTTCTTCATGAAAATTATCGTCTGAGGGCCGGGCAATTTCACGGACAAGCGTGATGATTTCAGCCAGCTTTTGCCTTGGGATGTAGCTGAACACCTCAGCACGAATCGATTCGTCCGGTGTTTCTTCTTTCAGCAGGTACGAACATGCGCTGGCGAGCGCCAATGCAGATTTATCCAGATCCTTCAGCGAGCGGAGCCGTTTTTTCTGCCCAATCTTTCTGGCGTCACGGATGATAACGGCCAGCATGGCGTCCAGAACGTCCAATGCATCATCCAGCGCCAGCGTTTCCCATGCAAGGACAAAGGCAACCAGAACCGCCATCCTTTTCTGCGGTGACATCCTGGCAATATTGAACACCGAAGTCATACCAGCATAACGTGCGAGATTTTTCAGGCGCACAGCCGGGAGTGTACTCAGGTTTTCAGCATGCAGGCCAAAATCGTTCAGAGTTTTCCAGCGTTCAATTGCTTCATTAAACGCCGGACCACTGATGGTCACAGGGCCCTTTTTCAGTGATTCCAGTAAAGACAGGCGGCTGCAATCAGTTGGCCCCAGCAGCATCTCCAGCTGTGAACGCTGTTCGGCTGACGGTATCAGTGCCAGTTTGTTCCACAGGCGCAACGTCGCCTTTTCCCTTACCTCTGAAATCAACCGGGTCAGCGTAGTGGCTCCGGGGAGAATAATACGATGTTGCATAAGCCACCCTGTCGCCAGATCGAAAAGCAGGCCAGGACGTTCGTTGCTTATCCAGCTCCGGGTATATAAAAGACGGGTAAGGCGAAATGTCCAGGGCCAGGCAAATTCACGATACTGATAGTGCTGACGTATCAGCGCTGCATGCTCACGGCGGGTATTTTCCCTCTGACCGTATTCTGCAAGAACGGTGATATCACGAATCCCGAGCTGTCTGGCGGTAAAATGCCGGACGCCGGAAGGAATATGATTCATATCGGTGAGGAAGGTGCCCAGAAAACGGACACATCCAATTTGCAGGGCAATGCCCAGACGGTTGTGATCACCTCTGCTTTTTCCGATAAATTCCTTGTCTGCTTCATCAAGGTGAAAATATCGTGCCAGCTGAAGCTCATCCGGTTCACCGGTGAATCTGCCATAGCTTTCAGTCTGCTCAGTGGTCAGAAAGTCAACGGGCATATCGGCCTCCCTGCCTGACGGGCATTTAGTAACATTTTTCCAACCGTACGAAATGTTATAAATTATCGGACATCGTAAAACTGTTACATTAATATGTCTATTAAATCGTAAATTTGTAATAATAGACATGAGTTGTCCGATATTCGATTTAAGGTACATTTTTATGCGACTTTTTGGTTACGCTCGGGTCTCAACCAGTCAGCAGTCTCTTGATCTTCAGGTCAGAGCACTCAAAGACGCAGGTGTGAAAGCAAACCGTATATTTACCGATAAGGCATCCGGCAGTTCAACAGACCGGGAAGGGCTGGATTTGCTGAGGATGAAGGTGGAGGAAGGTGATGTCATTCTGGTTAAGAAGCTCGACCGTCTTGGCCGCGACACTGCCGATATGATCCAACTGATAAAGGAATTTGACGCTCAGGGCGTGGCAGTCCGGTTCATTGATGACGGGATCAGTACCGACGGTGATATGGGGCAAATGGTGGTCACCATCCTGTCGGCTGTGGCACAGGCTGAACGCCGGAGGATCCTAGAACGCACGAATGAGGGCCGACAGGAAGCAAAGCTGAAAGGAATCAAATTTGGCCGCAGGCGTACCGTGGACAGGAACGTCGTGCTGACGCTTCATCAGAAGGGCACTGGTGCAACGGAAATTGCTCATCAGCTCAGTATTGCCCGCTCCACGGTTTATAAAATTCTTGAAGACGAAAGGGCCTCGTGATACGCCTATTTTTATAGGTTAATGTCATGATAATAATGGTTTCTTAGACGTCAGGTGGCACTTTTCGGGGAAATGTGCGCGGAACCCCTATTTGTTTATTTTTCTAAATACATTCAAATATGTATCCGCTCATGAGACAATAACCCTGGTAAATGCTTCAATAATATTGAAAAAGGAAGAGTATGAGTATTCAACATTTTCGTGTCGCCCTTATTCCCTTTTTTGCGGCATTTTGCCTTCCTGTTTTTGCTCACCCAGAAACGCTGGTGAAAGTAAAAGATGCTGAAGATCAGTTGGGTGCACGAGTGGGTTACATCGAACTGGATCTCAACAGCGGTAAGATCCTTGAGAGTTTTCGCCCCGAAGAACGTTTTCCAATGATGAGCACTTTTAAAGTTCTGCTATGTGGTGCGGTATTATCCCGTGTTGACGCCGGGCAAGAGCAACTCGGTCGCCGCATACACTATTCTCAGAATGACTTGGTTGAGTACTCACCAGTCACAGAAAAGCATCTTACGGATGGCATGACAGTAAGAGAATTATGCAGTGCTGCCATAACCATGAGTGATAACACTGCTGCCAACTTACTTCTGACAACGATCGGAGGACCGAAGGAGCTAACCGCTTTTTTGCACAACATGGGGGATCATGTAACTCGCCTTGATCGTTGGGAACCGGAGCTGAATGAAGCCATACCAAACGACGAGCGTGACACCACGATGCCTGCAGCAATGGCAACAACGTTGCGCAAACTATTAACTGGCGAACTACTTACTCTAGCTTCCCGGCAACAATTAATAGACTGGATGGAGGCGGATAAAGTTGCAGGACCACTTCTGCGCTCGGCCCTTCCGGCTGGCTGGTTTATTGCTGATAAATCTGGAGCCGGTGAGCGTGGGTCTCGCGGTATCATTGCAGCACTGGGGCCAGATGGTAAGCCCTCCCGTATCGTAGTTATCTACACGACGGGGAGTCAGGCAACTATGGATGAACGAAATAGACAGATCGCTGAGATAGGTGCCTCACTGATTAAGCATTGGTAACTGTCAGACCAAGTTTACTCATATATACTTTAGATTGATTTAAAACTTCATTTTTAATTTAAAAGGATCTAGGTGAAGATCCTTTTTGATAATCTCATGACCAAAATCCCTTAACGTGAGTTTTCGTTCCACTGAGCGTCAGACCCCAACAGATAAAGCTAGCATGCCAACGGTATACAGCGAGTCGCTCTTTGTGGAGGTGACGATTACCTAACAATCGGTCGATTCGTTTGATGTTATGTTTTGTTCTCGCTTTGGTTGGCAGGTTACGGCCAAGTTCGGTAAGAGTGAGAGTTTTACAGTCAAGTAATGCGTGGCAAGCCAACGTTAAGCTGTTGAGTCGTTTTAAGTGTAATTCGGGGCAGAATTGGTAAAGAGAGTCGTGTAAAATATCGAGTTCGCACATCTTGTTGTCTGATTATTGATTTTTCGCGAAACCATTTGATCATATGACAAGATGTGTATCCACCTTAACTTAATGATTTTTACCAAAATCATTAGGGGATTCATCAGAGCCGAGTGTTGAATGTCTTCGGCGTGGATTATAAAAGCCATTTATATATTCGAAGATTGCAATCTCAATATCTCGCCTTGTTTGCCAGTGTCTGCGCCAAATCAACTCAGCCTTTAATGATTTAAAGAAGCTTTCTACTGCGGAGTTATCAAAACAATTGCCTTTCCCGCTCATGGACGGCAGCAATTGATGTTTGAGCAGTAGCTTTTGATATTCATGAGCGCAATATTGGCTCCCACGGTCTGTGTGTTGAATACAACCCGGTGGTGGTTTGCGTAAAGCCAACGCCATATTCAGTGCCCTTAATGCAAGATCCTGCTTTAATCGATCACCTGTTGCCCAGCCAATCACGCGACGGGAATACAGGTCAAGGATAACAGCAAGATAGACCCATCCTTCTCTGGTCCAAACATAAGTGATATCGCCTGCCCATTTCTGGTTGGGTGCGCTTGCGCTAAAGTCTTGTTTTAATAGGTTCGGTGCAATGTTGAAGGTATGATGACTATCCGTTGTCCGTTTGAATTTACGCGTTCGAACAACTGTAA
Source organism: Escherichia sp. MOD1-EC6021 (assembly GCF_002965245.1). NCBI lineage: Bacteria > Pseudomonadati > Pseudomonadota > Gammaproteobacteria > Enterobacterales > Enterobacteriaceae > Escherichia > Escherichia sp. MOD1-EC6021. Next base: position 49,871 of record NZ_PTRU01000025.1, on the reverse strand, counting down.
TGTTATTCTGGCGCATCAAACGTCCAACCCGACGCTGCCCAACCTGCAGGCCCAGCGCTTTCAACTCTTCTGTCATACGCGGCCTACCATAGCTCCCCAAACACAACCGATGCTGCTCACGTATATGCGCTAGAAGTATAAGATCACGACGCTGGCGCAGTGATGGAGGACGGCGTTTCCATGCGCGTAAACCACGATCTGTTACGCCCATCAAACGACATATGCGTGAACGTGAGAGAGAGCCACGGTAATCCGTAATAAACTGAAATCTCACAGCTTTTGTACTGCGAAAAATATTGCTGCCTTTTTTAATATCTCCCTCTCCTCCCGAAGGATACGGTTCTCTTTGGCTTTGTTGAATAAATCGAACTTTTGCTGAGTTGAAGGATCAGATCACGCATCTTCCCGACAACGCAGACCGTTCCGTGGCAAAGCAAAAGTTCAAAATCACCAACTGGCCCACCTACAATAAAGCCCTCATCAACCGTGGCTCCATAACTTTCTGGCTGGATGATGAAGCTATTCAGGCCTGGTATGAGTCAGCAACACCTTCTTCACGAGGCAGACCTCAGCGCTATTCTGACCTTGCCATCACGACTGTGCTGGTCATTAAACGCGTATTCAGGCTGACCCTGCGCGCTGCGCAGGGCTTTATTGATTCCATTTTTTCTCTGATGAACGTTCCGCTACGCTGCCCGGATTACAGCTGTGTCAGCAGGCGGGCAAAGTCGGTTAATGTCAGTTTCAAAACGCCCACCCGGGGTGAAATCGCACACCTGGTAATTGATTCCACCGGGCTGAAGGTCTTCGGTGAAGGCGAGTGGAAAGTCAAAAAGCATGGCCAGGAACGCCGCCGTATCTGGCGTAAGCTGCATCTCGCCGTTGACAGTAAAACACATGAAATCATCTGCGCTGACCTGTCGCTGAACAACGTTACGGACTCAGAGGCCTTCCCCGGGTTAATCCGGCAAACCCACCGGAAAATCAGGTCAGCCGCCGCCGATGGCGCTTACGATACCCGGCTATGTCACGATGAACTGCGGCGTAAGAAAATCAGCGCGCTTATCCCTCCCCGAAAAGGTGCGGGTTACTGGCCCGGTGAATATGCAGACCGTAACCGTGCAGTGGCTAATCAGCGAATGACCGGGAGTAATGCGCGGTGGAAATGGACAACAGATTACAACCGTCGCTCGATAGCGGAAACGGCGATGTACCGGGTAAAACAGCTGTTCGGGGGTTCACTGACGCTGCGTGACTACGATGGTCAGGTTGCGGAGGCTATGGCCCTGGTACGAGCGCTGAACAAAATGACGAAAGCAGGTATGCCTGAAAGCGTGCGTATTGCCTGAAAACACAACCCGCTACGGGGGAGACTTACCCGAAATCTGATTTATTCAACAAAGCCGTTCTCTTTGCGTAAACGTTCATTCTCACGCAGAAGATCAGTGTCTTGGGTAGGAATTTTAGTTTCATCGGAAATTGATGCGATCCATTTCCCAAGCGTGGAAAGCCCAATACTTAAATCTGACGCAACTTGACGGCGTGTTAAGCCACTAGTGAGTGCTATGCGAACTGCATCACGCTTAAATTCATCACTATGCTTTAATGACATATATGGTCTCCTTGATAACAAATAATGCTCTCAAAAAGACCGGAACGAAACCGAGGCAAGACCACCATGGTCTCTGAGCTCGCCTTTGGGACCGACATATCGGTAGAGAGTGACGCGCTCGATGCCGAGTTCCTTGCAGAGATCGGAAACTGAAGTATCGCGCTGGGCCATGGCGGCTTGCGCGAGACGCACCTGAGCTTTGGTGAGCGCGAATTTTCGTCCGCCCTTGCGACCGCGCGCTCTCGCGGAGGCGAGACCCGCCATGGTGCGCTCTCGGATCAGATCCCGCTCGAACTCGGCCAAGGTGGCGAAGATTCCGAACACCATGCGACCGGACGCAGTCGTGGTGTCGATCTGAGCGCCCTTTCCAGTCAGAACCCGCAGGCCGATCTTGCGGTCTGACAGCTCCTTCACCGTGTTGACCAGATGGGCAAGCGATCGTCCGAGGCGATCGAGCTTCCAGACCACCAGCACATCGCCGTCACGCAATGACTTGAGGCAGGCAGTCAAGCCAGGGCGATCATCACGACCGCCGGAAGCAAGATCATCATAGATATTGTCCCGTTCGACACCTGCGGCGCGCAAGGCGTCGTGCTGCAGGTCGAGAGACTGCGAGCCATCGGCTTTGGAGACGCGGGCATATCCGATCAGCATGTATCACAAACGTTGGTTTGAGGCGGCGCTTCGGCCACGATTGCATTGACCTCTGGAAATGTATCTCAACCAGCTTCATAAACAAAGCGTCTTGAACGCTATCAGATTTTGAAAAAGGAACATGTATGCCGCGTCGCGTCACTCTAACCGATCGGCAGAAAGACGCGCTGTTGCGCTTGCCGACTTCACAGACGGATTTGCTCAAGCACTATACGCTGAGTGATGAAGACCTTGGGCATATCAGGCTGCGTCGGCGCGCTCACAACAGGTTCGGCTTCGCCCTGCAATTGTGTGTCCTGCGCTATCCCGGCCGGGTGCTGGCTCCAGGCGAACTGATCCCTGCAGAGGTCATCGAATTTATCGGAGCGCAGCTTGGCCTGGGTGCCGACGATCTCGTAGACTATGCTGCCCGCGAGGAAACACGGCACGAGCATCTTGCCGAGTTACGGGGGCTCTACGGCTTCCGCACCTTCTCCGGACGTGGTGCGAGCGAGCTGAAGGAATGGTTGTTCCGAGAAGCCGAGATGGCGGTGTCGAACGAGGATATCGCCCGTCGCTTCGTAGCCGAGTGCCGACGCACCCGCACTGTCCTTCCCGCGACATCCACGATCGAGCGGCTTTGTGCCGCGGCTCTCGTCGATGCCGAGCGACGCATCGAGACGAGGATCGCCAGTCGGCTGCCTATGTCGATCCGAGAACAGTTGCTGGCATTGCTCGAGGAGACGGCTGATGATCGGGTGACCCGTTTTGTGTGGCTGCGCCAGTTCGAGCCTGGCTCGAACTCTTCGTCGGCCAACCGGCTGCTCGACCGGCTCGAATATCTGCAACGCATCGATCTCCCCGAGGATCTGCTTGCCGGCGTTCCTGCCCATCGGGTGACTCGTCTGCGCAGGCAGGGTGAACGGTATTATGCCGACGGCATGCGCGATCTCCCGGAGGACAGGCGGCTTGCGATCTTGGCTGTTTGCGTCTCGGAATGGCAGGCGATGTTGGCCGACGCAGTGGTCGAAACCCACGACCGGATCGTCGGCCGTCTCTACCGTGCTTCGGAGCGTATTTGCCATGCAAAGGTCGCAGACGAAGCGGGGGTGGTGCGTGACACCCTGAAATCCTTCGCCGAGATCGGGGGCGCCCTGGTCGATGCACAGGATGATGGCCAGCCGCTGGGCGATGTCATCGCGAGTGGGTCAGGGTGGGACGGCTTAAAAACCCTTGTTGCAATGGCAACCAGGCTGACCGCCACCATGGCCGACGATCCGCTCAATCATGTGCTCGACGGTTATCACCGCTTCCGCCGATACGCTCCACGCATGTTGCGCCTGCTCGATCTGCGAGCTGCGCCCGTTGCACTGCCGCTTCTGGAAGCGGTGACGGCCCTTCGTACCGGTTTGAACGATGCCGCGATGACCAGCTTCTTGCGGCCCAGCTCGAAATGGCATCGCCACCTTCGGGCCCAGAGGGCTGGCGACGCTCGCCTATGGGAGATCGCGGTGCTGTTCCATCTGCGCGATGCGTTCCGCTCCGGAGATGTCTGGCTTACTAGGTCCCGGCGCTATGGCGATCTGAAACACGCACTCGTTCCGGCACAATCCATCGCGGAAGGCGGTCGTCTCGCTGTGCCATTGCGGCCGGAGGAATGGCTGGCAGACCGGCAAGCTCGCCTCGACATGCGGTTGCGCGAGCTTGGCCGTGCCGCTCGCGCAGGCACGATCCCGGGCGGGTCGATTGAAAACGGCGTTCTGCATATCGAGAAACTCGAAGCCGCCGCGCCGACAGGCGCCGAAGATCTGGTGCTCGATCTCTACAAGCAGATCCCGCCCACGCGCATCACCGATCTCCTGCTGGAGGTGGATGCGGCGACCGGCTTCACCGAAGCGTTCACCCATCTGCGCACAGGAGCACCCTGCGCTGACCGGATCGGGCTAATGAACGTTATCTTGGCGGAAGGGATCAACCTCGGCTTGCGCAAAATGGCGGATGCGACAAACACCCACACCTTCTGGGAATTGATCCGCATTGGACGGTGGCATGTCGAGGGCGAAGCCTATGACCGGGCGCTGGCCATGGTGGTCGAGGCACAGGCAGCGTTACCCATGGCCCGGTTCTGGGGCATGGGCACGTCGGCTTCGAGCGACGGACAGTTCTTCGTCGCTACAGAGCAAGGTGAGGCCATGAACCTGGTCAACGCGAAATATGGCAATACCCCGGGCCTGAAAGCCTATAGCCACGTCTCCGACCAATATGCGCCGTTCGCAACCCAGGTGATTCCTGCAACGGCAAGCGAAGCGCCTTACATCCTCGATGGCCTGCTGATGAACGATGCTGGACGCCATATCCGCGAGCAGTTCACCGACACGGGCGGCTTCACCGATCACGTCTTTGCCGCATGTGCCATTCTCGGCTACCGGTTCGCTCCGCGCATCCGCGACCTGCCATCCAAACGGCTCTACGCGTTCAATCCGTCGGCCGCCCCGGCGCACCTGCGAGCGTTGATCGGCGGAAAGGTCAACCAAGCCATGATCGAGCGCAATTGGCCCGACATCCTGCGCATCGCCGCCACCATTGCTGCCGGGACCGTCGCGCCAAGCCAGATTCTGCGGAAACTCGCCTCCTATCCGCGGCAGAACGAGCTCGCGACAGCCCTGCGGGAAGTCGGTCGCGTCGAGCGCACCCTGTTCATGATCGACTGGATTCTGGATGCCGAACTCCAACGGCGTGCCCAGATCGGGCTCAACAAAGGCGAAGCTCATCATGCGCTGAAGCGGGCAATCAGCTTCCACCGCCGCGGTGAAATCCGCGACCGTTCCGCCGAAGGCCAGCATTACCGCATCGCCGGCATGAATCTGCTCGCCGCCATCATCATCTTCTGGAACACCATGAAGCTCGGCGAGGTCGTTGCAAACCAGAAACGCGATGGAAAGCTGCTATCGCCCGATCTCTTGGCCCATGTTTCGCCGCTCGGATGGGAACACATCAATCTCACCGGAGAATATCGCTGGCCAAAGCCTTAGCGTAGGATTCCGCCCCCTCCCGCAAACGACCCCATAATGGACTCAGAAGAGGGGGTGTTGAAAGTTGCCATGCTCATTTTTCGAATAGAGCAAGGGGTTTATTCATGATTTACGACTCATCTAATTTCTCCAACTAACGGTTGGAGAAATTTGGGAAGGTAAGCAATATACAGAATGACGGAAATAAATCGTCCATGCCCTTTGCCGAAAATTATAACCAGCATTATGACGACTTGTGTAACTCCCGAATTACATGTTTGGCAACAGACTTTCCACCGGAATAACCGTATTGATTTTTACCGCTTTGACAATTTCTATCAACGATAGGGTATTCTGCGCCAGTTGGTCTTGCAGTTCACTGACTTCCGCCTGCAACTGCTGGTTTCTGGCCAGCAAGGCCTGACGGGTTTTGCGGTTGACGTATTGCTGTTTTTCTTTTGGGCGTAGATTCAACGGGCCAAGTTGCTGATCAACATAGGCAGCAATTAGGCGTTTTCGCTCAAGGCTGCTCAGCGTACTTAAACCACCGTTAACGATACCTTTTGCCTTGAGCCGAATATGCAGGGCCTTGGCGGAAATAGGGGACTTGTCAAAGCCTTCAGCCAGCATCAGTTGTAATTCGTGCTCGATCAGTGTGTCCAGTTCCTTTCGTGAGAGGCAATGGAGAGATATGAAGTTGTTTACCATCGTAGGCTATTTAACATAATATACATTATGCGCACCAACATTGTAGAGGCTCAATGCTAATGTCTATTTGTGGCTCATTGGAATGTCCAGGCTATAGTTCTCAGACCTGTATGTCTAGACAACGACTCACTTTTCCTGATGAGGAGTTTTCTATGGCTATACATGACGCCGGGATGTTCAACGTGAAAGAAATCAACCGCCTCAAAATCCTTCAGGATGTCATCGATCGCAATCTGCGTCCTGGCCAAGCTGCGGAGATGCTCGGCATTACACCACGTCATTGCAGCCGACTGCTGAAACGCTATCGTCAACTCGGACCGCTTGGCATGAACAACCAGAGTCGTGGCCGCACTGGTAACCGTCTGTTGCCAGCGTCACTGACAGATCAGGCTCTCAGTATAATCAGGGAGCAATACCGTGATTTTGGCCCCACGCTGGCGCGGGAAAAACTGGAGGAAGTTCACGGTCTGGTCCTTGGCAAAGAAACCATCCGACGTCTCATGATAAAAGCCGGACTCTGGATCCCACGCAGACAGCGCGCACCTAAAATTCATCAGCCTCGTTACCGGCGGCCTTGTACTGGCGAGCTGATACAAATTGATGGCTGTGACCACCACTGGTTTGAAAACCGGGGTCGACCCTGTACAGCTCTTGTCTATGTTGACGATGCCACCAGTCGCCTGATGCACTTGCTGTTTGTGAAATCTGAATCCACATTTACCTATTTTGAAGCAACTCTTGGCTATATCGAAAAACATGGTAAGCCCATGATCCTCTACAGCGACAAAGCCAATGTCTTCCGGGTAAACAATAAGCATGCTACCCTCGGTCCCGGTGAAACTCAGTTTGCCAGGGCCATGCGCTCCCTCAATATCACACCGCTGTGCGCAGAAACCAGTCAGGCAAAAGGCCGTGTGGAACGTGCTCATCTAACCCTTCAGGACCGGCTGGTTAAGGAACTCAGGCTTAGGGGAATCTGTACTATAGAAGCGGCCAATGGATTTGCAGAAGAATACATTGCGGATTACAACCGACGCTTTGCCAAAGCGCCCTTGCATGATTTTAACGCGCACCGGCCACTGGCACTAGACGATGACCTTGATGCGGAATTTACCTGGCGAGAGCCCCGGCGTGTATCAAAAAGTCTGACTGTACAATACGATAAAATCCTCTATCTGATTGAGGACAGCGAATACAGTCGAAGAGCCATCGGCAAGTACATTGATGTCTGGCATTATCCTGACGGACATAAGGAGCTGCGACTAAATGGCATGCTGCTGCCCTACTCCACCTATGACCGGCTTTCTGAGGTTGAGAGCGTCGCCATTGTAGATAACAAGAGACTTGGCCATGTGTTGGATGTTGCCCGTCAGATCCAGACAAAACGGGACAATAATCGCTCACAATCGTTACCTTGTTCTGGTGATGAGCCTTCCCGCAGACGGCACGCCCCTAGCATCAACAAATCTCAGCGCTCACTGAACGAAGATGACCTACTTGAAGCCATGATAAAGCTTCAGGGAAGCTCTGAAGCCATCTTTGGTAAAAGGTGAACTTGGCGGAAACCTCGTACTAACTGACCAACGGCGATGTGTGCGCTATCTTTCGGCTATAGCAATTAAAGCCAGAGAAGATTTCTGAGAAATGCAAATAACTTCAATGATATTATATAACCGAGGTAAAATTCGAGTGTCACAGAACCCCGAACCGCTCCGCGGCGATTTACTACTCCAGCATCTCACATCCTAAAGGCTAAAGTATGGACTTCTCTGAATATCAGACAGAAATAATTGAAGATATCAAATCATGTCTTGAAGGTTTACAGGTACAGCCAATTCTCTTTATGGGTGCAGGGGTATCTCAACGCTACTTGAAAGCTCCTGATTGGGAAAACCTGTTAAAGTATCTCGCTGAAACTTGCCCATTAATCACTCGCCCGTATGGTTACTACAGTCAAACAAGAAATGACAATAAACCATTGATAGCAAGTGATTTTTCTGAGTCATACGCTGAGTGGGCTTGGGATGTGGGGACATCTCGTTATCCTGAACAGTATTTCAATGGAAAAAGCTCTAAAGATATTTATATCAAGCATGAGATTGCAACATTGTTGAATAACCTTTCAGACTCGGTTGATTTTTCAGCAATGGAGTACACTGAAGAAATTGAAAAGTTAAAAAAAGTAAGGCCCCATGCCATTATTACAACAAACTATGACGATCTGCTTGAAAAGATATTTGATAACTACCAACCGATAGTTGGCCATAATGTTGTGACTGTTAACTATACTACATACGGTGAAATCATGAAGATTCACGGCAGTAGTAAAGAACCAGAAAGCATCATTATAACAAATGAAGATTATGTTGAGTTTTATAAGCGTAAAAAGTATATCAGTGCAAAACTTTTAACATATTTCGTCGAGCATCCGTTGTTCTTCATTGGCTATAGTATTAATGATGAGAATATTAAAGCCATCCTGTCTGATATTGATGAGATAATTGCGCCGAATAACGCTTTGATTCCGAATATTTATTTGGTTTCCTTTAGTCCAGAATGTGAAGGTACAGGTTCACACCAGAAAGAGATTTTGATTGGTGTTGGTGAAAATAAAAGCATCCGAATCAAAGTGATCTATGCCAATGATTTCGGTTGGATTTATGATGCCCTATCGTCAAATACGCCAGAAATCAGTGTTAACCCAAAATTAGTCAGGGCGCTATTAGCCAGAACCTATACATTTGCCTCTCAATCTCTTGTAAAACAAGAGCTTCCATATGATTTTGAAATGCTTAAGAACATTGCTGAGCAAGATAACGTGTTAGCGAAACTTTATGGAATTGCAGAGTTAAATAATGGTCAAGCACTTAACGCAAGCTATCCCTACACCATATCTGAACTTGCAAAATTACTTGATATGGGATCTTGGCATTACGTCCATAAAGTATTAGAAAGAATACACAAGGAAACTGGTTTTAATATTAAATCCTCAGATAATAACTATCATGTGCTAGTGAAAACGGGGAAGGAAGGTGTTCATAAATATTCCCCCGCTGCATTAGAGTTAATCAAAAAAATCATTAATGGTCAGAAGTATAAACTCAAACCATAATTGGTTCGCATAATGACGTTATGCTAAAGAGGCCGCTGCGGGAGGGTTTTTCGCAGCGGCCTTTTCAACATATGGACATTTCTAATGAGCCAGTGATTAGACATTTTCACTGAGCTTTGACAAACATAAACCAAGGGAGAATCCAGTCGTTGGCGGTCATGATTGTCCTGCTCATTAACAACGGCCAAACCCCATATCTTACTTAATACCGTATTCTCGGCTTAACCGACGGTGCAACCTTAACACATTGGTTTCAACTGCCGTCACCACGTTCTCCGGAAAATCTGTCGGTAATGAAGTCTTCACGTTATCCAGTGCTGCCGGAATTATTCTGGCAAAGTCACTCAGGATTTCATGCATCTGCACTTCCGGAAATTTCAGCACCTTTGCTGTCGCCAGAAAATGTCGCGGATAAATTTTATCGATTGCCGTTTTTTTGCCTTTGGATGCGTTAAGCCCCATTGCCAGTTTGAGATCGCTGATGTGTATTCCTGCGCCACCCAATACCGGAAATGCTGAAATGATGTCGTAAAATGGCGTGAGTCGATAACTGCCGCCAGCCTGAATAAATACGGAGAAGTTTTTTGCATGGCCATCCGTTGCGCCAATCAACCACTGGAATACCTGAAACTTCATAAAATCATAGCGATCTTTCAGAGCCCCGCTGGACCCCATCAAAAAAGCCATGATCCGCGCGATGCCTGGGCCTCCATCTGATTCATATTTCACCGATGAAGGTAAACCGAATGTCTGACACATATCCTCCTGTGGCAAGCGAAGTAAAACCGTTCGCTCAGCATTCCAACGCCTGTCAAAACGTTCGACCGCTAACGCGCGCACATTTCCCGCTTTAATGATTTCTGCGTCCGGCACATTCAACCCAAGTTCTTTCGCCAGCAGCAGACAGTAATACTCATTATCAACGCTTTGGCTGAGATCGAGCGTCGCATTGGGCTGCCTGATTTCGCCAATCGGTAATTTAATGATGTGCGTCGTCGGCGTTATTCCTTTCGGAATGCACCAGTCATTGCCTATTCTGAGCAGCGCTGTCTTCTCCTGCGCGCCAGCAACCGAGATGCGAAAGTCATTTTCTTCTCTAATCATGCCTAGAGGGATATCTGCTTTATAAGCCGTTAATACTTCTTCAAGCCTGGCTTCAGTGAGCTGTTCCCATGCCATTAGCGGGCGCGTTATGGTTTCATTTTCGGGTAATAACGTTACGGCACCAACGCTATCTCGCCCTATTTCTGACAATAAATCAAACGGTTGTCTGGATTTAGCATGATAACGTTTAACGATCCGGTCACGTACAATCGGGCTATCGGGTAACAGGTTATCGAAGAAGTTAAATACGGCATCAGAGGTGATATTCCCCCTCTGCAATGGCAGCGAAAGTGATAACGGTCTGGCATAACGGTTGGCTAACCACTCCGGTGCATACTTAAAGGTGTGCGCGCCATTGGCTAACTTCGTTAACTCGCCTACCCGCTGGTTGTTCATCCAAGTGACAAGTTTAGGCATTACCACTCCAGATCTTGCTGTTCTGTTGATTCTGGCGAGGCATTTTTCGTGTCGCATAGCGTCATTGAGAGTTCAAGCGACTGTAAAATCTTAAAAAATGTCGTGAGCGTGGTATTGTCAGGATTGTTTTCGAAATTGGAAATTGTCGCCTGCTTAATACCGATTTTTTTCGCCAGCTCGCTCTGCGTCCAGCCATTTTGCTGTCGAACCAGTTTCATTGCATTCGCTAATTGCGTTGGGCTATAGATCTTCTGAAAGCTCATCATGTCATACGTCCACAGCATATTTATCCGTTCAAGGGGATATTATCAGTTTTATCCTTTAGTGGGGATAAAGTCAATCAGGAAACACATCTTATCCGCTCTACGGGATAAACACTGTGATATCCGCGATCGCGGATAAAAAGGAGGATTTAAAAGTCGTTTGAAGTCGGCAATATTAAGCAGCCGCATGCCATCTTCGACATGCGGCTTATACGGTTTACCAGCTATATTTCACACCCAGCATGCCCTGAGTATCGCTATAGCCTTTATCACCTAGTTGCACACCGACATTCCCCCACAGGCTAAGGTTGTTATTTACTTTCGCCTCAACCCCGGTACGTACTTCACCGAGATTACGCGCACCATCACGGCTTACGGTTTGACCATTCATCTTCACGGCGTAGACTTTGCTGTTGTTGATCCAGTTCGCTTCAATGTAAGGCTGGAACTCACGCTGTTTACCATTGTCACGCTGGTGATGACTGTTCAAGTAGGTTTTCACCCCAAGTCGCGTTTGCACGTTTCCGTCACCTTCCGTTTCAATGCGTGTTCCGTCTTTCCGGGTATGGTCAGAATCTTTCACACCCATCCAGGTGATTTGCACCTGTGGCTGGACGTACCAGGTATTCAGCGTCCCTTCGCTGCCGCTAAATGTTCCCGCTTCAAAGGTATATCCACCCTCAACAGAGGCCGTCACACCGCGAGAATCATAGTCGTCAGCAGAACGGTTATCGGAACTGACGCTGTTATCAAACCAGTTATACAGCGCCCAGCTGTCAACATAAGCGCCGGTCTTATTCGCATCGTTCTGATACCAGGTCGCGTACATCCCAGCGCTGTAACCGCTGATGCGCCCATCCGATTTATAACCCACACGATTACTCTGAGTATTACTGTGCTGATTGGCATAGCCTGCCATGACGCCGAGATGCCAGCGATCCTGCGCGTTGCTACTCCACTGCGCCAAATCGCCGCCTAGCTGCAATACATAGCGGTTAGCCTGAGTATTTAGCTGACCGTCACCGGCCCTTGAACGTTCGTGCCCTCCGACATGACGCATCCACATACTGCTTGCCGAATCCTGAGAATGCAGTGAATCTGTATACTGCGGCTCACCCAGACGGTCGTGTAAACGATGGCTAAACAGCGAGTTGGCTGCGGCAATGTTGCTGATATAGCTTCCGGCCTCCGGGCGATAAACTGATGGGCCTTCCGGATCCACAGCAGGAGGATTATTGATGGGATCGGGTGTATCCGGTGGCGTTACGCCTTCCCATTTACTGGTTAGATACCAGTTTTTCTCGTCATTCCCCTTCCCTTTAGCCAGCGTGTAGACGTAAGCCCCAGCTTCGACAGTTCCGGTGGTCAGCGCGAAGTTACCTGCAGAATTACCGCCAACCTCAATGAGTTCAATACCGTTGACCGTTTGTGCACCGACGCCGCCAATGTTATCAACCCGAACGCGAGTGTTCCCTTGGGTATCGCCTTTCACGTTCATTTTATCCGTGGGTGAATTATCGCCGCCCAGCGTCGCGTTGAACGTCATCAGGCCATTGTTTCCGGTATAGTTGCCGTTAACGGTCAGTACATTCCCCGGTTTCCCCCCTTCGCTATTCATTTGAACCGTGCCACCATTCTCCAGATTGCCGCCGATAGTGGTTTTGGCGACACGCAGTGTCCCCCCAGGCATAACGTTCACATCACCTGCAGTGGTGACATTTTCCGACATCACACCGCTGTTATGGATATTAATGTGCTGACTTGCCATATTAATGGCAGAGTCGGAACCGAAAGCAATTTCACCACCCACGATATCCGTCGTACCCTGATACGCCGCGGAATCGTTGTTAAGAGTCAGGATCCCGGTCCCCAGTTTTGTCACATCGCCGCTACCGGTGATACTGTGCGTCATCGCCCAGCTACGCTCAGTGGCGATGGTGAGCAGGCCATTATTGATAACGGAAGCATCACCCAGGTTTTTCTGCTCGTTGACGCTGAGCGCGCTGCCTACATCGATGTTGAATTGCCCCACAAAGCGGCTATTATCGCCATCCAGCTCTACGTCTGTGCTGGCGGTTGCGCTCACGATACCTTTACCGCTTATGCTATTGCGCAGTTCGCCGGTCACGTTTTTTAGCGTTAACAGACCGTCATTGGCAATATTCCCTCTGCCTAACCCCTGCGTATTGTCGAGGCTGACTTCCGCATTTGGGCTAATGCTGGTTAACGCATTGTAGCGTGCATTAAGCCCCTCGATAGCCAGTGTTCCCCCTGTAACATTCAGGTTTCCGCCACCTGTCAGTTCGCCCTGACTGATCCCACCTTTATTCACCGTCAGCGAACCTTCTTTGAACAAAATAGTCGAACCCATCAGCCCGGTGAATGTCTCTACCGTCTGCTCCGATCCATTAAGATCGACGATGGCCGCGTTGCTGATGTTCAGTTCCCGAGTATTGCCCAGCGCGCCATCCGCATCGGTACGTAATGTCCCCATCTGAACATAGGTTGCCCCCTGATAGTCGTTCTGACCGTTGGAAAGCGAAACCTGTCGCACCGTATTGATTGCCAGATCCCCTTCACCACCGATTTTTGCCGACATATCGGCCGTTGCGCCATAGGCTCCGCCATGTTCGGCTAACGTCAGCTTTTGCCCACCATGGATGTTCAGCGCTTTCAGCCCATAGTTAACATACAAACCATCACCAGGTGCGGTCGTGAGTCGGAATCCATAATCACCCTCGGCGACCACTGTTCCGTTTTGTGCAATGTGTAACGTTTTGTCCGCTTCCACCTCGTCGCCCTGTAAATCACGTAACGTTAATGAGCCACCCGACCCAATAACCGTTTGCGCCTTCACCAGTTGAACGCCGACATGGCTATCATCGTGTTCCAGCAAATTGAGCGTAGTCAGAGGGTTATTCGCCATGGGATCATTCCACGGTTTAGGCACGTCGATAAGCACGTCGCCCGTCCCGTTTACCTGATAGTTACGGCCTTTCCAGGTGTAGTCACCCGCGCCGACAACCAGTGTATCGACGCTGATATATCCCTCCGCAAGCGTCGAAGCAGGTATATCCGTATCGAAAGTGAGCGTACCGCCATTCATGGCTAGTCCACCAATGGATTGCTCTCCCACTTTTACCGATGTGGTATTTTCACTGTCAGACTGAAGCATCGCGTGAGTAAGCGCAGCGGTGTTGTCGCGTTCCAGTGTGAAGGTACTGTCTTTCAGTTGGGCAACACCGGCGAATTCAGTTCCTGTTGCATGGGTAAAGCCAAACATTTTGTCGGAGGATGACAGCTGCACTCGCATCAAGCCATCGCCTTTGAGCGCATTGGTCAGCGTGTAATCTCCTGCGCTGTTCGTTGATGCGAGAATGTCGAGCGTACCGGGGCTTGCAATGGTTACTTCACTCGAACCCATGCCTGTTACCCCATCTGCCGTATGTGACGCAATAGTCAGGAGGCCGTCATTGACCAGCGTTTTGCCGCTATAAGTATTCCCTGCAGTGAACACCGTATGGCCTGCATCATGCATCACTTTTCCGTCTTTATCGTCACCCGTAATCAGCATATCGACCTGGTAGCCGGCATCACTGTTATTGGTATGATTAAAGACAAAAACGCCTTCGCCAAGACCGAACTCCACCTTCGTCGCATTGGTGATAAACCCGGCATCTGCCGCAGCCTCACCGTGGGCAGCACCAATGTTTAGCGTTCCTACAGCAGGCTCAAAAACACCTAAGTAAACTTCTCCACCTTCGACATTCAGCGTGCCGTTATTCGTCAGGGTTAACGTACCTGTGCCAGTCGTCCCTACGTTCATATTGAATGTTTCAAGAAGAGAGTTCTGCCCATCCACCCGCACGTCGCCCTTACTTTTGTCATTGAGAGCTATCTGTGTATCACGCGCTTTAACTATACCTCCGGTGGTAATATTCAGTTCACCCGTGCCTAATACACCGACCTGTAGCAATTGGGCGTTAGTAGATGACGTTTTTAAATTCCAGAGACTATCCGTTGAAATATTAACTATCCCCTTACCGGAGGCATTTCCTCCGATAAATCCATAGCCCGTTGAATTAAGAGTGGCACCATTACTGACATTTACGATGCCGCTACCAAAATTACCGATATTGATACCTACAGTATCGAACGATGATGTCGCATCCATCAGGTTCAGTGTGCCGATACCGCTTGCTTTATCGCCCAAAAAAGTAATATTTTGCGATACGAACTTACCGCCATCGCTGATATTGAGGTTTCCGACGCCCGCAACACCAATAGTGGTATAGACATTCTTATTGACCTCCCACATCCCCCCCGTGGTGATGCTAACCTTCCCGACGCCGGTTTCTCCATAACCGAGTGAGCTTCCTCCGTTGCTGACAACAAGCCCCTCATTACTGATATTCATTTCGCCGTGGCCGTCATAACCAAGATTAGTTCCGAGATTAGTGATAACGGAGTTCTTATCCTTAACAGTAATGTTGCCTGTGCCTGTTTCTTTCATCCCCGCAGTGATAATTCCCGAATCTACTTTGCCTTCACTCGAGACATTAAGTTCACCGTCGCCAGCATCACCGATATAGATATAGCGGAAAGCTTCGCCCGTTCCGAGGAAATTCCAATGCCCTTTATCGGTCACGTTGACGACACCGTGGGACCCGTCCTGAACGCCCACCAATGAATATTCTTTATTATTAATCAGTCCATTATTGGAAATGTTGACTGTGCCATTACCGAAATATCCATTATAGAGTCTGCGTACCGTGATGACAGAGTCTTGATCCTGCACATTCAGGGTTCCGATACCGGTGAGGTTGCCACCGATAATCGTATTTTCAGCCGTAATCAGCCCCCCATCGCGAATAGTTGCTTCGCCCGTCCCTTGATTACCAATTTGAAATTCAATTGAGGAATCATTATTTTTTATTAGCCACTCGCCACCCTTTTCAACGACAACCTTACCATTACTGTTCGCCTGATATCCTACAATGGCGACTATTGAACTCGTGACGTAACCCTTATCCGTAATATTTAATGAGCCTGTACCGTAACTCCCTATTTCGAATAATTCGGTCGTCAGAACCGAGTCCTCTCCTTCAACATTGACCGTCCCGACGCCTCCTGTCGAAGAACCTATCCTTAAATATCCTCCGTCAACGTGACCCTTCTGTTTAATATTCAGCGTCCCCGTTCCGGATTGACCCACATTTAAAGGCCTTGCATTATTTCCGCTATCATACAATCGCCAGGTGCCACCCAAAACGTTAACGGTGCCCTCTGAGTCCTCATTACCACCAATGACGCTGGTAGTAATAGTGGTTAAGGAGGCATTACCGCCAGCCAAAATATTAAGCACTCCAGTGCCATACCACCCAACCAGGTAGGCATCGTAAGCAACATCAGTATTAATATTGGTAATCTGACCATTATCAACTTCCAGACTCGCACCAGACGCTGAACCGCTTAGTGCCAGCAAAACACCCAGCGTCAATCTACTGAATTTCGTTGTCAATCCAGAGGATTTACGCAAATTAACCGTTGATGTTTTACCTACCCTGCGAGTTAATTCCGAGCAGGCCTGAAATACCTGTAGGGTGCAATTCCATATCACGCGATAGATTCTATTCATATAAACGCTCCATATACAAACAATACAGCCACGAAAGAGATGAGTCATCAGACGTTAAAAATGAAACTTATTAAGTTGTCAGAGGTCTGTATTGAGTGTTGGTTGGAGGTGGGAAGGTGTCAATTTGGCTAATTTGCTAATACTTTCGAATCGATAGATTAAAAATTGCATAGTTCTTATTTTATTTAAAAATGAACCATGAGTTATTGTTGCTTAATAAGAAAACTGTTTCTTTCAATAAGAAGATTATCATCATCATATTTAACAAAGAATAGCACTAATTGCTAAAAACAGAAGTTTATTAAAACCCTTTTTCATCCATTAATGCCTTTAGGAATATTTGCTATAAAATAAGGGTTATGCTTAATGCTTTAAGAAAAATAGCAATTTTCCCTTGAATATAGTACTGGTGATGGAACGATGAATCTGCAAGCTGGCATTTAACAAGCCAGCTCCAAAGAAGGGAAATAAGAATACCAATACTCAAAAACTAACAGCCACAGTCATCATGATGTGGCTGTCAATGAAACTATAACCCAGGCGCTTTCCATAACGACGTCGTCAGTCCATGATCAACCAGCCCCAGCTGATCCTGATAAACTGCCTGCCACTTATCGCGTGAATCCTGATAAAGTTCATGCTTTTCCGGGTCTGGTGTGTGCGTCCGTTCCCAGCGAACCAGGCGTTCTCCGGTTTCTGCCATTGATGAAAAAATTCCGGCACCGACGCCAGCTGCAATGGCACATCCTAATGCGGTGGCTTCTTTGACCACTGGAATATTGACGGGTAATCCCGAGACATCAGCGAGAATTTGACTCCATAATTTCCCTTTTGAACCTCCGCCGGCAAAGACTAACGATGAAGGATGAATATTCGAGAAATCAGCGATTTGCTGCAAGTTACACGCTGATACAATCGCCGCATTTTCTTCCAGCGCACGGAACAATGTCGCTTTGTTACATTTATCCGGGTCAATAGACAAATTAATAAAGGAAGGCGCAGCGTGATACCAGGTTTTAAAGCGCATTCTGTCGGAGAATATCGGCATTACGCCCCACGACCCAGGCGGCACACGACTTGCCATCTCTTCAAGCAACGTATAGGTGTCGATGCCTAAACGTTCGGCAATCAGTTTTTCTTCGGCACAGAAAGCATCGCGGAACCAGCGCATGGTGAGTCCGGTAAAAAAGCTTATAGATTCAGCTTGTACCATGCCAGGAATAACATGAGGATTAACGCGCACGTTCATTTCTGGGTCTGTCACCGGCGCGGCTAAGTTTACAACTTGCTGCCAGAATGTACCGCCAAGTACGGCAGTTTGTGTCGGACGGACAACGCCTAACCCCAGGCAACCAAGTTGCACGTCGCCTCCTCCAACGACCACCGGAGTGCCCGCCTTCAGACCGCAGAGTTCCGCCGCTTGTGAACTTACCACGCCCAGCAATGTGCCGGTTTCTTTGACAGGAGAAAGAATATCGGCCCGCAGTCCGGCCATATCCAGCAATGCAGGTTTCCAGTCACGGGTGGTTAGATCAAGAAGTCCCGTGGTGCCAGCGTTAGAGGGATCCACCGCCAGTTCACCGCTGAGCATATAGGCCAGCCAGTCGCTGATCATGGTGATGGTCGACGCCTGTCGGTAGATATCAGAACGATGGTGCGCCAGCCAAAGTAATCTGGGAATAGCGCTTAAAGCCAGCGTTTGTCCGGTGGCGCGATAAACTTCGTTTTCAAAGGTATTGTTGTGCAGTTCTTTAAGTTCGCTAACTTCGCGCGCCGCTCTGGCATCCACATTGGCGCAGGCCCAGATCGGTGTTCCTTCATTGTTATATAAAACAATGCCTTCGCGCATCGAACATGCCGAAACGGCAGCGATATACTCCGGGGCTATGCCGGCGTTGTGCAGCGCCTGGCGCATACACTCACACGCCAGTTGCCAGTTTTTGTTGAGATCAAATTCCATTGAACCAGGAACGTCCGGTACTGCCAGATGCCGCCACTCCGCCTGTCCCACTGCTATTTGATTGCCTTCCAGGTCGAATATCACAGCCCGAATACTTCCGGTGCCTGCATCCAGCGCCATCAGGTAGTACTTTGATTCTGAAGGGGTAAAGAGTCGAGCCATTAGATTATCCTCGGCTTATGCGTTCTGTCTGTTCCTCTATACGTTCTCCATCATTCCCGGTAATAAGGTCATGCAAATTTAACTACGTAAAATCGCCGCTGCTGTGTCCTGATCGGTAACCAGTGCGTTGATATAGCCGCCTTTAATTGCAGCGGCAATGGCTTCGGCTTTATTTTCTCCCCCTGCCACGCCAACCCGGACGGGAATGGTCTTCAGCGCGCTTAAAGGTAAGCCAATCAGTTCGTTATGTATTTTAATATCCGTGACAACGTCACCTTTTGCATCAAAAAAGTAGCCTAAAATGTCGCCAACCGCCCCTTTTCGGCCAATCATTAACTGTTCGCCCTGACTGATATAACCGGAGCGAATGATCGTCGCGTCGTCTTGTTGACTCACGGCCCCAATGCCGACAATCGCCACATCCGCAGCTTGTGCGGCTAACAGAACATCTTTGACGCAATTAATTAACCCGCGGATGTTAGATCTCAATATGTTGCTGTTCAGCACCAGTGACTTTATCTGCATTGGCATTGTCGCCCTACCGCTGACGATGGTGATTGTCAGTGGCGGGATCGATATTTCGTTTGGCTCGACCATCGGCTTGTGCGCCATTGCATTAGGCGTACTGTTTCAAAGCGGCGTGCCGATGCCGCTGGCGATTCTTCTGACCTTTCTGCTCGGCGCATTGTGCGGGCTGATTAACGCCGGATTAATTATCTATACCAAAGTTAACCCGCTGGTGATTACGCTTGGCACGCTGTATCTGTTTGCCGGAAGCGCTCTGCTGCTTTCCGGGATGGCCGGAGCGACGGGGTACGAAGGTATTGGTGGATTCCCGATGGCGTTTACAGATTTCGCTAACCTGGATGTGCTGGGACTCCCCGTTCCGCTGATTATCTTTCTGATATGTCTCCTCGTTTTCTGGCTCTGGCTGCATAAAACCCATGCCGGACGTAATGTGTTTTTGATTGGGCAAAGCCCGCGCGTGGCGCTTTATAGCGCGATTAAAGTTAACCGCACCTTATGTGCGCTCTATGCCATGACGGGGCTGGCGTCTGCGGTCGCCGCTGTGCTGCTGGTATCGTATTTTGGTTCAGCACGCTCCGATCTCGGTGCGTCGTTTTTGATGCCCGCCATCACCGCCGTGGTGCTTGGTGGTGCCAATATTTATGGTGGTTCCGGTTCGATTATCGGCACTGCCATTGCGGTTTTATTAGTGGGATATTTGCAACAAGGTTTGCAAATGGCAGGAGTGCCAAATCAGGTGTCCAGCGCCCTTTCCGGTGCGCTGCTTATCGTCGTTGTCGTAGGTCGTTCCGTTAGCCTGCATCGCCAGCAAATTAAAGAGTGGCTGGCGCGTCGGGCCAATAACCCATTGCCATAAAGGATATCTTCATGACACTTCATCGCTTTAAGAAAATCGCCTTACTTAGCGCTCTTGGCATTGCCGCAATCTCTATGAATGTGCAGGCCGCAGAGCGTATTGCTTTTATTCCCAAACTGGTTGGCGTGGGATTTTTTACCAGCGGTGGCAACGGCGCACAACAAGCGGGTAAAGAGCTGGGCGTTGATGTGACCTACGACGGGCCGACAGAACCCAGTGTTTCTGGTCAGGTACAGTTGATTAATAACTTCGTCAATCAGGGGTATAACGCCATTATCGTTTCTGCGGTTTCGCCTGATGGCTTGTGTCCGGCACTGAAACGCGCCATGCAACGTGGCGTGAGAGTGCTGACCTGGGACTCTGATACCAAACCGGAGTGCCGCTCTTACTACATTAATCAGGGAACGCCCGCCCAGTTGGGAGGTATGTTGGTGGATATGGCGGCGCGTCAGGTGAATAAAGACAAAGCCAAAGTCGCGTTTTTCTACTCAAGCCCCACCGTTACGGACCAAAACCAGTGGGTGAAAGAGGCGAAAGCGAAAATCGCCAAAGACCATCCAGGCTGGGAAATTGTCACTACGCAGTTTGGCTATAACGATGCCACTAAATCGTTACAAACCGCAGAAGGAATATTAAAAGCCTATAGCGATCTCGACGCCATTATCGCCCCGGACGCCAACGCCCTGCCCGCTGCCGCACAAGCCGCAGAAAACCTGAAAAATGACAAAGTTGCGATTGTCGGATTCAGTACGCCAAACGTGATGCGTCCGTATGTAGAGCGCGGCACGGTGAAAGAATTTGGCCTGTGGGATGTGGTTCAGCAAGGCAAAATTTCAGTTTATGTCGCGGATGCATTATTGAAAAAAGGATCAATGAAAACGGGCGACAAGCTGAATATTCAGGGCGTAGGTCAGGTTGAAGTCTCGCCAAACAGCGTTCAGGGCTATGACTACGAAGCGGATGGTAATGGCATCGTACTGTTACCGGAGCGCGTGATATTCAACAAAGAGAATATCGGCAAATACGATTTCTGATGTGCATTACTTAACCGGAGTACGTTATGGCAGATTTAGACGATATTAAAGATGGTAAAGATTTTCGCACCGATCAACCGCAACAAAATATCCCTTTTACCCTGAAAGGTTGCGGTGCGCTGGATTGGGGAATGCAGTCACGCTTATCACGGATATTTAATCCGAAAACGGGTAAAACCGTGATGCTGGCCTTTGACCATGGTTATTTTCAGGGGCCGACTACCGGACTTGAACGCATTGATATAAATATCGCCCCGCTGTTTGAACATGCCGATGTATTAATGTGTACGCGCGGCATTTTGCGCAGCGTAGTCCCCCCGGCGACCAATAAGCCGGTAGTACTGCGGGCGTCTGGTGCGAACTCTATTCTGGCGGAATTAAGTAATGAAGCCGTGGCGTTATCGATGGATGACGCCGTGCGCCTGAACAGTTGCGCGGTGGCAGCGCAGGTTTATATCGGCAGTGAATATGAACATCAGTCGATTAAAAATATTATTCAGCTGGTCGATGCCGGAATGAAAGTAGGAATGCCGACCATGGCAGTCACTGGCGTGGGCAAAGATATGGTGCGCGACCAACGTTATTTCTCGCTGGCTACCCGAATCGCCGCTGAAATGGGGGCGCAGATTATCAAAACTTATTATGTCGATAAAGGTTTTGAACGGATTGTTGCCGGATGTCCGGTACCCATTGTTATTGCTGGCGGTAAAAAATTACCGGAGCGCGAGGCGCTGGAAATGTGCTGGCAGGCTATCGATCAGGGCGCTTCTGGTGTGGATATGGGGCGTAATATTTTCCAGTCTGACCATCCGGTGGCGATGATGAAAGCCGTACAGGCGGTGGTACACCATAACGAAACGGCTGATCGGGCATATGAACTCTATCTGAGTGAAAAACAGTAACTGCGGATTTAAGGAGAAGAATTATGCACGTCACACTGGTTGAAATTAACGTTCATGAAGACAAGGTTGACGAGTTTATCGAAGTTTTTCGCCAGAACCACCTGGGCTCGGTACAGGAAGAAGGCAATTTGCGCTTCGATGTCTTACAGGACCCGGAAGTGAATTCGCGCTTTTATATCTACGAAGCCTATAAAGATGAAGACGCAGTGGCGTTCCATAAAACCACGCCCCACTACAAAACCTGTGTCGCAAAACTGGAATCTTTAATGACCGGGCCGCGTAAAAAACGTCTGTTCAATGGGTTGATGCCGTGAGGCGAATTTATCAGTTTTATCTACAATTGGGGTAACGCGCTGACGGGAGTAAAAATATGTCTGACTGGAACCCCTCTTTATATCTGCACTTTGCCGCTGAACGATCGCGTCCGGCGGTGGAGCTGCTTGCCAGAGTGCCGCTGGAGAATATCGAATACGTTGCCGATCTTGGCTGTGGCCCAGGTAACAGCACCGCCCTGCTGCATCAACGTTGGCCTGCGGCCAGGATAACAGGCATCGACTCGTCTCCGGCGATGATTGCTGAAGCGCGCAGTGCTTTGCCAGACTGCCAGTTCGTGGAAGCAGACATCCGCAACTGGCAACCGGAACAGGCACTCGATCTGATTTTTGCTAATGCCTCGCTGCAATGGCTGCCCGACCATTACGAACTGTTCCCTCATCTGGTTTCGTTACTCAGTCCGCAGGGCGTGCTGGCGGTACAGATGCCAGATAACTGGCTAGAGCCTACCCATGTGCTCATGCGCGAAGTCGCCTGGGAACAAAACTACCCGGATCGCGGGCGTGAGCCGCTGGCTGGCGTTCATGCTTACTACGATATTTTGAGCGAAGCCGGATGTGAGGTCGATATCTGGCGAACCACCTACTATCACCAGATGCCGTCGCACCAGGCGATTATCGATTGGGTGACCGCCACTGGATTACGTCCGTGGTTACAGGATCTGACCGAGAGCGAACAGCAGCATTTTCTTACGCGCTACCATCAGATGCTGGAAGAGCAGTATCCACTGCAAGAGAACGGAGAGATACTGCTGGCATTTCCGCGTCTGTTTATTGTTGCCCGGCGTACGGAGTAATTATTACGTCAGCTGGTAATGACGATCGGGAAGAATTTTCGCTGGAATTTCTGCTTCATCGTTCATCTGTAAAAGGTCAATTTCAATAGCGTTGCAGATGGCATCCAGCGGTAAATCATTGTTTTCAGTACCGAACGGATCTTCCAGCTCTTCCGCCAGACAATCCAGCGAAATAAAAGTGTAGGAAATCAGCACAGAGATAAATGGCGTCATGTAATGCAGGTCCACGACCAGCGCGAACGGCAGCATAATGCAAAACAGATACACGGTACGATGCAAAATCAGGGTGTAGGCAAAAGGAATTGGCGTATAGGCAATACGCTCACAGCCTGCCAGAACCGCCGAAATATCGTTGAGCCGATCGTTAAGACTAATAAACAGGATATCTGAAAGCTGTCCATTGCGTCGCTGAACCGCCAACCACTCCCCCATTATCAACAAAATACGGTTAGCTGGAGTGTTTGAAGCCAGTACACGCTGAAGATCTTCAGTCTTGAGATAATGTGCCAGCACTTCCGCCTGTGGTTGTTTGCGTAATGTCATGCGTAAACAGTGGGCGAAGGCGATTTGCAGCCGTGCAAACTCCCTTACACTTGCCGAATCCGGCAATGTCGTTTTTACCTCGCGCAGTAACGACCGTGAGGCAATCATCAACTGCCCCCAAAGTTTTCGCGCTTCAACGTAACGGGCGTACCCGGCATTATTACGAAAACCAAGAAAAATGGCGATGGCGACACCGAGAATGCTGAACGGTGCGAGGGTGAATTTGATTCCCAAATGCGTGTACCAGGGCAGCATGAAAATAACAGCGATAGAAAAGAGAAAATTGAGTAGTAAGCGCGAGGATATCTTGGATAATACTGAACCGTGCCAGACAAAAATACGGCGCAGCCAGTGTTGTTGTGGACGAACGATCATGGTTATCTTCAGGCGTGGAAAAGTCGCCCTATTAAACGTGATTACGATCACATTCTCAAGACACTACTTACAAATTACCTACAAGCTTACAACATTAACAGGTGCTGCATGTGGCACCTGTTAATGATAAAGGCACATAGGATGTTGTAACTAATATAGTGAAATAAGAAACCCGGTCGAAACCGGGTTCAGAGTATTAGCACAACGGACGTACAGCTTCGCGCATTCCTTTTTCGAGAATCGCATCCAGGTCATTAGCAACCTGCTCGACCAGACCAGGCACTTGCGTCAGGTCCTGCTCCCAGTGGTCTTTTTCAGCCAACACAATAGCAACCAGTTCCTGGGTGCCGATAACACCGTCACGATGCTGGCTCCAGAGTTGCTGATAACGTTCCAGCCAGTGGGCATCGTCCTGTACCGGATATGTTTCTCCGTTACGCTCACCGCGATAAAACGCAATCAATGCCGCTAATGCGAAAGTAAGGCGCGCCGGAAGTGTGCCGTTTGCCTTCTGCCCTGCCAGCAGCTGCGGCAGGATACGGGTGCGGAACTTGGTCATACCGTTAAGCGCGATAGACAGCAGCTGATGCTTGATGTACGGATTACGGAAACGTCCGGTGACTGCACTGGCGAAAGATTCCAGTTCATCACGAGGCAAATCCAGTACCGGAATAATCTCTTCGTAGATGGCTTTTTCAACGAATGCACAAATTTCAGCATCGTTCATCGCTTCACCTACAGTATCCAGCCCTGCCTGGAACGCCACCGGCACCAGCGCCGTGTGTGCACCGTTGAGGATTGCCACTTTGCGCTCTTTATACGGTTTAATATCGTCAACAATCAGCACGTTGAGCGGATATTTGTCCAGACGCAGCTCAGTCGCTAAGGATTTCGACCCCTGAATCACAAACAGGTAAAAGTGTTCAGCGGTGTCGAGGAAACCATCGTGATAACCCAGTTCTTCTTCCAGTTTAGCCACTTCATCACGCGGATAACCGGTAACGATACGGTCCACCAGCGTAGAACAGAAGCTGTTAGCCTGATCCAGCCATTGAATAAATGCTTCTGGTAGTGCCCACTCTTGCGCGTAGCGCAGCACCAGTTCACGCAGTGCATCGCCGTTATAGTCGATCAGTTCACATGGGATGATGATCCAACCTTTATCCTGCGCTCCGTTGAAATGGCTAAAACGTTCGAACAGCAGACGGGTCAGTTTTGCCGGATAACTTACCGCTGGCGCGTCATCGAATTTATCGCCCGCATGGTAGCTGATACCCGCTTCGGTGGTGTTAGAGAAAACAAAGCGCATTTCCGGGTTGTGCGCCAGTTTCAGGAATTCATCGTATTCACTGTAGACGCTGATTTCACGATTAACCGAGCGAATCAGACGCGCGTCGCTGACCGCCTCCCCCTTCTCATTCAAACCACGGATAATGGTGGTGTACAGACCATCCTGCGTGCTCAATGACGGCGGGAATGAAGTTTCAATCGGACGAACAACGACCACGCCAGAATTCAGATCGGTGTGCTCATTCAGGAGATCGATTTGCCAGTCAACAAAGGCGCGCAGGAAGTTACCTTCACCAAACTGAATGATACGTTCTGGATACTGTGCACCGGGAAAATCGCGACGATTTAGTGTTTTCACAATGGGTTCCCTTCTGATTAGTCATACAACCTGTTTGAATTGGTACGACAGGTTAGCAAACTTTAATACGCCGAACCCCTGTTTTGATCAACTCCTGATGATTAATGAGCAGTTTTATGAGAAAAGTGTGGCGCGGATCATGGTTTAATCGAGGAACTACGCCTTTTATTCGCTCAATAAAGTGGTAGAACACATTCCGTTAAAATCGCTCTGCATGAATAAAGATGTCAGACAACTTCCTCACCGTAACGCATAGTGCTGGTACGGTTGCGCCCATCTTTCTTCGAGCGATATAGACATGTATCGGCTTCGACCATCAATTTATTAAAGTCATCGGTCAGCGTTCGGTACGATGCGCAACCACTACCGACGCCAATACTTACCGTGAGATAAAGCGTTTTTTGTTGCCAGGTGAATGGTTGCAGTTCAACGCCTTTACGGATTTTTTCCGCCATTAACAGACCATCGACAGGATTCACCGATGGCACTGCAACAGCAAATTCTTCGCCGCCCATTCGCGCCACCAGCCCCTTATCACCGACAATCTTTTGAATATGCTGGGCAAACACGCTTAACACTTTATCGCCACATTCATGTCCATAGTTATCGTTAATGCTTTTGAAATAGTCGATATCAAGCAGCATGACAGTCAGATGTTGTGTCTGTTTCAGCGATGGACTTTTCAGCGCCTCATAAAGACCGGACCGTGAGTAAACCTGAGTCAGAAAATCAAAGTCGGCTCGCAGCGCAACTTGCTTCATTAGCGAATTGATCGCTGCCACGCTAAAAGAAACCATAATTGGGCATATCGCCATCGTGGCAATACCGAGACGTGCGGAGAACATTTGCGGAATGGAGAACGGCGAACCGACCGAGATATCAATCACCGAATTTGCCACCAGTACGATTTCCACCGCACCGGTGACAAAGGTCAACAGACATGTTACCTGCGGCGTATAGCGCACTGCACACCAGATTAATGCAGGCAGCGGGAACGCCAGACTCCCCGCTCCGCCAATGACTACCGAGGCAACAACCGACACAATAAGCGCGATAGCGGGCATCATCTGTTCTGCTTTAAAGCGCGGCAGCACTCCAGGAATTGCCAACGTCAGCATACAAGGCACGATCAACACGCCCGTTGAGAATTGCTCACTGAACCAGTCGGCAAGCAAAGGCCAGAAATCCAGACTATCAATACTGACCGAACCAATCGCCCCGACAATAGCGCATAATAATGCGGCAATCAGACAGTAATTAAATAGCCGTAAGGCACTTACTGGCTCGTACTTATTTTTCCCCAGACGCTTATCCCGCGCGACCAGTAAGGCGACGGTAACAATAAACATCATATTGGAGAAATTGATAGCCAGTGAAACCAGCCCCCATTCGGTGGTTATGGCATCATAAACCAGCATTGCCACATAACTGATCGCATAGTAATGCAGTCGATTAAGCCAGACATAGCGGGCAAACACCCCCGCCATTACGCCATTCAGCGGCCAGAAAAGAGAAAGTTCGTGAACCAGCCGTAACTCTGCACCAATAAAATAGAACAGCGTGGTTAGCACAAAAATAGCGATGCTATTACGTAGCAGATGACCTTCCTGGAACAAACGGAAAGTTGAAATGGGCTGTACATGCATTAATTATCTGTCCATACAATTGCGGGTGGCAATTATCTCAACGTAATAAGTAAATTCTCATAAAGGATAGCATGTTCGCTGACAGCGGCGGCAAATAAAGATATCCTGGGAATGCTATTTTATCGTTTTCCGCAATTATCATGGCTGATTCATCTGTATAACCAACCAGTGATAGATTACCGACACGATATAACGTTGTTGTTCCTCGCTTAACGAAACACCCTGCGGAATGTTATGCCACTTAGCCAGACAACCGCGACAACAGGTTGCAGTGGCGTGCTGAGCGATAAACACCGGATGCCCGCGCATGGGGGTTTGCTTACCGTCGTTAGCCGGTAATGCCGGAGCAAGACGTTTAGAGACAAAATCCGCCGCATGTTGTTCGATGACTAGCGCGCCTTTCTCCAGACAATACTGACGCTCTTTCACACCCAAACGAAAGCGAGAGCGAAATTTTGAACGGGATAAACGCGCGAAGAGTGGATCGAGAGACTGCATTAATAAACCGAACGCCCTAATTGTTTCGTCAATTGTTCAAGGACAGCAATGCCCGCAAGCGAGTTACCGGCATCATCCAGTTCCGGACTCCAGACAGCGATGGCCATTTCATGCGGAACAATCGCCACAATACCGCCGCCGACGCCAGATTTCGCTGGTAGTCCCACCCGCCAGGCAAACTCCCCCGCGTTCTGGTACATACCACTGGTCGCCATCAGCGCGTTAATTTGCCGCGCCTGCATTGGCGTCACCACAGGTTCATCAATATGAATAGCTTTCCCCTGATTAGCCAGAAAGACAAACGTCCGGGCCAGCTCTATACAGCTCATTTTCAGAGCGCAGTAATGAAAGTAGTTTTGCAGAACGGTTGTCACGTCATGATGGAAATTGCCAAACGACTTCATCAGCCAGGCGATAGCCGCATTTCGCGCGGAGTGTTCAAATTCGGAACGCGCTACCACCGTATCGTAGGAAATATCAGACACACCGCTTAAACCGCGCACGACTTCCAGCATACGTTGCCGAGGAGCGCTTAATCGCCCTTGCAACATATCGCAGACCACCAGCGCACCGGCATTAATAAACGGATTACGCGGAATACCCTGCTCCATTTCCAGTTGCACTAAAGAATTGAACGGTGATCCAGACGGATCTTTGCCGACGCGTTGCCAGATTTCCTCTTCGGAGTAATGACGCATGGCGACAACGAGACTCAGCACTTTGGAAATAGACTGAATGGAAAAACGTTCTTGTGCGTCTCCGGCCTGAAAAAGCTGTCCGTCAACGGTACAGATAGCAATGCCCAGCCGGGAACCGTCTACCGTAGCCAGCGCCGGAATATAATCCGCGACTTTACCCTGACCAATGAGCGGCCGCACTTGCCGCAAGATGTTTTCTAAAATTGCATTATCCATGGCGACTGCCACTTTCTACTCCTGGACCGCAGGTCTGAAAAGACCTGCGAGTATATCAGAGCTGAATATGTAGCGTCAGATCCGGTCTTTCCACACCGTCTGGATATTACAGAATTCGTGTAAGCCGAAATGGGAAAGCTCACGACCAAAGCCACTCTTCTTCACGCCACCAAAGGCGACTCGCGCGTCGCTGGCACAGTAACCATTGATAAACACCCCACCGCATTCCAGACGTGCCGCCATCTGTCTGGCCTGTGTTTCGTCGGTGGTGAAAATGGTCGCTGAAAGACCGAACTCGCTATCATTAGCCAGTTCCAGCGCATGTTCTGCATCCTTTGCAATAGTGATTGCCGCAACGGGGCCAAACATCTCTTCCCGAAATGCAGTCATTTCTGGTGTGACATTCGACAGAACCGTTGGCGGATAGTAGTTACCTGCCCCAGCCAGCTTTTCCCCGCCCAGTAACAAACGTGCACCTTGAGCCAGAGTTTTTTCTACCTGATGATGCAGCTCATCACGTAAATCAAAACGAGCCATTGGTCCGAGAGCGTTCTCTTCGTCACGGGGATCGCCCATTTTCAAGGCTGCCGCAGCTGCCACAAAACGTTCGGTAAATGCCGAAGCAATTCCCTCTTCGATAATAAAGCGTTTTGCCGCTGCACAAACCTGTCCAGTATTCTGATAACGTCCGGCTACCGCCGCTTTCACCGCAAGTTCCAGATCGGCATCGTTAAGTACAATAAACGGATCCGAACCGCCCAGTTCAAGTACGCATTTTTTCAGTGCTGCCCCTGCCTGTGCGCCAATAGCCGCTCCCGCACGAACACTTCCGGTCACCGTGACTGCAGCAATGCGCGAATCTTTAATCATCTGACTCACACCGTCATTGTCGGCATTCAGCCAGCCATATACGCCTTGCGGGATCCCCGCATCTTTAAACACCTGGGCAATGAGCTGTGCACAGCCCGTCACATTCGGCGCATGTTTAAGTAAGTAGCCGTTACCTGCAAGAATGATGGGAACAGCGCCACGCATCACCTGCCATAACGGAAAATTCCACGGCATAATCGCCAGAATCGTCCCCAACGGTCGATACTCAATAACCGCCTGCTGATTTTCCACCAGCGTAGGTTCCGCCTTCAGCATCGCCGGACCATGTTCTGCATACCAGTCACACAAATTCGCCGATTTCGCCACTTCAGCACGCGCCTGGTTGATCGGTTTGCCCATTTCACGGGTGATCATTTGCGCCATTTCTTCGCTACGGGCGCGCAGAGCCTTACCGATATCACGCAGTTTTTCAGCACGATAATCTATATTTGTCTCGCGCCAGTCGCGAAAGCCTGCTGCCGCCAGCTGAAGTGCGTTTTCTATATCGTCAGCGCCAGCCCACGGCAGCACAGAAAGTTGTTCACCAGTGGCAGGATTTATCGAAATTGCATGGGTTGCCGGAGTAATGGTCATCGGGGTATCTCCTTTATGGGTTATGGTAAAAAGATACGCAGATTTACTCTTGCTTGAAAATGAATAATATTAAGCCACTTATTCACGAATTGAGAATGCCATGGATCTGACCCAACTGGAGATGTTCAACGCGGTTGCCGAAGCTGGCAGCATTACCCAGGCTGCAGCAAAAGTGCATCGCGTCCCGTCGAATCTCACTACCCGTCTACGCCAGCTGGAAACAGAACTGGGGTTTGATCTGTTTATTCGCGAGAATCAGCGTTTACGTCTCTCGCCTGCCGGGCATAACTTTTTACGCTATAGCCAACAAATTCTCGCGTTAGTGGATGAAGCGCGGAGCGTTGTCGCTGGCGATGAGCCGCAAGGTTTATTTTCTCTTGGTTCGCTGGAAAGCACCGCAGCAGTGCGCATTCCGCCCACGCTGGCGGAGTTTAACCGTCGTTATCCCAAAATTCAGTTTTCGCTTTCCACCGGTCCTTCCGGCACCATGCTGGAAGGTGTGTTGGAGGGAAAACTGAATGCGGCATTTATTGATGGGCCCATTAACCATACTGCTATTGATGGAATACCGGTCTACCGCGAGGAGTTGATGATTGTCACGCCTCAAGGACATGCGCCAGTAACCCGTGCCTGTCAGGTTAATGGCGGTAACATTTATGCATTCCGTGCCAATTGTTCATATCGTCGCCACTTTGAAAGCTGGTTTCATGCCGACGGTGCAGCGCCGGGGACCATCCATGAAATGGAGTCGTATCACGGTATGTTAGCCTGTGTGGTTGCGGGTGCGGGCATTGCACTTATCCCACGCTCAATGCTGGAAAGTATGCCGGGGCATCACCAGGTTGAAGCGTGGCCGTTGGCTGAGCAATGGCGTTGGTTAACAACCTGGCTGGTCTGGCGTCGCGGTGCGAAAACGCGTCCTCTTGAAGCGTTTATTCAACTGCTCGATGTGTCTGACTCAGCAAAACCGTCTTCCCAATGAGCTATTTTTGATAGTTCTTGCAGCTCATATGCTCTATATAGTGATGTTCCGATGACTTATGACTATATGGGGCAAATATGGTTACGCCAGTAAGCATCAGCAATTTCATCTCACTTCCTGATGATTTTCCCGTTCGCAATATTGCACCTCAGGTAAAAGAAGTTTTGAAGGATTTTATTGATGCGCTCAGCATTATAATATGTGATGAGGAGTGGCGTACGTCTTTAAACATCAATTCAAACACCAAAAAGATATTCAATAATCTTGATAACCTATCTTATATACAGAGGACAACTTTCCGAGATAACGACACGCTATACAATGAAAAGGTTCAATTTAAACTCACTTATCCTGTTAAGAATGGAAGACATAAAGAAAACATTGAATTTCAGGTAGTAATAAATTTAAGCCCTATTTATTTAGATAATTTTCGCCACGATGGGGAAATTAATATTTATTGTGCTCCCGACCCAAAGCCTGTCACTATGGGTCGGGCCTTTCAGACCGGCGTCGAGCGTGTGCTCTTTCTGTTTCTTAATGACTTTATTGAACAATTTCCAATGATCAGCCCCGGCGTCCCCATCAAAAGGTCTCATACTCCACATATTGAACCTCTTCCTCCTGAGCATCATACCGCTGCAGATTACTTACGTCAGTTTGATTTATTCGTACTGAACTTTATCTCTCGTGGTAATTTTGTCATACTCCCCCGACTATGGAATAAGCCGCAGGTCCACAGGTGGTTCGCGAATAAAAACCCAAACTTAATCACCGCCATCTACGACATACAGGATAGCCCATTAAAAGAGGAGTTATTACAAAACCTCATGGATTCATTAGGTTCTAACAAACAAGTACTACCTGAAGTTTGTATCTGCTTTTTATCGCTTTTATCAAACAAAGAAATACCTCACTTTCAGAGTCTATTCTTATTTTTTACAAATATGTTATTGCACTTTCAAATTTTTATGAAACCTAATGAAAATGACCTGAATGATGTGTTGATACCGGCATTATTAAGTGAAGATAAAAGTATCCATCGTATGGCACGCAAGATTTTAAAACTTTTTGTAAAAAATGAAATTCCGCCCAAAATTAGTAACGAAGAACTACTGGACAACAGGCCTCGTTCCCCTGTGAGGCCATCTTTACCATCAGCCACCAAAACGCCAGACCTTCCTGATCGTCATTAAAATGTGATGTTAACAACTCTCTGACGCGTGACAGAACAACCGTCAGAGAGATGGAAATGCGATCTAGATCACAAATGCATTGTATTCACATCATTAACCGTTTTAAGATCATTTCATTACTTTTCGCAACTCACCCGATAATCTGTTATGACAACAAACACTGTTTCCCGCAAAGTGGCGTGGCTACGGGTAGTTACGCTGGCAGTCGCCGCTTTCATCTTCAATACTACCGAATTTGTCCCTGTTGGCCTGCTTTCTGACATCGCACAAAGTTTCCATATGCAAACCGCTCAAGTCGGTATCATGTTAACCATTTATGCATGGGTAGTGGCGCTAATGTCATTGCCTTTTATGCTAATGACAAGCCAGGTTGAACGCCGCAAATTACTGATCTGCCTGTTTGTGGTGTTTATTGCCAGCCATGTACTGTCTTTTTTGTCGTGGAGCTTTACCGTTCTGGTGATCAGTCGCATTGGTGTAGCTTTTGCACATGCGATTTTCTGGTCGATTACGGCGTCTCTGGCGATCCGTATGGCTCCGGCCGGAAAGCGAGCACAGGCATTGAGTTTAATTGCCACCGGTACAGCTCTGGCGATGGTATTAGGTTTACCTCTCGGGCGCATTGTGGGGCAGTATTTCGGTTGGCGTATGACCTTCTTCGCGATCGGTATCGGGGCATTTATCACCCTTCTGTGCCTGATTAAGTTACTTCCCTTACTCCCCAGCGAGCATTCAGGGTCGTTGAAAAGCCTTCCGCTATTGTTCCGCCGCCCGGCATTGATGAGCATTTATTTGTTAACTGTGGTGGTTGTCACCGCCCATTACACGGCATACAGCTATATCGAGCCTTTTGTGCAAAACATTGCGGGATTCAGCGCTAACTTTGCCACGGCATTACTGTTATTACTCGGTGGTGCGGGCATTATTGGCAGCGTGATTTTCGGTAAACTGGGTAATCAGTATGCGTCTGCGTTGGTGAGTACGGCGATTGCGTTGTTGCTGGTGTGCCTCGCACTGCTGCTACCTGCGGCGAACAGTGAAATACACCTCGGGGTGCTGAGTATTTTCTGGGGGATCGCGATGATGATCATCGGGCTTGGTATGCAGGTTAAAGTGCTGGCGCTGGCACCAGATGCCACCGACGTCGCGATGGCGCTATTCTCGGGAATATTTAATATTGGAATCGGCGCTGGCGCGTTGGTAGGTAATCAGGTCAGTCTGCACTGGTCAATGTCGATGATTGGTTATGTGGGCGCGGTGCCTGCTTTTGCCGCGTTAATATGGTCAATCATCATTTTTCGCCGCTGGCCAGTGACACTCGAAGAACAGACGCAATAGTTGAAAGGCCCATTCGGGCCTTTTTTAATGATACGTTTTAATGATTTCCAGGATGCCGTTAATAATAAACTGCACACCCATACATACCAGCAGGAATCCCATCAGACGGGAGATCGCTTCAATTCCCCCCTTGCCCACCAGCCGCATAATTGCGCCAGAGCTGCGTAGACTTCCCCACAAAATAACCGCCACCAGGAAAAAGATCAGCGGCGGCGCAGCCATCAGTACCCAATCAGCGAAGGTTGAACTCTGACGCACAGTGGACGCCGAGCTAATAATCATCGCAATGGTTCCCGGACCGGCAGTACTAGGCATTGCCAGAGGTACAAAGGCAATATTGGCGCTGGGTTCATCTTCCAGCTCTTCCGACTTGCTTTTCGCTTCCGGTGAATCAATCGCTTTCTGTTGCGGAAAGAGCATCCGAAAACCGATAAACGCGACGATTAAGCCGCCTGCAATTCGCAGACCGGGAATCGAAATGCCAAATGTATCCATCACCAGTTGCCCGGCGTAATACGCCACCATCATGATGGCAAAGACGTACACCGAGGCCATCAACGACTGACGATTACGTTCGGCACTGTTCATGTTGCCTGCCAGACCAAGAAATAACGCGACAGTTGTTAATGGGTTAGCTAACGGCAGTAACACCACCAGCCCCAGGCCTATTGCTTTAAACAAATCTAACATTAGTGGTTGTTATCCTGTGTATCTGGGTTATCAGCGAAAAGTATAAGGGGTAAACAACGATAAAGTGTCACTCTTTAGCTAGCCTTGAATCGCATTGACCAAAACTTGAACCGATTTAGCAAAACGTGGCATCGGTCAATTCATTCATTTGACTTATACTTGCCTGGGCAATATTATCCCCTGCAACTAATTACTTGCCAGGGCAACTAATGTGAAAAGTACCAGCGATCTGTTCAATGAAATTATTCCATTGGGTCGCTTAATCCATATGGTTAATCAGAAGAAAGATCGCCTGCTTAACGAGTATCTGTCTCCGCTGGATATTACCGCGGCACAGTTTAAGGTGCTCTGCTCTATCCGCTGCGCGTCGTGTATTACTCCGGTTGAACTGAAAAAAGTGTTGTCGGTCGACCTGGGAGCGCTGACCCGTATGCTGGATCGCCTGGTTTGTAAAGGCTGGGTGGAAAGGTTGCCGAACCCGAATGATAAGCGCGGCGTACTGGTAAAACTTACCACCAGCGGCGCGGCAATATGTGAACAATGCCATCAATTAGTTGGCCAGGACCTGCATCAAGAATTAACAAAAAACCTGACGGCGGACGAAGTGGCAACACTTGAGCATTTGCTTAAGAAAGTCCTGCCGTAAACAAAAAAAGAGGTATGACGATGTCCAGACGCAATACTGACGCTATTACCATTCATAGCATTTTGGACTGGATCGAGGATAACCTGGAATCGCCACTGTCACTGGAGAAAGTGTCAGAGCGTTCGGGTTACTCCAAATGGCACCTGCAACGGATGTTTAAAAAAGAAACCGGTCATTCATTAGGCCAATACATCCGCAGCCGTAAGATGACGGAAATCGCGCAAAAGCTGAAGGAAAGTAACGAGCCGATACTCTATCTGGCAGAACGATATGGCTTCGAGTCGCAACAAACTCTGACCCGAACCTTCAAAAATTACTTTGATGTTCCGCCACATAAATACCGGATGACCAATATGCAGGGCGAATCGCGCTTTTTACATCCATTAAATCATTACAACAGCTAGTTGATAACGTGACAACGTCACTGAGGCAATCATGAAACCACTTTTATCCGCAATGGTAACCGCGCTTATTCTCTTCTCTGCGCAGAGCTTTGCGGAACAAACCACGCAGCCGGTTGTTACTTCCTGTGGCAATGTGGTGGTTGTTCCCCCATCACCGGAACAATCACCATTTGATTTTAACCACATGAGCACAGGCAGTGATAAATCGGATGCGCTTGGCGTGCCCTATTATAATCAACACGCTATATAGTTTATTCTGGCCCCGACATCTCGGGGCTTTTTAGCCTCTCACTTTCACGGCTTTACGCCACCGCAAGCCAAACACATTGATATACAGCCCGGTCATAATGAGCACCGCACCGAAAAATTGCAGACCCGTTAAGCGTTCATCCAGCAATAGTGCCGCACTTGCCAGTCCTACTACGGGCACCAGTAACGATAACGGTGCAACCCGCCAGGTTTCATAGCGTCCCAGTAACGTCCCCCAGATCCCATAACCAACAATTGTCGCCACAAACGCCAGATACATCAGAGACAAGATGGTGGTCATATCGATAGTGACCAGACTGTGAATCATGGTTGCGGAACCATCGAGAATCAGCGAGGCAACAAAGAAAGGAATGATCGGGATTAATGCGCTCCAGATGACCAGCGACATCACTGCCGGACGCGTTGCGTGCGACATGATCTTTTTATTGAAGATATTGCCGCACGCCCAACTAAATGCTGCCGCCAGGGTCAACATAAAGCCGAGCATCGCTACATGCTGACCGTTAAAACTATCTTCGATTAACACCAGTACGCCAAAAATCGCTAACGCGATCCCCGCCAGTTGCTTACCGTGCAGCCGTTCGCCAAAAGTAAACGCACCGAGCACAATAGTAAAAAACGCCTGTGCCTGTAACACAAGCGAGGCCAGCCCAGCTGGCATACCAAAGTTAATGGCACAGAACAGAAAGGCAAACTGCGCAAAACTGATGGTTAATCCATACCCCAGCAGCAAATTCAGTGGTACTTTCGGTCGTGCGACAAAAAAGATGGCCGGAAAAGCGACCAGCATAAAGCGCAAACCGGCCAGCATCAGCGGTGGCATGTTATGAAGCCCCACTTTGATGACCACAAAATTTAGCCCCCATACGACTACTACCAGTAGCGCCAACACCCCATCTTTTCGCGACATTCTACCGCCTCTGAATTTCATCTTTTGTAAGCAATCAACTTAGCTGA
Source organism: Escherichia sp. MOD1-EC6021 (assembly GCF_002965245.1). Taxonomy (NCBI): domain Bacteria; kingdom Pseudomonadati; phylum Pseudomonadota; class Gammaproteobacteria; order Enterobacterales; family Enterobacteriaceae; genus Escherichia; species Escherichia sp. MOD1-EC6021. The sequence continues at coordinate 13,234 of NZ_PTRU01000025.1, read as the reverse complement.
ATTTACTTTTCTTTAACAGTTGATTCGTTAGTCGCCGGTTACGACGGCATTAATGCGCAAATAAGTCGCTATACTTCGGATTTTTGCCATGCTATTTCTTTACATCTCTAAAACAAAACATAACGAAACGCACTGCCGGACAGACAAATGAACTTATCCCTACGACGCTCTACCAGCGCCCTTCTTGCCTCGTCGTTGTTATTAACCATCGGACGCGGCGCTACGCTGCCATTTATGACCATTTACTTGAGTCGCCAGTACAGCCTGAGTGTCGATCTAATCGGTTATGCGATGACAATTGCGCTCACTATTGGCGTCGTTTTTAGCCTCGGTTTTGGTATCCTGGCGGATAAGTTCGACAAGAAACGCTATATGTTACTGGCAATTACCGCCTTCGCTAGCGGTTTTATTGCCATTCCTTTAGTGAATAACGTGACGCTGGTGGTGCTCTTTTTTGCCCTTATTAACTGCGCCTATTCCGTTTTTGCTACCGTGCTGAAAGCCTGGTTTGCCGACAATCTTTCGTCCACCAGCAAAACGAAGATTTTCTCAATCAACTACACCATGTTAAACATTGGCTGGACCATCGGTCCGCCGCTCGGCACGCTGTTGGTCATGCAGAGCATCAATCTGCCTTTTTGGCTGGCTGCTATCTGTTCCGCGTTTCCCATGCTTTTCATTCAAATTTGGGTAAAGCGCAGCGAGAAAATCATCGCCACGGAAACAGGCAGTGTCTGGTCGCCGAAAGTTTTATTACAAGATAAAGCACTGTTGTGGTTTACCTGCTCTGGCTTTCTGGCTTCTTTTGTTAGCGGCGCATTTGCTTCATGCATTTCACAATATGTGATGGTGATTGCTGATGGTGATTTTGCCGAAAAGGTGGTCGCGGTTGTTCTTCCGGTGAATGCTGCCATGGTGGTTACGTTGCAATATTCCGTGGGCCGCCGCCTTAACCCGGCTAACATCCGCGCGCTGATGACAGCAGGCACCCTCTGTTTCGTCATCGGTCTGGTTGGTTTTATTTTTTCCGGCAACAGCCTACTATTGTGGGGTATGTCAGCTGCGGTATTTACTGTCGGTGAAATCATTTATGCGCCGGGCGAGTATATGTTGATTGACCATATTGCGCCGGCAGGAATGAAAGCCAGCTATTTTTCCGCCCAGTCTTTAGGCTGGCTTGGTGCGGCGATTAACCCATTAGTGAGTGGCGTAGTGCTAACCAGCCTGCCGCCTTCCTCGCTGTTTATCATCTTAGCGTTGGTGATCATTGCTGCGTGGGTGCTGATGTTAAAAGGGATTCGTGCAAGACCGTGGGGGCAGCCCGCGCTTTGTTGATTTAAGTCGAACACAATAAAAATTTAATTCAGCCTTCGTTTAGGTTACCTCTGCTAATATCTTTCTCATTGAGATGAAAATTAAGGTAAGCGAGGAAACACACCACACCATAAACGGAGGCAAATAATGCTGGGTAATATGAATGTTTTTATGGCCGTACTGGGAATAATTTTATTTTCTGGTTTTCTGGCCGCGTATTTCAGCCACAAATGGGATGACTAATGAACGGAGATAATCCCTCACCTAACCGGCCCCTTGTTACAACTGTGTACAAGGGGCCTGATTTTTATGACGGCGAAAAAAAACCGCCAGTAAACCGGCGGTGAATGCTTGCATGGATAGATTTGTGTTTTGCTTTTACGCTAACAGGCATTTTCCTGCACTGATAACGGATCGTTGACACAGTAGCATCAGTTTTCTCAATGAATGTTAAACGGAGCTTAAACTCGGTTAATCACGTTTTGTTCGTCAATAAACATACAGCGATTTCTTCCGGTTTGCTTACCCTCATACATTGCCCGGTCCGCTCTTCCAATGACCACATCCAGAGGCTCTTCAGGAAATGCGCGACTCACACCTGCAGTCACGGTAATGTTGATATGCCCTTCAGAATGTGTGATGGCATGGTTATCGACTAACTGGCAAATTCTGATACCTGCACGACATGCTTCTTCATCATTAGCCGCTTTGACAATAATGATAAATTCTTCGCCCCCGTAGCGATAAACCGTTTCGTAATCGCGCGTCCAACTGGCTAAGTAAGTTGCCAGGGTGCGTAATACTACATCGCCGATTAAATGCCCGTAGGTATCATTAACCAATTTAAATCGGTCAATATCCAACAACATTAAATAAAGATTCAGAGGCTCAGCGTTGCGTAACTGATGATCAAAGGATTCATCAAGAACCCGACGACCCGGCAAACCCGTCAAAACATCCATATTGCTACGGATCGTCAGCAAATAAATTTTGTAATCGGTTAATGCCGCAGTAAAAGAAAGCAACCCTTCCTGAAAGGCGTCGAAATGCGCGTCCTGCCAGTGATTTTCAACAATAGCCAGCATTAATTCCCGACCACAGTTATGCATATGTTGATGGGCAGAATCCATTAGCCGAACGTAAGGTAATTCATCGTTATCGAGTGGCCCCAGATGATCAATCCACCGACCAAACTGGCACAGTCCATAAGAATGGTTATCCGTTATTTCTGGCTTACTGGCATCTCTCGCGACCACGCTGTGAAACATACTTACCAGCCACTGGTAGTGGGCATCGATAGCCTTATTGAGATTTAACAAGATGGCATCAATTTCCGTTGTCTTCTTGATCATTGCCACTCCTTTTTCACAGTTCCTTGTGCGCGCTATTCTAACGAGAGAAAAGCAAAATTACGTCAATATTTTCATAGAAATCCGAAGTTATGAGCCATCTCTGAGATAACATTGTGATTTAAAACAAAATCAGCAGATAAAAAAGAGTTTAATTCTATAAATTAACTCTGCATTATCGCAATTAAAAGGATGACAAATAGCATAACCCAATACCCTAATGGCCCAGTAGTTCAGGCCATCAGGCTAATTTATTTTTATTTCTGCAAATGAGTGACCCGAACGACGGCCGGCGCGCTTTTCTTATCCAGACTGCCGCTAATGTTGATCATCTGGTCCGGCTGAACTTCTCGTCCATCAAAAACGGCCGCAGGAATAACAACATTAATTTCACCGCTCTTATCGCGAAAAACGTAACGGTCCTCTCCTTTGTGAGAAATCAAATTACCGCGTAGTGAAACCGAAGCGCCATCGTGCATGGTTTTTGCGAAATCAACGGTCATTTTTTTTGCATCATCGGTTCCGCGATAGCCATCTTCTATTGCATGAGGCGGCGGTGGCGCTGCATCCTGTTTTAAACCGCCCTGGTCATCTGCCAACGCATAAGGCATGACAAGAAAACTTGCTAATACAATGGCCTGAAATTTCATACTAACTCCTTAATTGCGTTTGGTTTGACTTATTAAGTCTGGTTGCTATTTTTATAATTGCCAAATAAGAATACTGCCAATTGTTATAAGGCATTTAAAATCAGCCAACTAGCTGTCAAATATTCAGAGAATTTAACTCACTAAAGTTAAGAAGATTGAAGAGTCTTAAACATATTTTCAGAATAATCGGATTTATATGTTTGAAAATTATTATATTGGACGAGCATACAGAAAAAGCAAATCACCTTTACATATAATAGCGTGGACAAAAAACAGTGAACATTAATAAAGATAAAATTGTACAACTCGCAGATACCGACACTATTGAAAACCTGACATCCGCGTTGAGTCAAAGACTCATCGCGGATCAATTACGCTTAACTACCGCCGAATCATGCACCGGCGGTAAGTTGGCTAGCGCCCTGTGTGCAGCTGAAGATACACCCAAATTTTACGGTGCAGGATTTGTTACTTTCACCGATCAGGCAAAGATGAAAATCCTCAGCGTAAGCCAGCAATCTCTTGAACGATATTCTGCGGTGAGTGAGAAAGTGGCAGCAGAAATGGCAACCGGTGCCATAGAGCGTGCGGATGCTGATGTCAGTATTGCCATTACCGGCTACGGCGGACCGGAGGGCGGTGAAGATGGTACGCCAGCGGGTACCGTCTGGTTCGCGTGGCATATTAAAGGCCAGAACTACACTGCGGTTATGCATTTTGCTGGCGACTGCGAAACGGTATTAGCTTTAGCGGTGAGGTTTGCCCTCGCCCAGCTGCTGCAATTACTGCTATAACCAGGCTGTCCTGGCGATATCTCCAGGACAGCCATTGGTGGTGTTTATATGTTCAAGCCACGATGTTGCAGCATCGGCATAATCTGAGGAGCCTTACCGCGCCATTGTCGATACAGGCGTTCCAGATCTTCGCTGTTACCTCTGGAAAGGATCGCCTCGCGAAAACGCAGCCCATTTTCACGCGTTAATCCGCCCTGCTCAACAAACCACTGGTAACCATCATCGGCCAACATTTGTGTCCACAGATAAGCGTAATAACCTGCGGCATATCCGCCACCAAAAATATGGGCGAAATAACTGCTGCGATAGCGTGGCGGTATAGCAGGAAGATCCATATTTTCCGCCACCAGCGCCCGCAATTCGAAATCATCTACCTCCTGCATTGCTTCGTTTTCTTCCAGGCAATGCCAGCGCATATCGAGAAACGCGGCGCTAAGCAGTTCGCTCATCTCATACCCTTTATTGAACAGGCTGGCATTACGCATTTTCTGTTGCAGTTCGTCAGGCATTGCTGCCCCGCTCTGATAATGCCGGGCGTAGCGAGCGAATACCTGCGGATACGTTGCCCAGTGTTCGTTGATTTGCGATGGAAATTCGACAAAATCACGCGGCGTGTTGGTACCGGAAAGCGTGGCATAACGCTGGCGGGCAAAAAGGCCGTGCAGCGTATGACCAAATTCATGGAATAAGGTTATCACATCATCCCAGAGTAACAACGCAGGTTCACCGGCAGCGGGTTTCTGATAATTGCAGACGTTATAAATTACCGGATGCGTTTCATTCAGCGTTGATTGCTCAACAAAATTGCCCATCCATGCACCGCCGCTTTTTGAATCACGGGCGAAGAAATCACCGTAAAATAACGCCAGCCCCACGCCATTATGATCAAAAATTTCCCACACACGAACGTCAGGATGGTAGACAGGAATATCAAAACGTTCGACAAACTTAATACCGAAGAGCTGATTCGCGGTCCAGAATACACCTTCATTCAACACCGTGTTTAATTCAAAATATGGCTTGAGCAGCGCCTCATCAAGATCAAATTTCTCCCGCCGTACCTGTTCGGCATAAAATGCCCAGTCCCACGGCTGCGCGCTAAACCCGCCCTGCTGCTTATCGATAACCGCCTGTATGGAGGCTAATTCATCGCTCGCACGTTGACGCGCCGCTGGAACAATTTCCCGCATAAAGTTGAGTGCTGCTTCTGGCGTTTTTGCCATCTGATCGGCGATTTTCCATGCAGCATAATGAGAGAAACCAAGCAGTTTTGCCTGCTGCGCGCGGATCTCCACAAGCCGTTGAATAATGGCACGGGTATCGTTAGCGTCATTTTTTTCTGCCCGCGTCCAGCCCGCAGTGAATAGTTTTTCACGCGTCGCGCGATCGCGAAGTTCAGCAAGCGCCGGTTGCTGGGTGGTATTCAGCAGCGGAATAAGCCATTTGTTATCCAGACCTTTCTCGCGAGCCGCCTCTGCCGCCAGCGCAATCTCCTGTTCGCTCATCCCAGCCAGTTGCGCAATATCGTCCAGAACCAGACCGCCGGATTTATTTGCCGCAAGTAACCGCTGATTAAACTGGCTGGTCAGGGTCGCAGCTTCTGTATTAAGAACTTTTAATTTTGCTTTATCAGCTTGTGCAAGTTTGGCTCCGGCAAGGACAAAACGTTGATGAATAACCTCCACCAGGCGAATGGATTCACTATCAAGCCCCTCGGATTCACGGCGCTGCCAGACAGCATCTACTCGCGCGAATAATTCACCGTTCAGATAGATATCATTAGCCAGTTCTGCCAGTTCAGCGGAAAACTGCTCATCAAGACGCTGTAATTCATCATTGGTATGCGCCGCAGTCATCGCAAAAAAAACGCTGGTGACGCGGGTCAGCAGTTCCCCACTCTGCTCCAGTGCCAGAATAGTATTGTTGAAATCAGGTGTTTGCGGGTTGAGCGCAATGGCGGCAATTTCGGCCCGCTTTTGCTGCATTCCCTCATCAAATGCCGGTCGATAGTGATGATTGGCAATTTGATCAAAATGGGGAGCCAGATACGGCAGTGTGCTTTGCACAAGGAAAGGATTCATTGTTGTCATTTTCTTCTCCTGAACGCGAGGTGTTCCATAGCGTAGGCTTACTGATAACGGAGTGCAATCTTGCAAACCAGTATTACCCGCTCTTAAGCATCACGTGCTATGTTATTGACACACAAAAGCGTTGAGGAACAGTGAGATGATCGTTTTAGTAACTGGAGCAACGGCAGGTTTTGGTGAATGCATTACTCGTCGTTTTATTCAACAAGGGCATAAAGTTATCGCCACTGGCCGTCGCCAGGAGCGGTTGCAGGAGTTAAAAGACGAACTGGGTGATAATCTGTATATCGCCCAACTGGACGTTCGTAATCGCGCCGCTATTGAAGAGATGCTGGCATCGCTTCCTGCCGAGTGGTGCAATATTGATATCCTGGTAAACAATGCCGGTCTGGCGCTGGGCATGGAGCCTGCGCATAAAGCCAGCGTTGAAGACTGGGAAACGATGATTGATACCAACAACAAAGGCCTGGTATATATGACGCGGGCCGTCTTACCGGGTATGGTTGAACGTAATCATGGTCATATCATTAACATTGGCTCCACGGCAGGCAGCTGGCCGTATGCTGGTGGTAACGTTTATGGTGCGACGAAAGCGTTTGTTCGTCAGTTCAGCCTTAATCTACGCACAGATCTGCACGGTACGGCAGTACGTGTCACAGACATCGAACCGGGACTGGTGGGTGGCACCGAGTTTTCTAATGTCCGCTTTAAAGGTGATGACGGTAAAGCCGAAAAAACCTATCAAAACACAGTTGCATTGACGCCAGAAGATGTCAGCGAAGCCGTCTGGTGGGTGTCAACGCTGCCTGCTCACGTCAATATCAATACCCTGGAAATGATGCCGGTTACCCAAAGCTATGCCGGACTGAATGTCCACCGTCAGTAATTTTTATACCCGGCGTAACTGCCGGGTTATTGCTTGTCACAAAAAAGTGGTAGACTCATGCAGTTAACTCACTCACAAGCAAGAACGAATGACCGTCGAAACGCAACTTAATCCCACACAGCCTGTCAATCAGCAGATTTATCGTATTCTTCGCCGCGACATTGTCCATTGCCTGATTGCACCAGGCACGCCGTTGTCGGAAAAAGAAGTTTCTGTTCGTTTCAATGTGTCACGCCAGCCGGTTCGTGAAGCCTTTATTAAACTGGCGGAAAACGGCCTGATTCAAATTCGTCCGCAGCGTGGCAGCTACGTCAACAAAATTTCCATGGCCCAGGTGCACAACGGCAGTTTTATCCGTCAGGCCATTGAGTGCGCGGTGGCGCGTCGGGCGGCGAGCATGATTACCGAAAGCCAGTGCTACCAACTGGAACAAAATCTTCACCAGCAACGCATTGCCATTGAGCGCAAGCAACTGGATGATTTTTTTGAACTTGATGACAACTTCCATCAACTCCTGACGCAGATTGCCGACTGTCAACTTGCGTGGGATACCATTGAGAACCTGAAAGCGACCGTTGATCGCGTGCGCTATATGAGTTTCGACCACGTTTCTCCACCAGAAATGCTGTTACGCCAGCATCTTGAGATTTTCTCTGCCCTGCAAAAACGTGATGGCGATGCGGTAGAACGTGCAATGACGCAACATTTGCAGGAAATCAGCGAATCCGTGCGCCAGATCCGCCAGGAAAACAGCGACTGGTTTAGCGAAGAGTAATTCATTTCCTCTCATCCCATCCGGGGTGAGAGTTTTTCCCTCCGTCATATGGCTCATGCATGCATCAAAAAAGATGTGAGCTTGATCAAAAACAAAAAATATTTCACTCGACAGGAGTATTTATATTGCGCCCGTTACGTGGGCTTCGACTGTAAATCAGAAAGGAGAAAACACCTATGACGACCTACGATCGTAACCGTAACGCAATCACCACTGGCAGCCGTGTTATGGTTAGCGGCACCGGTCACACTGGCAAGATCCTGTCGATTGATACTGAAGGTCTGACCGCTGAGCAAATCCGCCGCGGAAAAACCGTAGTTGTTGAAGGTTGTGAAGAGAAACTGGCACCACTGGACCTGATTCGTCTCGGCATGAACTAAGCGTGTGAATGCCGCCGATGGCGGCATTGCTTTTTTTACTTCACGGAATATTTCGCCACGGTCGCTTTCGCGCCATGCGCTAATAAAGACAAGTACGCTTCCGTTACTTTTGTCGTAAACAAACTATTGCCTGGTAAATCATCACCAAAGATCGCCTTAATTGCCAGCAATGACTGGACGCGCGCTGTCCCTTCAGCACTACTTTGTACTGCCTTCTGAATAACAGGTAACAGTGGGTCACTGATTTCTATCTGATTTCCCTGTTCATCAACACCACCGACATAACGCATCCAACCCGCGACGCCCAGCGCCAGCAGATCGAACTTGCTGTCATGCGCCAGATGCCAGCGAACAGAATCCAACATCCGCTGTGGCAATTTCTGGCTGCCATCCATCGCAATCTGCCAGGTTCGATGGCGTAACGCTGGATTACTGTAGCGTTCAATTAGTCGATCCGCATAATTTTGCAGATCCACGCCCTGCACTTTCAGCGTCGGCGCTTGTTCCTGCAACATCAAGGCATGTGCCGCACGGCGATAATTTTCATCTTCCATGCAGTCATTAATGTGCTGATATCCCGCAAGATATCCCAGATACGCCAGGAATGAATGACTGCCGTTGAGCATGCGCAACTTCATCTCTTCATAAGGCAGCACATCACTCACCAGTTCGGCTCCCGCTTTTTCCCATTCCGGACGTCCGGCAACAAAGTTATCTTCTATTACCCACTGGCGGAAAGGTTCACAGGCAACGCCAGCAGGATCGCGCACACCGGTAAGTTGTTCGATTTTCGCCAGCGTATTCTCTGCCACTGCGGGCACAATACGGTCCACCATTGTTGATGGGAAAGTCACGTTTTCTTCGATCCATTGTGCCAGTTTTACATCAACAGCTTGCGCGTAGGAAGTGACAACGTCACGCATAACATGACCGTTTTCTGGCATGTTGTCACATGACATGACGGTAAATGCGGGAAGTCCTGCCGCTTTACGGCGAGCCAGCGCCTCAACAATCACCCCTGTTGCAGTTTTCGGCTGGTGGGGATTTTGCACGTCGGCAACGACCATCGGGTGATCGAGCATTAACTGTCCGGTCGCCGGAGAGTGGAAATACCCTTTTTCGGTGATTGTCAGAGAGACAATCGCGATTTGCGGTTCACACATCGCAGCCAGCACGGTTTCTAAGCCATCTATTTGTACGTGCAAGGCTTTTTTAACGACGCCAACGACGCGAGCCGTCCACGCATCGGCCGACATTTCCGCAACGGTATAAAGATTATCTTGCTGTTGTAAATCGGCAATTTGCTGTTCGCCGCCGATTAAGTTGACCTCATAATATCCCCAGTCACTGTAATGTTCCGAAGCAAGAATATCGGCATACACGCCCTGATGCGCACGGTGAAATGCACCAAAACCTAAATGAACAATTCTTGGGGCCAGGTTATTACGATCATAAACAGGGAGCGTCGCTTTTGCTGATAACAAATTATTTCCCATAACAATTCCTTAAATTTAAATATGGCAAGCTGCATGTTTTGTTATATGAATAAAAAATCCCCTCTCCGGTAAGAGAAGGGATGGAGGATTTACAGACTTCTTGAAGGTTGCGCAGCTGTTACAACACGCGGTTGATCTTCCGCGGCATCTTCCAGTGCACTTAAATCACGGTCTTTCACTTCTGGCATTTTCAGCGCAGAGATTAAACCAATCACTGAATATGCCATGATCATAATGGCGATCGGATACCAGGATTCCGTCATGGTGCAGAAAATACCCGCCAGGATAGGACCAAAACCGGAAGCGATAAGACCACCAATTTCTTTAGAAATGGCCATCCGGGTAAAGCGATTTTTACAGCCGAACATTTCTGCCATGGTAATGTTTTCCAGAGCAAATAATCCCAGCACCGCACAGTTATGAATCACAATCAGTGCAACCATAATGGTGCTCGGGGCATAGCTTTTATCTACGATGATAGAAAGCATTGGCCACGCCAGCACAATCGCAGAGGTATTCATAATAATATACGGGATCCGGCGACCAATTTTATCGGATAACCAACCAAGGAACGGAATGGTCATAAAGCCGAGAATCGAACTGATCATCAATGCATCTGTTGGAATTGCTTTGTTAAACAATAACGTCTGCACTAAATAGCCTGCAAGGAAAGTCTGAATTAAACCTGAGTTACCAGCCTGACCAAAACGCAGCCCTGTTGCCAGCCAGAAGGATTTGCTCTGGAACATGCTACCAGCAGGTGCAGGTTTTGCTGTCGGTTGGTTGCTGTCGTTAACCTTCTCAAAGACCGGGCTTTCTTTCAGATTCATACGCAACCAGATAGCAAAGACCATCACGACAACGCTCGCCAGGAACGGTATACGCCATCCCCATGCCAACAGTTCCTCTTTACTGAGAATGAAGAACATAAAGGCCCAGATTGCCGTTGCGCTCAAGGTTCCGCAGTTAGTACCCATAGCAACAAATGAGGAGATAATTCCGCGCTTACCTTTTGGCGCATATTCCGCCAGCATCGTACCGGCACCGGAAATTTCCGCGCCTGCCCCCAGCCCCTGAATAATACGCAGCGTCACCAGCAAAATTGGCGCAAACACACCAATTTGTGCATAGGTCGGCAGCACACCAATTAAGGTGGTACAGATCCCCATCATAGTGATGGTAATAAAGAGCACTTTTTTACGCCCGATTCTGTCGCCCATTTTGCCGAAAATAAATGCTCCGACAATACGCGCCACATAACCTGCACCGTAGGTTCCCATTGCCAGAATTAACGCCATTGCCGTTGATGATTCAGGAAAAAATATTTCATGAAACACTAACGCTGCGCCGAGCGAATATAACTGGAAATCCATGATTCACAGGTGTTTTTTCCCATCCTGTGGTTTCCTTGGCGTTTTCTAGGTTTTTTCAGATAGTTGCATTTTTTAAAAAGCATCCTAAGTTCGATCTCAGTGTCTATCTGGGGCCTATTTCTGTCCCATATATGCCCCAAAAAAACTCCCCAACAGATAAGTAGTTTTTTCATGGATTTACGCGTAAAATCAATAACGGCTGGAAATCATTCAATACTCGCACTATCGAAAAATTTACCAGCCAACCGCAGCACGTTCTTGCATAAGGCGTGTCTGCGGTTTTTCAACTATTCAGATACATCACTCCCATCACATTCATTCCTCCGCATCAAAGGCATATAGGCTATATCACCTTGATATTTTTCTTCTTCAGATAAAAACTGTTATCTATGTATACTTTTAAACCCAATCCGTGTAGAGTCTCTGCATAAGATAGTTTGCAGTTGCCACTTCAGCTTGCGCCATAAACCGCCTGATTTTTGCCGCCACCTGTTAGCATTCCTGTATACCTGAAACGACAATGTTTATCTACGAACTTTAAGAACACCCAGGATAAAAATTGTCAACTATATCATATATAACACATTACTAATTCGAGGCTATATGAACAGCATACTGATAATCACTTCGCTCCTTATCATATTCAGCATTTTTAGTCATGCTCTAATAAAATTAGGGATTGGCATATCCAATAACCCAGACAAAACCGATGTATAAGTCAACATATCCTGAATCAGACATACAATATCGCAATGAAAATCAATAATATTTTAAGGAATATCTTCATGAAATCAAAAGACACCCTAAAGTGGTTCCCTGCGCAGCTTCCTGAAGTAAGAATTATCCTAGGGGATGCTGTAGTGGAAGTAGCAAAACAGGGAAGACCTATCAATACCAGAACATTGCTTGATTACATTGAAGGAAACATAAAGAAAAAGTCATGGCTGGATAACAAAGAATTATTACAAACAGCGATATCAGTTCTTAAAGACAACAAAAATTTAAATGGTAAAATGTAATATAATAAACTTACTTTTTTATCATTTTTCCACTTTAACAACATTTTGCTCCACTTTTCCACGACCAAACAACTTGAAATCTGGTTAAAATAACACGCAACACTATTCTTCTTCCTTGAGTCCGCCCGGAACTCGAAAAACAAACCGAGTTAAGGCCATTTTTCACAAAATCGATTTTGGGTCTCACCAAAATTACGGGGTTGCATACGCATTCGTTTATTTTCGAACGTGTACATACAAATATGTACAAAAATAATCAAAATTATTTTCTGAGATGCATTATGATATGTACACCAATTTCGTATAGAAGATCTCACTATGTCTCGAATTTATGCTTACTGTCGGGTATCAACTCTGGAACAGACAACCAAAAATCAACGTCGGGAAATCGAAAGTGCAGGTTTTAACATCAAATCTCAGCAAATAATTGAAGAACAAATTAGCGGCTCAGCAGCAACCAGTGAGCGTCCTGGTTTTAACCAGTTGCTTGATCGACTGAAAAGAGGTGATGCATTGATTGTCACAAAACTGGATCGCCTCGGTTGTAATCCAATGGATATCAGTAAAACGGTGGAACAACTGACCAAAGCAGGTATCAAAGTGCATTGCTTAGCATTGGGGGGCGTTGACCTGACCAGTCCACCTGGAAAAATGATGATGCAAGTAATTTCAGCAGTCGCTGAATTTGAGCGAGACCTTTTACTTGAGCGTACTCATTCAGGGATATTAAGAGCACGGGGCGCAGGAAAGCGATTTGGTCGCCCACCTGTGTTAAATGATGAACAAATACAGAGGGTACTAGAGCAAATTAAGTCAGGTATAAATATAAGTGACATTGCCCAAGAATTCAAAACCTCGCGGCAAACCATTTTAAGAGCTAAAGCAAAAAATCAGACACCTGATATATAAAAATAATCTCGGTGTGAGATTCCTTACGTTTTCCAAGCCCCCCTTCCTAGCCTTAAATGGAAAGATACTTCTAATTATAGAATTTATATATCTTACCCTACGGTAGGGCTGGCCATTCAATATCCGGTGCAGTTGATGTATCAACACGGTTCAGCAACACCCGATACTTTTTCCAGGCTTCCAGCAATGAGGTTTCTTCCTC
>NZ_PTRU01000024.1:0-63034 GCF_002965245.1 Escherichia sp. MOD1-EC6021 | reverse complement strand
GCCGAACCATATACGTCTAAATGACCACCGTTTTCCAGCAACACATTGTCTGCCACGTTATTGTGAATAGAGAATGCCCCTTCACTATTCGTACCGCTCACCGTCGACCTGTCAGTCATTGCTTTTAAAGCCGCGCCATCGTGCTGGGTAACATTCGTTGCCGTGCCCTCTCTAACATCAAGCACGCCACCGGAATATATTTCAATAACATTCGAGGTGCTCCTGCTATCAACAATTTGCGTCCCACCAGAATAGATCGTGGTAGTGTGCGCCGTTGACGTGTTTTGCAGCGTCTGCATTCCTCCATTTTTAATGGTGGTTATTTGTGCAGTGCTTGAATCAACATCCTGTCGACCACCATCTATTGTGGTGTCCAGCGCATGGCTCTTAATTGTTCTTTGGTCACCTCCATTTTTAATGATAGTGTTTTCTACAATACTCGAATCTACATACTGTCGGCCCCCATCTATTGTTGTGTTCGTTGCCAGACTTCCTTGTGTGATGTTTTGAGAACCAGATGTATTTATCGTCGTACCGTCAACATGCCCCTGAGCTGTTACTGTTTGTTTACCACCATCAATGACAGTCCCGTTTGCTCTCCCTCCTTCGACGTATGAATTACCATTCTTAATTATCGTGCCATTGCTGTTACCATCCTTATAAATGTACTGATTGCCACCCTCGATTAACGTGCCATTGCTGGTACCACCGTTATAAACTTGCTGATTGCCACTCGCGATTATCGTACCGCTAGAATTCCCACCATTATAAATTACCTGTGTACCCCCATGAAGGATTGTATTATTAGCTTGCCCCTGATAATTGTTATGGTTTGCTACATCTTGTTGTCCACCCATTTCAATAATACTTCCATTAGACACCCCACCAAATACAGTCTGGTGGCCGTGATTAATGATATGAGTATCATTAGTTGTCCCCCGTTCATCTACTATTTGCTCGCCATCCACAGTTTCACCATTTACGATACCAGTAACGATTGATGTGAAAGCAGCCTCTCCAGGCTGGGCATATATCAAGGCAGATATCAATAAGGAAAGTACTGAACGGCGAAAATAATAGCGACTGGTCCTGTTCATAAATTTCATCCTCTGAAAAGTGAATACTGAGTAGCGGGTAAGCGACCTTAGCTCTGCTGCAACATCGGCCCACAGGCACCAGACCAGGGGATTCATCCTTAAGAGACAGCGCAAGTGTATTGTGTTCACCGCTCATCAAAGACATCATGATGAAATGATGATATTCCGCATAAGAAAGAGGCATTTTTAGACGCATCGCGCTGAAGTGTGGTTGAATAAAAATTAATCTTTTCAGATAAGACTGTCGTACGCTTATTCTGCGAAAATAAGGCCGTCGGCAAAGTAAAATGACTCACATAATTGTTTCTGATGAATATCTTCTACTCACATGAATATTACACAATAATATTGATGCATCAGATTATCTTACCTTTACAACATCACGTTAACAGCCAATGACACTTCTTGAATAAAAATATTGTCAATCAAAGAGTTATTTTTTATTTAAGATTATTCTCATTCAAGTAAAAGACATAATTCCTATCATCACAGCCACGCTCATTTTGAATTATCTGAATAATAGCGAGCGTTCTTTAGTTAAGCAGGTCTTAATTGAAGACGAAATTATTGTGTGTGCAACTTACTTAATACCGGACATCTAAGTTGAAGAAAAAAATACTCGCCTTCGGGCTTATCTCAGCATTGCTCTGCTCCGCGCCAGCGATGGCGGATATGAATCGCACCACAAAAGGTGCACTACTTGGTGCAGGCGTTGGTTTACTTACTGGCAATGGCGTTAATGGCGTACTGAAAGGTGCAGCTGTTGGCGCTGGCGTTGGTGCAGTAACAGAAAAAGGCCGCGACGGCAAAAATGCGCGCAAAGGTGCAAAAGTGGGTGCCGCCGTTGGTGCTGTCACTGGCGTTCTGACCGGCAATGGCCTTGAAGGGGCGATTAAAGGTGCCGTAATTGGCGGTACGGGTGGTGCAATTCTGGGTAAAATGAAATAAGGAATGATGATGAAAAAATTTGCTTTACTGGCGGGTCTGTTTGTTTTCGCACCAATGACCTGGGCGCAGGACTACAATATTAAGAACGGTTTGCCGTCAGAAACCTATATTACTTGCGCAGAAGCCAACGAAATGGCAAAAACTGACAGCGCACAAGTTGCAGAAATTGTTGCGGTAATGGGTAATGCCAGCGTTGCCAGCCGTGATTTAAAAATTGAGCAATCTCCGGAACTGAGCGCCAAAGTGGTAGAAAAACTGAACCAGGTTTGCGCTAAAGACCCGCAAATGCTGTTGATCACGGCAATTGATGACACCATGCGTGCTATCGGCAAAAAATAATATTTCGTCTGTTACCGCGTCGATTGATTCGACGCGGTGGTTGTATATAGTTCTACAATGAAACATCACACCCGCCAATACGCCCTCACAACAACAAGCAAAGCAATTTAATCGGCATTAAACCACAAATACAACAATACTTATTACTATATAGCGGCTATAGCATAAAGAAAGATTAGTGCTGATCCCTGTGGCTAACGAGTTTTTCCCTTACTCGATTAACCAGATTGATCGCCAGCCAAACAAGGGCATTCAGCAAATTTATCGTCACAAGCACTTCTCCAAGCCCAGTACTGGGTTTTGCGATAAGGATGACCAGCAAGGTGATCAGCATAAATGCAATGGAAAAGATGATATAGAGAGTGAAATAATCCAGATTATTACTATTGTTCATGCTACTAATGGCAATCCTGTCAAAACTTTCAAACAATTATAGCAAACAAAATAATGAACAATAGTAACAAGACGCAACGAGCTAATTAGCTGTCTATAATTACACCGCACCATGGTCTTAATGATCAATTTTTACTCAATCATAACCTTCACCTTCGGTTTAGAAAGGATAATTTTAACCAGGTCGATGTAGGTTACCGGTTTATAGAAATAATAACCCTGCTGAAATGTGATGTTGTTTTGATTCAGATAATCAAGTTGTTCTTTTGTTTCGACACCTTCAGCGACGATACTGATCGAAAGTTTACGAGCCAGATCCAGTACACAATCCAGAATCCTGGTTGATTCCGGGTCTGCATTGACACGACCAACAAAACTGTGATCAATTTTAATATAATCAATATGCAGATCATGCAGATAAGAAAGCCCTGAATAGCCAGTACCAAAATCATCCAGTGCGATGACAAAACCATTTTCATGCAGAATGTTCAACCGCTGAACCAGACTTTCATCAACATTTAATGATTCACGCTCGGTCACTTCCAGAACGAGGTTTAAATCGCGGCGGGTAAAACTGTCACGGAAAATTAAGCACTCGTCGACAAACGTCGGCGAAATAATATGCGAGGCACTAAAATTAATTCCGATATGAAAACCTTCCGGCAATTTACTCGCGATAGCGTTCATCTGTGTGACAACCTGATTCATCAGACTTTGTGTAAGCGGAACAATTAATCCAGATTTTTCAGCAAGTGGAATAAATGCCGCGGGTGAGATATATTTGCCGTGAGGTTGTTTCCAGCGGGCTAATACCTCAACTCCCCGCAATGTACCTTCCCGACCATTTACCACAGGTTGGTAAAAAGGGACAATCTCACCATTACTTATTGCCCGTCGCAGGACCTCTTCAGGCGTTGCGCTTTTATTAAAATACTTATCAAGCAGGTAGGCTGCGGCGCAGGCAATTAACAGAATGAATATCAAAACCCCTACGCCATTATCGATAAGTCTGTAGAAGCTAAAGAATGGTGGTGGGTTAAAGATAATAGTGAAATGATATCTTGTGGAGTGAACCTTCTCAGTATAAGGATAGTGTCCATTAAGCGTCATCACGTCACCGGTAGGTCCAATAATGTCATCCGCTACGCGTAATGCATACCTTACCCCTTTCAAGGGCACATTAAGCGCTCCACGAATATGCTGATCACTTATCGTGACCAAAATACGCGTGTCTGCAAATTGGCTCTGATAGAGCAGGATAGGCAATCTATTGACGGTGTCGATTGCCGGAGCCAACAATAAATTACTGTCAGGGAAAGCAGGAATACGAGACAGCAGGACTCGATTCCCCGGCAAGGATGTACACCAGACCATTCCGCGTTTGAGAATGATGATTGTGCGCAAGTGAGGTTTCAGAGCTGCTTCGGTGCCAAGCTGATATTGCTCCTCGAGGTCGCATTCCTTCCCGGCAATGTTAACCGCCGCTTGAGTCGCCTGTGACGCTTCTTCAAGTATGTGATTGATATTGTTGACAGCATATCTCGCTCCCGCCATATATGCTGCTTTTGCGGAATACCAGAGCTGGATATTCAAAATAGCGACACCGGTTATAAACAAGCATATCGCAACGAGGATGGGTATGAGTGTATTGCGCATTCGCTTGTCCCGGACTAAGGATTTTAATACATGAAAATGACGTTCATTCGCTCGTGCTGGCGTCTAAAGAGAGCATGGTAGAGAGCATAAGAAATATCCACGCCGAAGATAAAATTTTCTCCATCGTCATCTAACCTATTAATTATTGTGCTTAATGTGGGTAAAATTAAGCAAATCTGGCAGGATGTCAGACGTCAAGAATGGAGAACAATAGTTCTCCATTCTTGTTTAACCCCTGATATTCCGGATATATTAAGAAACATAACGACTTAAATTATTACTTTGCACCAGCATATGATACAGCTGATGGTAATTTTAAAACCTTACTCAGTTCTAAGAGAGCACGGATTCCCTGTCATTAATAATGACATCCGTTAGTGTTGTCTTATGCAATTCAATGTACTGCAAAATTTGCAGGTAGAGATCAGAAAGAATCACACTCGTTTCATCTTTTAAACGCAAGCGTAAAGCCTGATCAAGAATATGACTATTAACATACCCATGCGCCATGAACACCTCCCTCTCGAGATTTTTAAATAAAGCACATTGAAAAATAAATCTCTCGGGAATTGAATTATTCATGTCAGCCTCGTAAAAATATCAATCCAATAGAATTATGCTGTGTATAGTCTAAGCGACAGACAAAAATAAGATGAATGAGTTTTCTATAAACTTATGCTAGTTATACTAAACAATAAAAAGTCACATATCATCAGCTGTGTATCGCAACACGATTTCCAGTGTTTTTCTAATCACATCAGCTTTGAGAATATCACTTGTTGTTTCCAGAGAGTGTATCAGACTTAAGATAATATTTTTATTATTAACATTATCGCCTGAAAGCATTAAATTGGTCACAGCCTGCCCTAACACAGCTGACTCTTCTTCTAACAAATTACCCGAACTGCGAAAGTAGCTTGATAACGCTTTATCAGTTATTGCATTATGAATTGTAGTATCTTCAAGCATGGTAACCTCTCATCTTACTTATGAAATTTTAATGTATTCTGTTTATTTTCTTACCATTGAACATACTTTTATTGTCAGCTATCGCTGTTCTTCTGTTTGGCCCTCCTGTATCACTGTTGCTAAAATCACGAATTATGCTGTCAATTAAATCTCGTCGGAAAGCATTTTCCTCAGCCGATTTCATTACGAGTAATTGCTTAATAAGAGTCTGCAACGAAAAATTTATCTTCATGCGTAATATCTGGAGCACCGCCTGGCCAGTAATTTCATGTTTTATACTTTCATTATCAGATGTCTTCATAACGACTTCATAGTTAATCTGTCAAATAATCAGGCTGTCACATTATTCAAAAAGCAACCCAATTAGTGAATTGTAGTGTTTCTGTTCCTCTTCCCCTGTCGCTTGCTCCAGTCGACAAAGAAGTTTGGTACAAAGCGACTTTCGACTCAGATTACGTCCATCTTTCAAAATTTCAGTCACAATTTCCCCGAGGGTTTCCTGCTGAGTAGGCAAGTTAGCTTTTGCAAAGTAACGAGTAATTGCCCCCGCAGAATCTGAAATCACTGAATTTTGCTGCATGCTACGCCTCTATTAAAAATGTTAAACGTTGTTAAGTGCAGTAACAATAGCAAACTTGTACGAAATATGTGTACAGAATGATAAATTATTTTTTTGCAATTAGTGCTAACACCTATAAAACAATGAGATACGTAAAAATTATTTGCATCATTTGACTGACAACCTATACAAGATTCCAAACGAACTCATCTTCAACTTTTTCCACCTTTTATAAATGTAAAGAAACAGTTATGTTTTGGTATTAAAAGAAAGACACAAGCAGATATGTCTGTTACCGTCTTACTCTCGCCTCGCCCATTACCCTGGATTGTTAATGCTTACCACCCTTATTTATCGTAGCCATATACGTGACGACGAACCTGTCAAAAAAATCGAAGAAATGGTTTCGATAGCAAATCGCAGGAACATGCAGTCTGACGTAACAGGGATCTTACTGTTTAATGGTTCTCATTTTTTCCAGCTTCTGGAAGGTCCGGAAGAACAGGTTCAACTGATATATCGGGCCATATGCCAGGATCCACGGCATTATAATATTGTTGAACTGTTGTGCGATTACGCGCCTGCTCGCCGTTTTGGCAAAGCAGGAATGGAATTATTTGATTTACGCCTGCACGAGCGAGATGACGTTTTACAGGCCGTATTCGACAAGGGTACATCAAAATTTCAGCTAACTTATGATGACAGAGCGCTACAATTTTTTCGTACTTTTGTCCTTGCAACCGAACAAGCAACCTATTTCGAGATCCCTGCCGAAGACTCCTGGCTTTTTATCGCTGACGGTTCTGATAAAGAACTTGATTCCTGTACCCTTTCACCAACTATAAACGACCACTTTGCCTTTCATCCTATTGTCGATCCCTTATCGCGGCGAATAATCGCTTTTGAAGCCATTGTGCAAAAAAATGAAGATAGCCCATCAGCTATAGCGGTTGGGCAGCGTAAAGACGGGGAAATCTACAAAGCGGATCTCAAAAGTAAGGCACTTGCATTCGCGATGGCACACGCACTTGAGCTCGGTGATAAAATGATTTCAATCAATCTATTACCTATGACCCTGGTTAACGAGCCTGACGCGGTCTCTTTTTTACTTGATGAAATAAAGGCCAATGGTTTGGTGCCTGAACAAATTATCGTGGAATTTACTGAAAGTGAGGTCATATCTCGGTTTGATGAATTTGCCGATGCTGTTAAATCACTTAAGGCTACCGGTATGAGTGTAGCAATTGACCATTTTGGCACAGGTTTTGCTGGTTTGTTACTCCTGTCACGCTTCCAGCCTGACAGAATTAAAATCAGTCAGGAATTGATTACCAATGTTCATAAAAGCGGGCCTCGGCAGGCAATTATTCAGGCGATCATAAAATGCTGTACATCACTTGAAATTCAAGTCTCTGCGATGGGTGTGGCAACACCAGAAGAGTGGATGTGGCTTGAATCTGCAGGAATTGAGATGTTTCAGGGAGATCTGTTTGCCAAAGCTAAATTGAATGGTATCCCTTCAGTTGCGTGGCCGGAGAAAAAATAATTTTCAGCACATTATTTCACATGATTTCTGGAAATCATCGTGAAAATGAATACGTTATGTTTTAATTTAATCCACATTAAAAATAATGTTTTATCCAATTTAGCTGAAATCTTATTTATACTTTGTACAATTTTAGCGTATATTGTACAAAGTATTATTGGGTCGTGTACAGGCGACGGAGATTTATGAGCGCAAGGAGGAATTGTGGCTTATTACAGCATTGGTGATGTTGCTGAACGTTGCGGGATTAATCCTGTCACTCTCCGGGCCTGGCAACGCCGCTACGGTTTGTTAAAACCACAGCGCAGTGAAGGCGGACACCGACTCTTTGATGAAGAAGACATACAACGCATCGAAGAGATCAAGCGTTGGATAAGTAATGGCGTCCCTGTAGGCAAAGTTAAAGCATTACTGGAAACCACCAGCCAGGATACGGAAGATGACTGGAGCCGCCTGCAAGAAGAGATGATGTCAATTCTTCGTATGGCTAATCCTGCCAAACTACGCGCGAGAATTATTTCACTGGGTCGAGAGTACCCGGTAGATCAATTGATTAATCATGTTTACCTTCCTGTTCGTCAGCGTCTCGTGCTTGATCACAACACCTCCCGCATTATGAGCAGTATATTTGACGGCGCATTAATTGAATACGCAGCAGCCTCACTTTTCGAAATGCGCCGTAAGCCCGGTAAAGAAGCCATTCTAATGGCGTGGAATGTTGAAGAGAGAGCACGATTGTGGCTGGAAGCATGGCGTTTATCATTGTCAGGATGGCATATTTCTGTCCTTGCTGATCCCATTGAATCGCCGCGCCCGGAACTGTTCCCGACGCAAACATTGATTGTCTGGACAGGCATGGCACCAACGAGAAGGCAAAACGAACTTTTACAACACTGGGGTGAGCAAGGTTATAACGTCATCTTTCATGCCCCCTAATTTCACCTTTATCCCGCCCCTTAGACAGAATCTTATAATCTGAACCCACAACAGCGTTTGTACCGGAGCTGATCCGTTGCAAAATGCTCACCGGGAGAATTCAGGTAACCCCCCCTTTCACACTTTGTACATATCACAGCCAAAGGACAGACCAGCTTGAAGTGAGAAAACCGATCGTGCACACTACGCACTCTCACAACTAACAAAAGGTTATTATCCTGATGGATCAGGTCGTTGTTTTTCAAAAGATGTTTGAAAAAGTGAGAAAAGAGCAAAACTTTTCCTGGTTTTATTCAGAGTTAAAACATCACCGTATTGTGCATTACATTTATTATCTGGCTACGGATAACATCAGAATTATTACTCACGATGAAACAGTTTTGTTATTAAGAGGAAACCGTAGCCTGTTAAAAGTCAGTACAACCAAAAACCCAGGAAAAATTAAAGAGGCGGCATTGCTTCATATTTCTGGGAACTCTACATTTTGGGAGTATTGTACAACACTGGCAAGTGCTGGCGTTTTCCGCTGGGTAACCGATGTTAATAACAACAAACGCGGCTACTACGCTATTGATAATACGCTGTTGTATGTTGAAGATGTGGAAAATAACAAGCCATTAATCTAGCAAAATTTTAACACATCAGAGATCTATCATAATTCAGTAAAATAACAAAATATTATCAGGAACGAGTTAACGCTGCTCATAACAGTCAAACCGATACTATAAAACCCAATAATTGAAACCTTTTCATCATGTCAGTAAGATAGTCATCCTTATGATCTTTATATAAAAAAGCCAACCATGGTGGTTGGCAAAGTGGCACAAACCAGCATAAAAGCTATGCTTTGTTTAAAAACCTTCTTTAAATTAAATATATATCGTCCTGACTAAACAGAACTAAAACGGAATGAATTATTTAATCATGTTACTAAATTTGATTTTGTTTAGCCTCTGTTGAGATCCCTTGTTTTAAATTTCATTTGGATAAAATTCTTAATTAAATCCTTGGGAGTCAATTATGTCTATGCAAAGTCAAGGAATGAACTTTGAAATGAACCTATACGCATATTTGAATAAATATGATAGTCGGCTTTCAGAAGAAAAACTTGCAATTGATAAGGCAGTTAGAGATTTATATCTTTGCAACGAACGCGTGGATAACAAGAGCATTATACTGAAATTGCTCTCATTTTTATCATCTGCTGATGACATTGTTGAAAAAGATATTATCAGGAATGCTTTGGAAGTGGTGCTTCTTTTTACATTAGACGATATTTAAGTCATCTCAGGAGTTTTAATACACGAAGAGTGCCCGGATACTAGCGATTATATTCATATTTAATTATGAGTGCGGGGAAAGAGATTATGCATTGGCATATTTCTCTAACGTCCGCGATAGAAAAACAACTTTAAATATAAATAAAGAACAAACCACCTTTGCATTCAACCTCATCTGAGCTGACTATAGTACAAATTATATTGATATTCTTTATCAACATCATTGGAACAGAAGAATAAGGCGAAGAAATGAAGTGTATAGTAATTGATACTGTAATACAACCTTCGTGTGGTATATATTTTTCAGTCATATGGAGCGATATAAAAATGATCATTTGGTATCGTTCAAATATCTTTCTCCCACCTGGCAGCATATTTACAGTTATTAAGTCAGGTATTATACTCGAGGATAAAGAATATCCGATCAGTATTTTTAACGTGGCGCTATTCAACAAAAATTTATGGAATTTAATCAAAAATAGTCAAGAGTGTCCTACAGAATCAAACAAAATTACGAATAAATGCCTGCATAAGCATTGCATTATGCAAATATGTCCACATGGTCTCAAGTAATGGGGGTTATTTAACCTTCCCTATATGCTATAGATAAATCTACCAAAAACTGCCCCTTCGTAGAGGGGCTCTATGATTTTGTTTTATTTGAAGGCATGGTGCTGAATGTATTCGTTGAATCCAGATTCAACACCTGAAGCTGCACTTAACCCATAATACTTGTTTCTGGTTCCTCTACCGAGTGGTCAAACAATGATATGTATGTGACGTCAGAGTTTATTTTTTTAGTGTTTAATGCTATTAATTTAACGTAGTTACCTATCTTTTTTCTACCTTCTGAACTAACCTTAGGTTTCAACGTATCCGGCAGGAGGGGCTATCCCCAATCTTAAATTTTGCTGCCCGATTTGCTCAAGCCAAAGTTTTAATTTTACAACCTATAAACCTGAGTTAAATCAACCTCATGGTGCTGTCTGTTCCCGCTGTGGAACAAGACTCACTGCAACATCTTGCATTCCTAAACTTCGCAGAAGGCGATGGGCAAAAACTGTACTGTAATGTTATTTCGATGTCTCTTATAGTAAATAGGAGGCGTCGAGGCTAAGTGAGTAGCCTGCTTGCTTCTCAAGCCTGGATACTATCAGCATTCACGTCAGATGAAATGATGATATTTCGCGTAAGAAAGAGGCATTTTTTTATCAACTTCACATCGGAGATGGTAATAATCCTATGGGTCCAGTCCATATGAGGGGGTCAACATACTATAAAATTCACAATCATAAATTAACTATATATCAAGAACGCCAAAAAAATCCTGAAAATAGTATAATAACAGGGTAAATTTCAAGTCGACCAAGAATCATAGCAATACACATGAGATATTTTGCAATATCATTAAGAACACCGAATGAGGATGCGGTAGCCCCAAAACCCAGCCCCATATTATTAATGCATGCAGCGACTGTCGCAAATGATGTAAGGAAATCATATCCCATACCGTTTAGCACCAGTATAAAAAACACTGTAAAGAAAGTATAAAGAAAAAAGAAACTCCATACAGACCTCATTACGCGGTCTGTAACAATCTTCCCTCCTACATTTACACTAAGCAATGCTCTGGGATGAGAAAGCTGATTTATTTCGTGTTTACTTTGTTTAAAAAGTATAAGAAATCTAAGTGATTTAATTCCGCCGCACGTTGAGCCTATACATCCCCCAAAAAAACTTGACAGCAGCAAAAAAACTATCGTATGTGTGGGCCAGTTTGAATAATCCTGCGTAGCTAAACCATTATCAGTGAGCATGGAGCTAGCAAGAAAAAACGAATGAACAACACTTCCAGTTAAGTCATACATACCTATATGCCAGACCTGGAAAGAGGTAACAATGATAACACCTGAAGCTATTAACAAAAAGAAACGAAGTTCAACATCTCTGAGTAAGGGTTTTATTGTTTTCCTGCTTATAACAACATACCAAAGAGTGAAGTTGAAAGCCGATAACAGAGAAAAAGAGCCCGCCACCAGTTCAATCAAATAATTATTGAAATAACCGATACTCTCACTATGAGTTGAAAAACCGCCAAGAGAAACTGTAGAAAGTCCATGACAAATAGCATCAAACAACGGCATTCCTGCAAGTCGATAACAAACAATACAAGCAATGCCTAATAAAGAATAAGTTATCCAAAGTGTCCGCGACGTATCAGCCAGGCGTGGAGTCAGTTTGTCATCCTTAAATGGTCCTGGCATTTCTGACTGATAAAGTTTTGCACCACCAATACCCAATAATGGCAACACAGCAACTGCCAGAACAATAACCCCTAAACCGCCTATAAAATTTAATTGTGACCGGTAGAACAAATATGCCCGAGATAATGAACTGACATCATCAATTACTGTTGCTCCTGTTGTTGTTATTCCGGAAACCCCTTCAAACAGCGCGTCAGCAAACGTTAAATTAAGCTCTGAATCAATCCATAATGGAAATGCGCTAATAATAGAAAATAAAATCCAAAACATTACAATTATAATAAACCCATCACGGGTGCGTAATTGAATGCCAGATTTTTTAGTGGTATACCACGCTCCGCCACCAATACAAAAAAATATAACAAAAGTAATAAAAAAAACGAACAAGCTTTTTTCTTTATAAAACAATGCTACAACCATTGGTGGTAACATTGAAAGACTATAGAGCCAGACCAAGAACCCACACATATGAGTTACAACTCTTACATGAGATGTATTCATATCCAAATGTTCTTTCAATTATAACCACCTTACTGCAATGTCATGATTATACTGTATAAATTTTAACTCTTCTTAGATCTTACTTCACTGGTCCTTATGAAACAATCAGCAAAATGAATCTTATTATAACACTGTTCGGTTATGTATTGTTGAGCCTTCCCGCTGGGCCTGCATCATTACAAGTCGCTCCCTATGGGGCTTTGTCGAATAAATAATTTTTCGGTAAGTGTCCCCTGAGCAGGTTGTATCTTCAGGCAGTATGAACACTTTCTGGTATACCTACCTTCGTCATTATGTTCAGCGTATGCACCATGACCAAAGCCTCTGCAACCGGCCTATCATAATCTAGCAGCATCAGAGAACCTCAGAATAACTGTTTTACCCTGTACATTGCCGTTTCCGCTATTGAGCAACGATTGTAATCTTTTGTCCATTTTCACCGGGAATTACCCTCGGTCAATCGCTGATACGCGACTGCACAGTTACGGTCGGCATACTCACCGGGCCAGTAACCCGCTCCTTTTTGGGGTGGGATGAGCGCGCTGATTTTCACACGGCGCAGCTGCTCGTAACAGAGCCGAGAGGCGTAAACTCCGTCTGCTGCTGTCCTGATTTTTTGATGGGTTTGCCGGATTAATCCGGCTACACCTCTACATCCGTTACGCTGAATGCTGAGGTCGCCCTTGGGAAGAAGGCATTGCTGACTTATACCAATCCGAAATCACCTCCTCGTGCAACCAGACAGGGAGGGGCCTCGGTTGATAAGAGCTCTGTTATTGATGTGCCAGTTGGTGATTCTAACTTTTGCTTTGTAACGGGACGAGCCGTGTTGGCAGATGATGTGTGGTCTGATCCTTAAACTCAGTAAAAGTACGATTTATTCAAAAAAGCCCCTCCACTATGATTTCGATTTAAGGGGCTGATGATTATGTAACGCGAATTTACCGGATCCTTACGAACCTTTCTTTATCCTGCTCTTGCCCCTTTCGGTAAGCCCATTCTCTGTCATGTATTTTCTGGCAGTGAATATATTAATGCTGTGGTCAGTACAAAACCCCTTAACACCCTTGATCTTTTCCCGCTGAACCTGGGGCATCTTCGACCATTCCCGGACGAGATTTTTGGTAACTCTGTTCCATTTCTCTGGTTTGTTCAGCTTCGCTCGGCCCACCCAGGTTAATCCGTCCTTGCTCAAATTCAGGTAATGACGTGCTGTGCACGGTCGGATGTTGTGGCTCTCACACCACTTATTGAAATCGACGTTGCGCCGCTCATCCGAGGTCATCATCGACCATTTCCGGATAACCTCGTAGGGAATGGGGAGCTTTATGGCAACTTTCGACCTTACCCTGACACGACGTTGCGGGACTGTCTCATGTTTCGCACTCAGGTTTTCTTCCGACAGTGCGGAGAGGGAGGACCTGAAATCAAGTGATTCTGGCTGGTTATGTGACAACAGTGTCGCGGCAATGGCGTGAAATCGGGCACTATCCACACTTCCACAGACCTTCACACTGCCATCACTGACATCAATATTCACTAATTTGCTATTACTAATAGTTTTCGTGAAGGTGATGGTGTGGCCGGAAAAACAGAAACTAAACTTGAACGGCTCAGTGAAAAGCTTAGTGAGTTGCGGGTCAGCCCCCACCTCCGCCCGGTACGTAAACAGTGCATTCGTCATGGCAACTACCAGTTCGTTAGCCTCGTCCGTATTCTCGATGATTAAATTTTTCATCTGATTCAGAATTTTCTCGCTGCTCTGGAGCAGCAGCAGGGGCCGGGGCAATGTCGCGCCCATGGCGAGGTTGGAGTAGCATGGCGTTAGCATGTAATTCACTCCTTCCCGTTGTTTTTCTTCTGTGATAGAAGGGCTGAAATCATCTATTCCGGGCTGGCGAATGCGTGAGACCAGTGTTGTGACAAAGGCGTTAAACAGATAACAATCAGCATAGCCACAGGCACTCCTCCCATCCTTGCTGACCATAATATTCACGCAATTGTCCCCATTAAAATCCATATGCGTGTTGGTGAAGGTAATGGTGTGGTCGGAAAAACTAAAACTGAACGACTCAGGAATTTGCAGACCACGCGCCCTAGGCATGTCTGGATTATCCGGCAGTTTAGCCATCTGATTTGGCTGCAGTGCGGTCGCCATGACATCCGCCAGTTCGTTAATCTGGTCAGAACTCATCGTGCTACAGTCCGTATTTCTGTGAATTAAATTTATCATCTCCCGCAGATGAGTCCTGCAACTTTCCTGGCTCTGCAGGAGCTGGGACAGTGTCACAGCCGCGTTAATGCGGCATGGTGTTACCATATAATACAATCCTTTTTCTCAGGGGGGTTGATATTCTGGATCGTGCCGTGTTTGCCCACGGCTCCCCCTGGAGAGCTGCAGACCTGTTTATTTAACTCGCACAGCGCCGGGGCCTGTCAGCAAACAGGGAGCATAACCGTCGTGCCATTAAACGCCAGACGGGAGATCATTATTATTTTATTAATACAGATCCGTTGCATTCCGGTCTTTACCGCAGTTTAAAAGAAAAGAGAATAGGGACTTAGGCAGTAGAGCAGTCATTGGACAGACCACACTACCCCAAACTAGCAGGGGAGTTTTGATAAAATTTTGATAACCGTTAGCATGCTAACAAAAAACAACGGGCGTGTTATACGCCCGTTTCAATATTTAACACATGTAGTGATTACATATTCTTGATGATCGCGTCACCAAACTCTGAACATTTCAGCAGTTTAGCGCCTTCCATCAGACGTTCGAAGTCATAGGTTACAGTCTTCGCGTTGATTGCGCCTTCCATACCTTTAACAATCAGGTCTGCGGCTT
The DNA here is from genome assembly GCF_002965245.1 of Escherichia sp. MOD1-EC6021. Classification (NCBI taxonomy): domain Bacteria; kingdom Pseudomonadati; phylum Pseudomonadota; class Gammaproteobacteria; order Enterobacterales; family Enterobacteriaceae; genus Escherichia; species Escherichia sp. MOD1-EC6021. The sequence continues at coordinate 47,701 of NZ_PTRU01000024.1, read as the reverse complement.
CAGTCCAGCCCATATGGCGCAGCATCATCTCAGCGGAGAGGATGATAGAGCCTGGGTTAACTTTGTCCTGACCAGCATACTTCGGCGCAGTACCGTGGGTGGCTTCAAACAGCGCGCATTCGTCACCGATGTTTGCGCCTGGGGCGATACCGATACCGCCAACCTGCGCTGCCAGAGCATCAGAAATGTAGTCACCGTTGAGGTTCATACAGGCGATAACGTCGTATTCAGCCGGACGCAGCAGGATCTGTTGCAGGAATGCGTCAGCAATCACGTCTTTAATAACGATCTCTTTGCCGGTGTTCGGGTTTTTGACTTTCAGCCACGGGCCGCCGTCGATCAGTTCACCGCCAAACTCTTCACGCGCCAGCTGGTAACCCCAGTCTTTAAACGCGCCTTCGGTGAACTTCATGATGTTACCTTTGTGCACCAGGGTCACAGAGTCACGGTCGTTAGCAATTGCGTATTCGATCGCGGCACGAACCAGACGTTTGGTGCCCTCTTCAGAACACGGCTTAATACCGATACCGCAATGTTCCGGGAAGCGAATTTTCTTCACACCCATCTCTTCACGCAGGAATTTAATCACTTTCTCAGCGTCGGCAGAATCAGCTTTCCATTCGATACCCGCATAAATGTCTTCCGAGTTTTCACGGAAGATAACCATATCGGTCAGTTCAGGATGTTTAACCGGGCTTGGGGTGCCCTGATAGTAACGTACCGGACGCAGGCAGATGTAGAGATCCAGTTCCTGGCGCAGAGCTACGTTGAGAGAACGAATACCGCCGCCAACCGGAGTGGTCAGAGGGCCTTTAATGGCAACGCGATATTCACGAATCAGATCAAGGGTTTCAGCAGGCAGCCAGACGTCCTGACCATAAACCTGTGTGGATTTTTCACCGGTGTAAATTTCCATCCAGGAGATTTTACGCTCGCCTTTATAGGCTTTCTCGACTGCAGCGTCGACCACTTTCAGCATGGCTGGGGTTACATCTACACCGATTCCATCACCTTCAATGTAAGGGATAATCGGATTTTCAGGAACGTTGAGTTTGCCGTTTTGCAGGGTGATCTTCTTGCCTTGTGCCGGAACAACTACTTTACTTTCCATTCACCTCTCCTTCGAGCGCTACTGGTTTGCTCGTCTGCCACCACGTTGCATATGCGTTTGCGTCCTGCGATACGGATGCGTTAGAGCAATTTTTTGTTAATGATTTGTAATTGGCTTGTCAATACTACCCTATTGTTTGCCGTCATGAAAGATGCGCGTTATTAGGCTATAATGCGGCAATTCATAATCTCTGAAAATACCATGCAAAAAACTTCTTTTAGAAATCACCAGGTTAAGCGATTCAGCTCGCAACGTTCTACCAGGCGAAAACCTGAAAACCAGCCCACGCGTGTGATCCTGTTCAATAAACCCTACGATGTTCTTCCGCAGTTCACCGATGAAGCCGGACGCAAAACATTAAAAGAATTCATCCCGATTCAGGGGGTGTATGCGGCAGGTCGTCTCGACCGCGACAGCGAAGGGTTACTGGTGCTGACCAATAACGGCGCTTTGCAGGCGCGTTTAACCCAGCCGGGTAAACGTACCGGGAAAATCTATTATGTACAGGTAGAAGGTATTCCCACGGAAGACGCCCTTGAAGCGTTGCGCAATGGCGTAACCTTAAATGATGGCCCTACCCTGCCCGCAGGTGCGGAGATGGTTGAGGAGCCGGAATGGTTATGGCCCCGTAATCCGCCAATTCGTGAACGAAAAAGTATTCCCACCAGCTGGCTTAAGATCACCTTATATGAAGGACGTAATCGCCAGGTGCGCCGCATGACCGCCCATGTTGGTTTTCCCACGCTGCGACTGATTCGCTATGCGATGGGTGATTACTCTTTGGATAATCTTGCCAATGGCGAATGGCGAGAAGAGACAGATTAAGGACGCAAAATGTTTAAACCGCACGTTACCGTTGCCTGCGTGGTGCACGCAGAGGGCAAATTTTTAATCGTTGAAGAAACGATTAATGGTAAAGCGTTATGGAACCAGCCCGCCGGGCATCTGGAAGCCGATGAAACCTTAGTGGAAGCCGCCGCCCGTGAGCTGTGGGAAGAGACGGGCATCAGCGCGCAACCGCAACATTTTATCCGCATGCATCAGTGGATTGCGCCGGATAAAACGCCGTTTTTGCGCTTCCTGTTTGCCATTGAGCTTGAGCAAATATGCCCGACCCAGCCCCATGACAGCGATATCGACTGCTGCCGTTGGGTCAGCGCCGAAGAGATTTTACAGGCGTCAAATCTGCGCTCGCCGCTGGTGGCGGAAAGTATTCGTTGTTATCAAAGTGGGCAACGCTATCCGCTGGAGATGATTGGCGATTTTAACTGGCCTTTTACAAAGGGTGTCATCTAAAAGGCTGCGTGATAGAATACGCCGCCTTGAAGTTCAATGTCGTGAGTGATCCAATGTCTGAAACCGCAAAAAAAGTAATCGTCGGCATGTCCGGCGGTGTCGATTCCTCCGTTTCTGCCTGGCTGTTGCAACAACAGGGATATCAGGTCGAAGGCCTGTTTATGAAGAACTGGGAAGAAGACGACGGTGAGGAATATTGCACGGCGGCAGCGGATCTGGCTGATGCCCAGGCTGTCTGCGATAAGCTCGGCATTGAACTGCACACCGTTAACTTTGCTGCCGAGTACTGGGACAACGTCTTCGAACTGTTCCTTGCCGAATATAAAGCCGGTCGCACGCCGAACCCAGATATTCTGTGCAACAAAGAGATCAAATTTAAAGCGTTCCTCGAATTTGCCGCCGAAGATTTAGGTGCCGATTATATCGCTACCGGTCATTACGTTCGTCGTGCCGATGTCGATGGCAAAAGCCGCCTGCTGCGTGGTCTGGATAGCAATAAAGACCAGAGCTACTTCCTTTATACGCTCAGCCATGAGCAGATTGCGCAAAGCCTGTTCCCGGTCGGCGAACTGGAAAAGCCGCAGGTGCGCAAGATTGCTGAAGATCTCGGTCTGGTTACCGCGAAGAAAAAAGACTCTACCGGGATCTGCTTTATTGGCGAGCGTAAATTCCGCGAGTTCCTGGGCCGTTATCTCCCGGCGCAACCGGGCAAAATCATTACCGTTGACGGCGATGAAATTGGCGAGCACCAGGGGCTGATGTATCACACCCTCGGTCAGCGTAAAGGTCTGGGTATCGGTGGCACCAAAGAAGGCACTGAAGAACCGTGGTATGTGGTCGATAAAGACGTCGAAAACAACATTCTGATTGTTGCGCAGGGCCATGAACACCCGCGTCTGATGTCTGTCGGTCTGATTGCCCAGCAGCTGCACTGGGTCGATCGCGAACCCTTCACCGGCACTATGCGTTGCACGGTAAAAACCCGCTATCGCCAGACCGACATCCCTTGCACCGTCAAGGCGCTGGACGACGATCGCATTGAAGTGATTTTTGATGAGCCGGTTGCCGCCGTGACGCCGGGCCAGTCTGCCGTCTTCTATAACGGTGAAGTGTGCCTCGGTGGCGGTATTATTGAGCAGCGTCTGCCGCTGCCGGTCTGATTATTGTCTTTAATTACAACAAGGAAGCAGTGAACGTGGCAAAGAATTACTATGACATCACCCTCGCCCTGGCCGGAATTTGTCAGTCGGCACGCCTGGTGCAACAACTCGCTCACCAGGGGCATTGTGATGCCGATGCGCTACACGTCTCACTCAACAGTATTATCGATATGAACCCCAGCTCCACGCTGGCGGTTTTTGGTGGCAGCGAAGCTAACCTGCGTGTCGGGCTGGAAACATTGCTCGGCGTGCTCAACGCCAGCAGTCGCCAGGGCTTAAATGCTGAGTTAACCCGCTACACCCTTAGCCTGATGGTGCTTGAGCGCAAACTTTCCTCAGCGAAAGGTGCGCTCGACACTCTGGGCAACCGCATCAACGGCCTGCAACGTCAGCTCGAACACTTCGATCTACAGTCCGAAACGCTGATGAGCGCGATGGCCGCTATTTATGTTGATGTGATTAGCCCGCTAGGCCCGCGCATTCAGGTCACCGGATCTCCTGCTGTACTGCAAAGCCCACAGGTGCAGGCGAAAGTCCGCGCCACCCTGTTGGCAGGCATTCGCGCCGCCGTGCTCTGGCACCAGGTCGGCGGCGGACGTCTACAACTGATGTTTTCTCGTAATCGCCTGACCACTCAGGCAAAACAAATTCTTGCTCATTTAACCCCGGAGTTGTGATCTATGGAATTATCCTCACTGACCGCCGTTTCCCCTGTCGATGGACGCTACGGCGATAAAGTCAGCGCGCTGCGCGGGATTTTCAGCGAATATGGTTTGCTGAAATTCCGTGTACAAGTTGAAGTACGTTGGCTGCAAAAACTGGCCGCGCACGCAGCGATCAAGGAAGTTCCTGCTTTTGCTGCCGACGCAATCGGTTACCTTGATACAATTGTCGCCAGTTTCAGCGAAGAAGATGCAGCACGCATCAAAACCATCGAGCGTACCACTAACCACGACGTTAAAGCGGTTGAGTATTTCCTGAAAGAAAAAGTGGCCGATATCCCGGAACTGCACGCAGTTTCTGAATTCATCCACTTTGCCTGTACTTCGGAAGATATCAATAACCTCTCCCACGCGTTGATGCTGAAAACCGCGCGTGATGAAGTGATCCTGCCATACTGGCGTCAACTGATTGATGGCATTAAAGATCTCGCCGTTCAGTATCGCGATATCCCGCTGCTGTCCCGTACCCACGGTCAGCCAGCCACGCCGTCAACCATCGGTAAAGAGATGGCAAACGTTGCCTACCGCATGGAACGTCAGTACCGCCAGCTTAATCAGGTGGAGATCCTCGGCAAAATCAACGGCGCTGTCGGCAACTATAATGCCCACATCGCCGCTTACCCGGAAGTTGACTGGCATCAGTTCAGCGAAGAGTTCGTCACCTCGCTGGGTATTCAGTGGAACCCGTACACTACCCAGATTGAACCGCACGACTACATTGCCGAATTGTTTGATTGCGTTGCGCGCTTCAACACCATTCTGATCGACTTTGACCGTGACGTCTGGGGTTATATCGCCCTTAACCACTTCAAACAGAAAACCATTGCTGGTGAGATTGGTTCTTCCACCATGCCGCATAAAGTTAACCCGATCGACTTCGAAAACTCCGAAGGGAATCTGGGCCTTTCCAACGCGGTATTGCAGCACCTGGCAAGCAAACTGCCAGTTTCCCGCTGGCAGCGTGACCTGACCGACTCCACCGTGCTGCGTAACCTCGGCGTGGGTATCGGTTATGCGCTGATTGCGTATCAATCCACCCTGAAAGGCGTGAGCAAACTGGAAGTGAACCGTGACCATCTGCTGGAGGAACTGGATCACAACTGGGAAGTGCTGGCTGAGCCAATCCAGACAGTTATGCGTCGCTATGGCATCGAAAAACCGTACGAAAAGCTGAAAGAGCTGACTCGCGGTAAGCGCGTTGACGCCGAAGGCATGAAGCAATTTATCGACGGTCTGGCACTGCCAGAAGAAGAAAAAGCCCGCCTGAAAGCGATGACGCCGGCAAACTACATTGGCCGCGCCATCACCATGGTTGATGAGCTGAAATAAGCCTCAAATCAGTGCCGGATGGCGATGCTGTCCGGCCTGCTTATTAAGATTATCCGCTTTTTATTTTTTCTCTTTACCTCCCCTCCCCGCTGGTTTATTTAATGTTTACCCCCATAACGACATAATCGCGTTACACTATTTTAATAATTAAAACAGGGAGAATGAAAAATGCGCGTACTGGTTGTTGAAGACAATGCGTTGTTACGTCACCATCTTAAAGTTCAGATTCAGGATGCTGGTCATCAGGTCGATGACGCAGAAGATGCTAAAGAAGCCGATTATTATCTCAATGAGCATTTACCGGATATTGCGATTGTCGATCTCGGTTTGCCTGACGAGGACGGTCTGTCATTGATTCGCCGCTGGCGCAGTAATGATGTTTCACTGCCGATTCTGGTATTAACCGCCCGTGAAAGCTGGCAGGACAAAGTCGAAGTATTAAGTGCTGGCGCTGATGATTACGTGACTAAACCGTTTCATATTGAAGAGGTGATGGCGCGAATGCAGGCATTAATGCGGCGTAATAGCGGTCTGGCTTCACAGGTCATTTCGCTACCACCGTTTCAGGTTGATCTCTCCCGCCGTGAATTATCTATTAATGACGAAGTGATCAAACTGACCGCGTTCGAATACACCATTATGGAAACGTTGATACGCAATAATGGCAAAGTGGTCAGCAAAGATTCGTTAATGCTACAACTCTATCCGGATGCGGAGCTGCGGGAAAGCCATACCATTGATGTACTGATGGGACGTCTGCGCAAAAAAATTCAGGCACAATATCCGCAAGAAGTGATTACCACCGTTCGCGGCCAGGGCTACTTGTTCGAATTGCGCTGATGAAAAAATTACTGCGTCTTTTTTTCCCGCTCTCGCTGCGGGTCCGTTTTCTGTTAGCAACGGCAGCAGTAGTATTGGTGCTTTCGCTTGCCTACGGAATGGTTGCGCTGATCGGTTATAGCGTCAGTTTCGATAAAACCACGTTTCGGCTGTTACGTGGCGAGAGCAATCTGTTCTATACCCTTGCGAAGTGGGAAAATAATAAATTGCATGTCGAGTTACCCGAAAATATCGACAAGCAAAGCCCCACCATGACGCTAATTTATGATGAGAACGGGCAGCTTTTATGGGCGCAACGTGACGTGCCCTGGCTGATGAAAATGATCCAGCCTGACTGGCTGAAATCGAATGGTTTTCATGAAATTGAAGCGGATGTTAACGACACCAGCCTGTTACTGAGTGGAGATCATTCAATACAGCAACAGTTGCAGGAAGTGCGGGAAGATGATGACGACGCGGAGATGACCCACTCGGTGGCGGTAAACGTCTACCCGGCAACATCGCGGATGCCAAAGTTAACCATTGTGGTGGTGGATACCATTCCGGTGGAGCTAAAAAGTTCCTATATGGTCTGGAGCTGGTTTATCTATGTGCTCTCAGCCAATCTGCTGTTAGTGATCCCGCTGCTGTGGGTCGCCGCCTGGTGGAGTTTACGCCCCATCGAAGCCCTGGCAAAAGAAGTCCGCGAACTGGAAGAACATAACCGCGAATTGCTCAATCCAGCCACAACGCGAGAACTGACCAGTCTGGTACGAAACCTGAACCGACTGTTAAAAAGTGAACGCGAACGTTACGACAAATATCGTACGACGCTCACCGACCTGACCCATAGTCTGAAAACGCCACTGGCGGTGCTGCAAAGTACGCTGCGTTCTCTGCGTAGTGAGAAGATGAGCGTCAGTGATGCTGAGCCGGTGATGCTGGAGCAAATCAGCCGCATTTCACAGCAAATTGGCTACTACCTGCATCGTGCCAGTATGCGCGGTGGGACATTGCTTAGCCGCGAGCTGCATCCGGTCGCCCCTCTGTTGGACAATCTCACCTCGGCGCTGAACAAAGTGTATCAACGCAAAGGGGTCAATATCTCTCTCGATATTTCACCAGAGATCAGCTTTGTTGGTGAGCAGAACGATTTTGTCGAGGTGATGGGCAACGTGCTGGATAACGCCTGTAAATATTGCCTCGAGTTTGTCGAAATTTCTGCAAGGCAAACCGACGAGCATCTCTATATTGTGGTCGAGGATGATGGCCCCGGTATTCCATTAAGCAAGCGAGAGGTCATTTTCGACCGTGGTCAACGGGTTGATACTTTACGCCCTGGGCAAGGTGTAGGGCTGGCGGTAGCCCGCGAAATCACCGAGCAGTATGAGGGTAAAATCGTCGCCGGAGAGAGCATGCTGGGCGGTGCGCGGATGGAGGTGATTTTTGGCCGCCAGCATTCTGCGCCGAAAGATGAATAAATATGTCCTTTTATCACCACAGCAAGGCAAACCATTGATTTAATTAAACAACCCACACTGCAAAAAGTGCTAAAAACAGCAAATTGACTACACCATTAACTACACCGTTCGGTGCACTGTATGAAACAACGTGGAACAAATAGACACAAGAAATATACAGGCGGGTAATCTTTCCAGGGGGAAGCGCACCAATTCATGAGGGGCGTTAATGTCGATATGGGGATCCCCATAACGGGGCTACCGGATTTTTTTTCCGGTTAACTGTTAATCAGGCTGGTGGGTTTTACCTGTTCGGTAGGTGTTATGATTATCGTAATACCTTTCCCCCAGTGGGGTAAAAGCTCCAACCGTAACGATGTTCGTTGTGGTTGCCTTGATGGTCTGCGTGGTCATTATGACCATTCAGAATATGAAGGGTGACGCTTCCGACTTCCTCAAATTGAGGTTTCCGAAAATATCAGCGGGTTAGCGATTAATCTGACCATTAATTAAACTACGAAAATTTCGTAGTTTGTGAATATATTCCGGCCTTCTGGTTAACAGTCCTCAGATGTGAGGGATGTAGCCAGCGCAATTTTGCGTTATCGGGAATATCAGCAAGTTACCGCCGCAGCCGTTCCGGCTTCTTCCAGTGGTACGTTATTTTTTCTTTCTCCCGATACAGTTCAACGCGGCGATTGTAGGCCAGCATTTCAAGAACGCGGTTCCGTATGTTGCGCATATCAACGCCATTAAGTTCTATACCATCACGGCGCATCACTTCCGCTACAACACGCACATAATTTTCAGCGGTCACGCTGTCCGGCTGTGTGGCCTGTTCGTCATGCTGCTGGCTGATTCCGGCGACGCGGCGGATTAATCCCAGTAGTTCGGCTTCTGTCATTGTGCCCCCATCGCTCTGATAGTCTGGTGTCGTCGGGTCCTTCCTGGAATTATGGCCCGTTACGGGGCGGCGACCTCGCGGTTTTTATCTGTTTATGAAAATTTTTCTGGAAAAAGCATGTCGGTACTTCTCGAACATAACTATTTGTTTTTAAATAGATACACAATAAAAAGAAACGACACGGTAATCATCTAAAATGGCGATTTATGACGCTTTCATGTCGTTTCTCAGTTTTGTTCAATAATTGCGCGTCTGTTACTCGCCTTTCTTCTGTAGCAACTTTTCCGGTACGTTTCCGGTTGTTTCTTTCAAGTAATCAGCCAGTATCTGTGGGAGGTTGTCGGCAACTCTGGCACTGGCATTACAGGCTTTAACCACTTCCCTTTTAAGCCTATCCAGCATGGCGTGGGTAATCTGTGGGAAGCTCCTTTGCATAGTAAGCGGGAGGCTGTCCATGATTGATGAAATCTGACTCGCCAGCTTTGAAAGCGCGTACAGGCAAAACTCAGTATCAATCACGTCACCGCGATCGCGCTCGTTTTTAAGTTCCTGCGCCTCCGCCTGTGCTGTCAGTAATCTGATCCTGACTCGTAAGAGTTCATCATCATCAATATCGCCTTTGTCGTTTGTAAGCTGGCTAATTGCATTGTTAACCCTATTGTCTATCACGCTGGCAACATCGTAAAACGCCTCACGGCCTTTACGTTCAACGGGAGTCACTCCCCACTTGTCGAACGCTGTCGCACTTACACGGCAGCTTTTCGCCATGTTTTTTTTGTTCATCAGGTGCGATTTCATTAATACACCAACTTAATTACTGCTTCAGGTTGGTGTATTGTTTGCATCTTTCCCTTTTCATTCATAAAGATAGAGCAAACAACAAAACCACCACCACCCCCCTGAAAAGGCTCATAAATAGCGAAAAACCGCGAGGTCGCCGCCCCGTAACGGGTCCATATGCCGGAAAGGACCCGTAAAAAAAGCCGGATTTCTCCGGCCTTGTCTCAGATGGTTTTCAGTATGCGATCGATGTCGCCGTCATCGCCCTGGTTTCTGCCATCGTATGCCATGCCAGCTGATACGGCTTGCGGGCTGTGCATGTCCATAAAGTTTTCAAAGGCTGCGGTAAGCTCTGGTGCAACCTTTGGGCGCTCCTGCTCTATGGTCATGTTCAGGATTTCACGAGCATTATCGACGCTAATACATGGCACGTTTGCCATTGCACGTAACAGCGGCTGATAGTCTTTATGCTCATGAAGCGCCATAATCGCATCAGCGCGCGGCTTGTCCTGCTCTTCCAGTTTGTTTAGTTGATATACGGCCTCATAGGTTGATAAACCTCTGTCAGCCATTGCCCGCGCTTCGGCTTTAAATTTACTCGCCAGCGGTAGCGTCATGATGCTTTCATTCGTTGCCATCGTTCCCCCTGCTTATCGGGCCAGCGGCTGAACGGATACGCCGGAACCCGCAAAGGCGGCGCATTTTTTCGCATCGGTGTCGACGCTCTCAGGCCAGTTAACGGCGGCAATATTGAATATCCCCGTCTTGTAACACTGTGCTGATTTCTGCTTTGACGTGTCCACAGGATACGAAGTCAGATAAACAGCCTTGCCAGATTCCTGACCATCCCACGGCTTAAACTCGCCATTGTCCGCCAGCATCAGCGGGGTAAATTCCTGAATAACGCCAGCATCAGCGGCAAAATGTACCAGCGTCGTGGCGACCTGCTGACTGCCTGCAAATAACTCAATGTATGGAGTGTCCATAGAATCCCCCGTTAAGCAATTTTGACAGTAACAAATTTGCGAATATCTGCCGGAACCGGCTGCGGTGCGCTGTGCGTCTGCACGTACTCAATCGCCGGATCTCCGTCCTCAATCCAGTTTTTCGGGTAGTACATGTTTTGCGTTGCCCCCGTTCTTACTGCGTCCTGATCCATAATCGCACCATAGGCCACCAGCCCTTTATTGTTGGTGTTGCCCAGGACAAGCAAATCAGGCTCAAGGAAATATTTTTCTGTGCCGTCGCTGTCAGTGTATTTGCCGGAATAGACGATAAGGGCCAGATCACCAAGATAGCCTTTAAAGCTCACCACTTCGCCCAGGTTTTTACATGCCAGCTCTGCGGCGGATTCTGAACCACGGGAGAGATCGTACAGTTCACGGAATTTTTTAAAGCTGCGTAACATGCGCCATACATCAACGCCCATAATCATGACGTTGGCGGGGCAACCTGCCTGATCTGCGTATAGTTCAATGTCATATATTGGGTCGTGTATGTCTTTATCCTGCTCAGACCATTTTTTACCGTCGGCCTGCTCTATGATGTTTTTTTCCGGTATCTTCCAGTCGATTTCATAGCGTTCTATGCCTTCGCCCTCAATGATGTTTTTTCCGGTCGTTACCGCATTCACCGCCAGCCATTCAACGCGTGCCTTAATGGCGTTTATCTGGCGGCGCATGTTGCCAGTAATCAGGCGCATACGGCGGTAGGTAGGATCGTTAAGCTGTGCCGGATCTTCTCCAGCCATGCGCATTATTGTTTTTAATGGATCGATTTCGTGTTTTGGCTTCATGTAGCCAGGGCGGATAATGCTGGTTTCGTACCCTTTATCGCGCTGAACCTGGCTGCCAACCATAGGCGAACAAAACGCCGACATAGTGACTTCTTCAATATCCAGGTTATCTAACATGATGTCCTGCGTGTTGAATGTCGCCACGTTCGGGAAAAACAGCGCGGTAAACAGCGGACTAAATTTAAATTCCGCAATATCCTCGCGATTCAGGTACGCGAAAAGCTGGTGTGTGTTAAGTGCTATTGCTTTGACTGCCATTATTCGCCCCCATAATTTTTGTGCATCCCAAGCGCCGCAAGTAAATAAGATCGCACAAGTGAACCTATCGACGGCTCCGGCGTCATCAGCGGATCCAGTCCAGCCGCAACGCCAGCTTCATAGTTTTTTTTGTGGCGCTGCTTGAGCACCTCCACGATTTCGGGGCTTATGTACACCGAAACACCGCCTTTTTTCTCTTCAGCCATAGTAAGAAATTCCTCTTCGACTAAAAAAATCATAACTGGATGTTTATCCAGTCCTGATTATAATCAGAATTGCATTTTATGCAATGATATTGAGTTATGTTGCAAATTATGAAATGATTATCCCGATCACGAACGCCAGTGCATCCAAAAACCTCATATGCAAAAGCCCGATAAGAACCCTCTGACCTTATCGGGCTTTTTTTGGGCGCAAAAAAGCCGGATTGCTCCGGCTATGTGTGCTGTGTGCTGGCTCAGTCTCTGATCTCTTTCAGAAATTCTATCAATGCATCTATCTGTTCAGGATTTACCGCCAGCATTTCACCGGATAGAGCACATCTCACAAAACCATGCTGATCCTTTTCAATCAGTGCGCCCGTCTCCAGGAATGCGCGGTAATCATTGATGCTCATCGTCTCCATGTTGTCAGCATGGTATTTATCACGCTGTTTTAATATCTCATCAAATTTCATCGGCATTGTTTTTTTCCTCTGTTGTGTCTGTTTGTTTCAGATAGTAACTATGCCTGACCGTGACGAAAACCCGGTAATGCGCCATACCGTTTCAACTGGTGCAAAAAAAGCCGTATTTCTCCGGCTGTTTGATTAGCTGTCCTGGTAATTGCGCCATATTTCATCACCAGCACCATCTATACCCATTTCGGCATAAGTGCGATCGACTGCCTTTTTCAGGTCTCCGAAATTATCCGGCGGCTCCGGTGCCCTCTGTGCCTTCCTTGAACATTCCAGCCGTCGCATCGTGATGTTATGCCGTTCCTTGTCTGTCTCCACCAGCTGCATGACTTCACCCCATCGCGCCGCCGCCCTCCGGTAAAAGCCTTTCGCCTCCAGTTCCTCCGCTATGCGGTCATGTACCATCGTCACCCCCTCAGAACGAAATATCATCACCGTAAGGGTCATCGCCTCCCGCTGGTGGCTGATTACCCTGTGTGCCTGTGGTTTTGCGTCTGTTCCCGCCTGGACGTGCCGCGCGGGCACTGATTACGCTGTCTGCGATAACCTGCCAGCCCTGCCGCGTTTCTCCGTTCTGTCCGGTCCACTGGCTTACCTGCATCGTGCCGGATACGCTGGCAACATCGCCTTTTTGATGTTTAGCCAGGAAGTCGGCCTGTTTGCCAAATGCGATGACCGATAACCATAACGTCGCCTGTCCGTCCTGTGCCTGGCTGCATGGCAAAGATACCGCCATACGCGCCAGCGTCATCGGTGTGCCCTTGCTGGTCTGTTTTACCTGCGGGTCGTCCACCAGCCGCCCGTAAGCGGCTATCTGTGCCGTCATAATTCCACCTCTCCGGTTTTAACGTTGATGGTTGTTACCTGTTCCGCTTCGGCAATCTCCCGTTCTGTCAGCGTGGCAAAGTTTGCCGCCGCCGTGGTCATGAATGCGCTTATCAGGTCGGGATGTTCCTTCGCGTATCCTTCCCGCGTGTGGCGGTCTATCGTTCTGATTGCCACCTTTAAGGTGTGCTCAGTCATGTCTAACGCTTTATATTTTGGCTCTGTTCTGTCTCTGCGTTTTTGGGTCATTTCTCGCAACCTCTCACTTTTTCGCCTCACTTTTTCAAGCGTCTCACTTCGTCGCAGTTGGGATTTTCGGTTTTTCTATGTGTGTGTTTCATAAGTATTTTTTTACCCCTCACTTTTGAGGATGTATACAGGTCGAAAAGTGAGGGAGAGCGGGCTAATTTTGGCCCTCTTTCTATCCCCCTCGCTTTTGCTCCTCACTTTTATAGCGGCGCTACATCATCCCCATCGATACGAATAACCCCATCTTTTTCCAGCTTGTACAGCCAGCGCCGGAAGTTTTTCATTTCATACCCCAGCTTTTTCATGTCATCACGTAACAGCGGGATCGTGCACTTGTCGCCGTTCTGTGTGCGTGAACGGATGCACCCCCATAGCGCGGTATGGTTTTCCGTCTTGTTCCCTGCCTCCTCGATGCGCTCCAGTTCAACAGGAGGGCGCGGATCATCCACCACCACCAGCGACGTGATTAATTCACCGTCAGCGTCGGTAAAAAGCTCCACCACGCGTAAGTCATATGCGGCTTCTTTGAGTTCCTCCGCGTCCTTCATTTTGGTGCATGAGATAACCAGCGCTTCGCTTCCTGCGTCCTCCCTGCGTATCCGGTATTCAGCATCCAGCGAAGCACGAAATGCACTGGAACCGCGCGCGCCTTTCGTCTCATCCTTGCCGGAATGGTGAACCACCAGCACCGTGGCCCCTGTGCGTCGTTTCAGTTCGTCACAACCACGGATAAACGCCCCCATATCACGGGAATCATTTTCATCATTCCCACCAAAGCAACGCGCCAGCGTATCCAGAATAATCATGCGTACAGGTTTACCCGTTTCCCGCTCCACCTGACGGGCAGCGATAACCATTTCATCAACATCAAGCGGGGCAGCCGGAAAGATGGGGCGGTTTACCAGATACAGATTTTTCACCTGCTCATCGTGCACAACCTCCCAGGCTTTTACACGACGCGGAACACCTATACCGCCTTCACCAACCACATAGAGAACCGCACCATGTGCAACCCTGCGGCCTCCCCACTGGCGACCAGTGGCAACATGGCACGCCCACGATCCGGCAAGGAATGATTTATAGGACCCGCTAGCCCCGTATATGCTGCATAGCGATACCGCCGGAATAATCCCCTTAACCACGTAATCCAGTTGCGTGTCGTATCCGGTAGATCCAACGCTCATCGGTAGCGTGGTTTTTCGCTGGTGGTTTTTTTCTTCCGCCGGCTCTTTCCCGCGCACCCGTTCCAGGTATTCGCGCCAGTTCTCCCGCATATGGCTGTGCATCCCTTCGGGGTAATAATTCGCATCAGTTACACCCGTCGCCGCCAGCTTGTGCGCAATGGCATTAATATTTGATGGCCTGATGTGGCCTGCCTTGTACAGCCGGACACAATAGCGCCCCTCGTCGATGATTCTCAGGTCTGCCAGTTCATCCAGTTGATCATCAGCCAGCACAACGGGAGGCACATTATCGCCAGCCAGTCGCCCGTCCTGTTCCTGCCACTGTTTCGCATGTGCCCAGGCATCACTACCCGCAAAAATAATGACTTCGGTCATCTTGTCGTAAGGCTGTTTTTTTAAGTTCGGTGCGCTTTTCATTTCTTGCCCCTGAATCCGTTAATCATGGTTTTCAGCTTCTGGATGTTTGCCCGTGCCCTGGCGTTGCTGGTGGGCACGTTATGCGGCGCGATCTGTACCAGAGACAAATCACGCCGGAACTGATAAACAGGCATCACGCAATCATATTCGTAACCTTCACGGCGGTAGGTTACGCGCCGTTCTTCCACGCCCTTAATCATTACCGTGCCGCCGTACTGGTCGCGGTAAATATCACCGCGCGTAAATTTAGGGTGAGTGTTGCCACTGGCAGTTAAGCCAGAATATTTAAGTTTCATTATTTTTATTCTCCGGTGTGCTGTTCTTTATATCTGTCGTGCAATAGATCTATTTCTTGCAGTTCCATTATTACATGCTCAAGAAGCGTTATTAATGCCGTGGCAATTCTTGATTTTTGTTTGTCGCGTTCATTGTCGCCAAGTGTTTCAAGCCATATGCGCAATATTTCCAGCATGTTTTCACTGTGAGAAAGTGCAAGAAATGCGCGGTCTATTGTTTGGTGGTAAATATCACGCATGGCTTACATCCTCAGGAAATTTTCTTCTATAACGCGCCTCTGCCACATATTCCGCATAATCGGCGGCGATATTCAGTACATCAAGCCCCGTTGATTTATATTCTCTCGTGGAAAGTAAGAAAAAAGCCGCTCTAATAAGTTCTGGCATTGACGAAAGCGCATCAGCCGCATCATCAGGAACGCCGGAAAATTCCTGTTTCAGGGAATTAAAACGATCATCACGCATAACCCCCCCATTTTCACAATCAGCAATCAGGATGGCTTTGGCCTCATTCAGCGCCATATCCGCACTAAGTTGCATAACCGCCAGCGAATGAGGAACGAAAGCCCCGGCATATTCTGTTTCACTGGTGGCGTGCTTATGCGCCATGTCTGCGATAACAGAAATATCAATCAGCGCGTGCATTAGCGTTATGATGGCTTCGGCGGCTGCGTCCGGACGGATGTTATTGCACATGGCACACCTCCTGACGAATACGGGCAGCGAATACCATCACGCAGCCAGCCGGAGATTGCTGGCGTGCTTCCTGTTCGCTGGTGGCCTCAATGGTAATCACGCGCGGTTGTGCCGTGCTCAGGGCGATAAAACGCCAGATGTATTTATTCAGGTTGTGCGAGTCCCGCCCTTGCGGGTGTGTGGTATGATTTCTCATAGCTACCTCGATACTTTCGCTATCGTTGGTGGTTAGAAGCCCGGTTAGTGTTAGCGCACTGCCGGGTTTCGTCGTTTCTGCACCTTGCGCCAACAAGGTGTTGAACACCAATTTAAACCCAGGTGTTAAACACGTCAAGTGTTGAACACTTGTTTTTTTTCCTGCATACTGCATTTGTTTTTTATGAGGGGTACACCACATGGCGACAAAAGCAGTAAACGCAAAATCACAAACCGTTGCGGCAAGGGTTCCGCATGAAGTTATGAACAATGTTGAGGCGGTAAAAATGCCTGGCGAAAGTACGGGGCAATTTGTTACTGCAGCATTAAAACGAGAAGTTGAATATCGCCAGCGGCGCAAGGCCAAAGAACCAGAGTAATCACCATCAGCGCCGTGGTGTAAGGTATTACGGCGCATTGCTATGCAGGACAACACAATGACCGATAAAGAATTGACCAAAACATTATCACCGGCACGGAAAAGACGGCGCAGAAAGATAGAGCATGAATCAGAAAGATTCGCGCCATGTGCTTTTGCCCTTGAGCAATTCCTTAAAGAGTACAGGGAAAAGCGCTCATTGCAGGTATGGCAACGAACTGAACCAGACTGATAGCATTGCCCACCAGCCTGATAGCGACTATCATTGCCGTTCTTATGTTTGGGATCACACACACAAACGGCGCAGCGGGTTATCTGTTCAGAAAGGCGGCTCCATTTCGGGGCCGCTTTTTTTATGTCTGAAAAACCCCAATTTTGTTGTTTTTCAGTTTCACCAGGGCGAACGAATCCCCGCCCACGTTCTGGCGTATATTCAATCTTCATGGTTATAGCTCTGTGTTCAGATGATTGATGTGTGGCGGCTGCGTGCCGCCAGCGTGATTAATGAACTGCCTTGCAGCTATCCTTCCAGGCCAGAACCTCGGATAAAGACCAGCCAACGGAACGACCGCCAAGTTTACGACGTGATGGGAATTGTCCGGCCTTTTCCAGGCGGTAGCGACACGTACGGCTAAGGCCGGTTAGTTTTTCGCATTCTTTTTCACGTATAAACCGATCAGTGCTTAACACTATTGCCCCCCTTTCGTTTCTTAAAGAGTCATCAGGTGTCTTATTGTGTCGTATTGTTCCCGCTAGAGTGATGAATGGCAAATATTGAGGATGTATGATTTACAGAAAATGAAACAGTAAGAATAAAATCTTTTAAATTCATGTTAATACAAAGGCATAAAATATTGTTTCATGCCTTTTTTCTCACGCGTTAAAGCGTTATTCGCTAATGTATAAAAAAACAGTCACACAAATAAAATCAGTCACTTATAAACCTGTGTACTTTTTCGCCTCTTGTTCGTGGTTGTTCCACGTTGTTTCACATTGTTCGCCGTTGTATCTGTGTGCTTATCCAGTATGCGCATACTGAAAAAACACGAAAAAAATTATTTTCTTCTGGCTGCTGGTAGTGCGGTTACGTTTTCATGTGTTCCCGCCAGTATCCCTAACCGCTCCATCCACATATCCAGCGCATTGCGTTTAGCATCCAGATAACGGGAATGATTATAAACTCGCTGCATTCCTGGCATCTGGTGGCCTGTAAGCTGCTCCACGACGTGAGGATCCACGCCTAAATCGCTCAGCATCGTTGTAAAGGTGCGCCGGATGTCATGTAGTGACCAGTGAGGGTGATTTAGCCTCCTGTGCGCTAATCTGCCGTACTGCGACACGCTTGTTTCCTGTTTCACTTCCCCCAGCAATAAGCCCGTGTGCCTGTTCTGCTCCACCAGCTGCGTGACGAACGGCAGTATTGCTTCCGGTATGGGCCGGAATATTGCCACCTTCGTTTTGCTGTGTTCTTTCGGCACGGTCCAGAGCATTTCGGTAAAATCCCACTCGCTGATCTCCGATAACCTCAGTTCTACCGTCCGGCATCCGAACACAATCAGGAGGCGGATTAACGCGATGTAGTAGGGGGAGAATATTTTTTTGTCCAGTGCCTGCAATAATTCGCCCAGTTCTTTGGTGCTTAAGACACGCTCGCTTATATCCGGTTTTTTCCCAACGTCCGCCACACTCATATCATCAAGAACGTTGCTGATTGCATAGCGCCGCCTCCGGCAGAACTTAAGCGCCTGTTTGCACGTCTGTAGCAAGAATCCGGCAGTAACAGGCGTTCGCTTTGCCACCTGGTCAAAACAGGCCAGCCAGTGCCGTAGCTCGCATTTATCCAGCGGCATAGCACCAATGTGCTGTATTACGTGATTATTAAGGCGCTTTTTCAGGGCGGCATAATCCACGCGGTTTTCCTTTGCGTACGACTCAAGCCAGTAGGTGAGCGCATCGCCAACCGTTACCGGCTTTAACGCTTCCTGTACGGTGTAATTAAGCTCATGACGTGGATTTTTCCCCTCTGCCAGCCATGCGCGACACTGGGCGGCTTTTTCCCTGGCTGATTTCAGGCTCAGATCAGGATAATTTCCCAGCTTAATGCGTTCCGGTGGTGCCCCCCTTCCCGTTCCGGCCCTGTAAGTGAAATACCAGGTTAAAAGGCCACTGGTTGAATGCCTGACGCTCAGGTTTCCACCGTCATTAAGAAAGGCTGTTTTTTGGGCGGGTGTGCCGTTGATTTTCCTCAGCTGTGTATCGCTCAGTTTGTTAAGTGCTCTGCTCATAATTTTGATTCCGGTCATCACAATTAACTACACCATTAACTACACCGATCGTTGCACAAAGGGCTACAACGTGAAACAAGCTGGAACAAGGAAAATCACAAATCTGTTTATAATCAAAAACATAATGAACAATCTGAAACATTATGAAACGGCAAAAAACACTAATTGATAAAATATGTCCATACTTCACGCATTACGTTAAGCATCCGTTATAATCGGTTGCAGATACCAGCCTGTGGATGCTTAACATGGAATACCAACTCACTCTTAACTGGCCCGATTTTCTTGAACGTCACTGGCAGAAACGCCCGGTGGTGTTAAAACGCGGCTTTAATAATTTTATTGACCCGATCTCTCCAGACGAGTTGGCGGGTCTGGCGATGGAAAGCGAAGTCGACAGTCGACTGGTCAGTCACCAGGATGGCAAATGGCAGGTCAGCCACGGCCCGTTCGAAAGCTACGATCATCTCGGTGAAACCAACTGGTCGTTACTGGTACAGGCAGTGAACCACTGGCATGAGCCGAGCGCCTCGCTGATGCGGCCGTTCCGTGAACTGCCGGACTGGCGTATTGATGACCTGATGATCTCTTTTTCCGTACCTGGCGGCGGCGTCGGCCCACATCTCGATCAGTACGACGTGTTTATCATTCAGGGTACCGGACGTCGTCGCTGGCGAGTGGGCGAAAAGCTGCAAATGAAACAGCACTGCCCGCACCCGGATCTGTTACAGGTCGATCCGTTCGAAGCCATCATTGATGAAGAACTGGAGCCAGGCGATATTCTTTATATTCCGCCAGGATTCCCCCATGAAGGCTACGCGCTGGAAAATGCGATGAACTATTCCGTGGGTTTTCGCGCGCCAAATACGCGGGAACTGATTAGCGGATTTGCCGATTATGTGCTGCAACGTGAACTGGGCGGCAACTACTACAGCGATCCTGATGTTCCACCTCGCGCTCATCCTGCGGACGTTCTGCCGCAAGAGATGGATAAACTGCGTGAGATGATGCTCGAATTGATCAACCAGCCGGAACACTTTAAGCAATGGTTTGGCGAGTTTATATCCCAGTCACGTCATGAACTGGATATCGCGCCGCCAGAGCCGCCTTATCAGCCGGATGAAATCTACGATGCGCTGAAACAAGGTGATGTGCTGGTGCGTCTGGGTGGTCTGCGCGTATTGCGCATTGGCGACGACGTGTATGCCAATGGTGAGAAGATCGATTCCCCGCACCGTCCGGCACTGGATGCGCTCGCCAGCAACATTGCGCTGACCGCGGAGAATTTTGGCGATGCGCTGGAAGATCCGTCATTCCTCGCGATGCTCGCGGCGCTGGTCAATAGCGGGTATTGGTTCTTCGAAGGGTAAGTTTGAAGTTAAGCTGGATGCGGCATCACATGCCGCATCCCTTTTCGCTACTTCCGTTGCGCCGTTAACTCGGCAATACGGACGATCACCTGCACCGCTTTTTCCATACCTTCCAGAGTCACAAATTCATGCTTACCATGGTAGTTGTAACCGCCAGTGAACAGGTTCGGACACGGTAATCCCATAAACGACAACTGCGCGCCGTCGGTACCACCGCGGATCGGTTTCAGTTCCGGCTCAATATCGCAGTCACGCATCGCCTGCTGAGCGATATCGAGAATATGCGGATGCTCAACCACTTTCTCGCGCATATTGTAGTAACTGTCTTCAATCACCAGTTCAATGTAGCAATCAGGATGTAACCCTTTGCCCACTTTTTTGGCGATCTCCATCATTTTACGTTTACGCGCTTCAAACTGTTTACGGTCGAAATCACGAATGATGTAGTGCATATCGGCCCGTTCAACGGTGCCTTTCATGCTCGCCAGGTGATAGAAACCTTCATAGCCTTCTGTCATTTCCGGGCTTTCATTTGCCGGAACTTCCGCATGAATACGTGCCGCCAGCGAAAGCGCATTTACCATCACTCCTTTCGCCGTGCCCGGGTGAACATTGTTACCGACAATTTTGATATTGACCGACGCGGCGTTGAAGTTTTCAAACTCCAGTTCGCCTACGCCACCACCATCAACGGTGTAAGCCCAGCGGGCATCGAAGGCGTCAACATCAAAATGTTTCGCCCCTTTGCCCACTTCTTCATCCGGGGTAAAGGCGACACGAATATCACCATGCGGAATGTTTTTTTGTTGTAATACCGCCAGCGCGGTCATGATTTCTGCAATACCAGCTTTATCATCGGCACCTAACAAGGTTTTACCATCGGTGGTAATCAGCGTCTGACCCAGTAGCTGATGCAGCACCGGGAACATAACCGGTGATAAAACTTCATCGCCGATACCCAGCGCAATATCGCCACCGCGATAGTTTTCAACGATTTGCGGATTCACATTTTTGCCGCTGCAATCCGGTGAGGTATCCACATGAGAAATAAAGCCAATCGCGGGGATATCGCCTGGGACGTTAGCCGGTAACGTCGCCATCAACGTGCCCTTCTCACTTAAGGTCACATTGATAAGCCCCATCTCTTCGAGCTGCTCTTTCAGCAGATGCAATAACTTCCATTGGCCTTCCGTGCTGGGAACCTGTCTCACCCCGGCTTTTGATTGGGTATCCAGAGACACGTAGTTCAAAAATCGCTCAAGTAGTTTATCCATGTAGTCACCCTCACTTTTTGTGACAACATTATTAAGAAGCAAGAAAAGACAAATATTGCGTCAGGTCACTTTTACCCCTGCAAGCGGGAATATTTATCAGCATTACCTTAATGAATATAAAGCTAAGCCAGTAATTCACAACAAAGATTGGCGATTCAAGCGGTTTGCCGTAGAATTACCGCCCTCATTAAGAGTCACCAAGGTGGTTAACCACAAACCCCGCATCGGTAAGCCATCCGTTGCGTTTACATGGGACAGAGTAAAAAATTGAATAAACAACCGAGTTCGCTTTCACCGCTGGTGCAATTGGCGGGAATTCGCAAATGCTTTGATGGTAAAGAGGTCATTCCCCAGCTGGATCTGACTATCAACAATGGCGAGTTCCTCACGCTGCTTGGCCCTTCTGGCTGCGGTAAAACAACCGTTCTTCGCCTGATTGCAGGTCTGGAAACTGTTGATTCCGGACGCATCATGCTGGATAACGAGGACATCACCCACGTTCCGGCGGAAAACCGCTATGTGAACACTGTTTTCCAAAGCTACGCACTTTTCCCCCACATGACCGTGTTCGAAAATGTGGCCTTTGGGTTGCGCATGCAAAAAACCCCCGCAGCTGAAATTACGCCCCGCGTGATGGAAGCCCTGCGGATGGTGCAGCTGGAAACCTTCGCTCAACGTAAACCGCATCAGCTTTCTGGTGGTCAACAGCAACGCGTCGCCATTGCTCGCGCGGTGGTTAACAAGCCTCGTCTGTTGTTGCTGGATGAGTCGCTCTCAGCGCTGGATTACAAACTGCGTAAACAGATGCAGAACGAGCTGAAAGCGCTACAGCGTAAGCTTGGCATTACATTCGTCTTCGTGACTCACGACCAGGAAGAAGCACTCACCATGTCGGACAGGATTGTGGTGATGCGCGATGGTCGCATTGAGCAAGACGGCACGCCGCGTGAAATCTACGAAGAGCCGAAAAACCTGTTTGTTGCTGGGTTTATCGGTGAAATCAATATGTTTAATGCCACGGTCATCGAACGTCTCGACGAGCAGCGCGTACGCGCCAACGTTGAAGGCCGCGAGTGTAATATCTACGTTAACTTCGGCGTTGAACCGGGGCAAAAACTGCATGTTCTGCTGCGCCCGGAAGACTTACGTGTTGAAGAGATTAACGACGACAACCACGCTGAAGGGCTGATTGGTTACGTTCGCGAGCGTAACTACAAAGGTATGACGCTGGAGTCGGTTGTTGAACTGGAAAATGGCAAGATGGTGATGGTCAGCGAATTCTTCAATGAAGACGATCCTGACTTTGACCACTCTCTCGACCAAAAAATGGCCATTAATTGGGTAGAAAGCTGGGAGGTCGTACTGGCTGATGAAGAACACAAGTAAGTTCCAGAATGTAGTGATTGTCACTATTGTCGGTTGGCTTGTGTTGTTTGTCTTTCTGCCCAACCTGATGATCATTGGCACCAGCTTTTTGACCCGCGACGACGCCAGTTTCGTCAAAATGGTCTTTACGCTGGATAACTACACGCGTCTGCTCGATCCGCTTTATTTTGAAGTGCTATTGCACTCGCTGAATATGGCGCTGATCGCCACCCTCGCCTGCCTGGTGCTGGGCTATCCTTTTGCCTGGTTTCTGGCGAAGCTGCCACACAAGGTGCGTCCGCTGCTGCTGTTTCTGCTGATTGTTCCGTTCTGGACCAACTCATTGATTCGTATTTACGGGCTGAAAATTTTCCTCAGCACCAAAGGCTATCTCAACGAGTTTTTGCTCTGGCTGGGCGTTATCGATACACCAATTCGCATCATGTTCACGCCTAGTGCGGTGATTATCGGTCTGGTTTACATTCTGCTGCCGTTTATGGTGATGCCGCTGTACTCCAGTATCGAAAAACTGGATAAGCCGTTGCTTGAGGCGGCGCGCGATCTCGGTGCCAGCAAGTTGCAGACCTTCATCCGCATCATTATCCCACTGACGATGCCGGGAATTATTGCCGGATGTCTGCTGGTAATGCTGCCAGCGATGGGCCTGTTCTATGTGTCCGACCTGATGGGCGGTGCGAAAAACCTGCTGATCGGTAACGTCATCAAGGTACAGTTCCTCAATATTCGTGACTGGCCGTTTGGTGCAGCCACCAGCATTACGCTGACTATCGTAATGGGCCTGATGTTGCTGGTTTACTGGCGCGCTTCTCGTCTGCTGAATAAGAAGGCAACCGAAATAGATGATTAGTGCTGAATATTCAAAGAGTTAATAGCAAATTTGGCATGCTTTTTACTTTTGCGTAAAAAGCATGCCTCTATCCATAAAATCAAATAGTTATAATCTAATTTTGGAGAATGTTTTTTTCAGCGCCCTTTGATCTGATCGCTGAAAAAACAACAAATAGTATAAAAATGAACAATCCGAATCCATGCATGACGTGTGGTGCCTGTTGTGCATTTTTCCGCGTCTCTTTTTACTGGGCAGAAGCTGACGATGCTGGCGGAAAGGTTCCGGTCAGTCTCACTGAGCAAATATCCCCCTTTCATCGCTGTATGCGCGGCACAAGTCAGAAAAATCCCCGATGTGTCGCTCTGGCGGGAACTCCGGGTGAAAACGCATATTGCTCTGTTTACAAAAACCGTCCGTCCACATGCCGGGAATTCGCAATGTCCGGAGAAAATGGCATCGCGAATGAAGCATGCAACCGCGCCCGGGCAAAATACGGACTTCCGGAAATCTGAAAAATCATCCATATCAACAGGATGCACGAAAAATGAGATTTCCGTCACTTCCGGAATTAACTTTTCCGTGGCAGTATTCGTCCGGCATAGTGTATACCTTCACAATAATGACATAATCAACGCAGTTCATGGGGGAGGTGATGGTCCCCCATCTTTTTGTCTGTTATTCCTGTGCCCAGCCAACCCTGTATGCCAGGATCTCATCCGCACTGCTCAGCGATTCCAGGTCCTTCTTCATGGTGCGCTGGCGAATGTGGATTTCCATCCCTTTAGTGAACATCGCCTGCTCTGCCGCTTCACTCAGCGCAATAAGCTCTTCTGCTGTCACCTGTACATCATTGTTTTCCGCATCCGTCCAGAAAAACGCCTCCGGCAGTTTCCCCGCTTTCGCTGCCGCCACCGATGGCTCAAGGCGCGTCTGCGTTGACTTTCCGTAGTCCCATTTCCGGCCATTGTGGTCAAACGTGTAGTTCGCCGCCTCCATCGCATTACGCCACGCGTTTATTTCATCGCCCTTCATCCCGCGCGCTTTCTCCGCGGTCAGAGTATCAACGACTTTTTCCCCGTCAAACTTCCAGCGCCCGGAGATATCAGCTTTGCGGTTTTCTTCTGTATCCTCAACCTCCACCACACTCTGTCCCACTGGCCACAGCATCGACACATCCTTACTGATACTCGTGATTATGCCTTCGCTGTCATAAACCAGCTTCAGCGTATCCGCCTTAAATGACGACTGGCTTTCATACCAGTCACGGCCATCCTCTGCCTTCAGGTACATTGCCCCCGGAACATCCGACTTCTCAGGAGTATAACGTTGCAGATTTTTAAGATTCATTTCTTCTCCTCATACGAATATTCAGGACGGGGTACCCGTTTAAGCTTTCCGCACCCGGGAAAATCATGTTATTCATGTTTCACCGTAACCCACTGGCTGCCATCGTGAACCTGAAGGAAGCCGTAAGTGACAGCAGTGACACAGGCTTCCCCTAAATTGCCGTTCGTCAGTGATACCTGAGCCGTCCTGATATTCAGAATCACAGCGCCATCAGGGGCTGCATTTTCCCCATGCGCACCGCCATAAAAAGAGGGGAAAACGACTGTGCTGGAGGTGACTTCTGTTTTCTCGCTGATACGCACTCTGTTCGCCTGTGAATCTGCGCCATCCTTCCCTGCGGGGCCCGTCGGCCCGGTATCACCTTTCGGCCCCCGCTCACCGGCAGGGCCTGCCGGGCCGGGGTCACCTTTATCCCCTTTTTCCCCTTGTGGTCCTCTGGGGCCGGTAGCACCCTGTGGACCTCGATCACCAGGCTCGCCTTTTTCCCCCTTAGGACCGACGCTACCTGTTGGCCCCGGAGGTCCAGGTATACCCTGTGGACCAGCCGGACCTGTATCGCCTCTCTCCCCTGCCACACCCTGCAATCCTTGCGGCCCTCTCTCTCCGGCAGGTCCCCTCGGACCTGCCGGGCCCTGAGGCCCCGGCTCCCCTCTGGGGCCAGTGTCACCTTTTGGTCCCGGAGGTCCTCCTGGATCTCCCGGCTCTCCTTTTTCGCCTCTGGCTCCGGTTTCACCCCGCGGGCCCGCAGGGCCAGCAGGCCCCTGAATACCCGCCTCTCCTTGCGGTCCCACGGGTCCGGTTTCACCCCGTGGCCCCTGTACCCCCTGTGGGCCTGCCTCACCACGCTCACCCTTTGGCCCACGCTCGCCGGTATCGCCTTTTGGCCCGGGAATACCCTGTGGCCCCGTGTCTCCCTTATCACCCTTCGGTCCCCGCGCATTCTCTGCCCGTTTCTTCGCTTCCTCTGCACTCGCCGCTGACGCTTCCGCACGTTTCAGGATTTCCGCGGCCACCGCTTCCAGCTCTGCAAGGGCTTTCGGGTAATACTGTGCGTCCTCCAGGTCCATCAGAAATTTATTCAGCGTTCCCGGTGCAGACTCCGCCTTCACCAGAATGTCACCCACATATGACGGCGCGTACCCTTCCGTGTTCAGCGTCACCCGGTACAACCCCGGCTCAACATCCATACTGTAACTGCCGGTTTCCCCCGGCTGACCATACGCCACCGTGGTGACAATCACCGTCTCCGTTGTGCGGCGCGCTTTCAGCTCTATCGTGCATCCCGGTACCGGCTTACCGGCCCCGTCCTTCAGCACACCCGATATTCTGACTGCCATGGATTTCCTCCATAAAAAAACCGCAGGACCGGTTTCCCGGCCTGCGGTAAATTTGTGATTTATTGATGTTAAAAAGGTGCCATCCGGCTGATCACCCTCAGCAACCGGTCGGCGGGAAAGGTACACTCCTCCGCCACGGTTTCTTACCGCTTACACTGTAAGAACGCCGCAATCTCCGCGCCCGCTATCCGGAACCGGAACTCGCACAGTGAACTGTGGTTGATCCAGATAATGAGCACTACCGTGATACAAATCACGGTGGTTTTTAACGGTTTTTGCGACATAACGCTTGCTCCTTTTACGGAGAGGCGCTAACCTTTCACTTGCTTAGGATGAATGGTCAGGCCTCGGGTTAAACATGAATGTTTTGTCCGGGGCCTTTTCACATCAGGCCTTCAGGTGTTCCCTCCGGCCATCAGCCAAAGGCACCCGCGCATACTGTACGGTTTTTGTCTCCTTCCGGCAATCCCGGGGCGCGATGTTCAGCGGATGCTGATCCCCGCGCTGTTTTTCTTCACCACTATCGCCTGAAGGTTACTGATACGTGAACTGCCCCAACTGTTATTCTGACGCCGTGAGCTCACGGTAAAACTCAGGGTGATATGACCACCGCCAGCTGGCATATCGATGATCCCGCTGAAAATTCCCGGCTCTGCCACTGACCTGCCTGAATAAATCCGGCGTCCGTTCTGATCAACATGCAGGAAGCACTCTGTCCAGATGTCATTACTGGTGCGGGATTCCTGTTTTGACCCGACATAGATTATCGGCGGGATTATAATCTGCCGGTCAAAGCTGTGATCGTCATACACCGTCAGCGTTAGTGTACCGTTCGCAAGGTGACTACCATCCACCGGAAAAGCCACCCCGGCACATTTCACCAGATCACCAATAATGTTCTCCGCTTTCAGCGTGCCATTTATCGTGCAGTTCTCCGCTATCACGACATTATTCAGCGTGCCCGAGTTCGCACTGATATGTCCGCTGATGTCCGCATTGCGGGCCGTCAGCCTGCCCTCCGGCGTCAGGGAGAACGTCGGGGGATTGCCGGACGAGGTGATGCTCACTGCAAACAGTCGCTTCAGGAACACGTCGTTCATAAACAGCTGATTCCCCTGCGCCACAAACAGCGGCGTGGTGTTGCCGTTCTCCGGGGTAATCATCGCAATACGGTCCGCCTGCAGCAGAATATTGCTCAGCGTCTGGCCATCAGCATCCTCAATCCCCGCACCAATACCGGCAACATACGGAATGCCGTTTTTCGTTTTCTGTACCTTCAGCATGTACAGCGCTGCCAGCTCATCATTCGTGTCTGACTGGACCTGCTGTATCTGCTGTATGGTGGCGCTCTGGTCTTCCAGCTTTTTATCCGTGGTCGAGGTGATTTCACTCCCTTTGTCATCCACGTACTGGCGGACCTGCGCTATCTGCCTGGCGTTTTCCTCCGTGCTCTGGCTGACGGTCTGTGTGATTTCACTGCTCACCCGGTCCACCTGCTGACTCACCTGCGCGATGGCCAGCGTCTGGTCCTCATTCTTTTTCGCAACCAGCTGCGTGAGGCTGTTTTCCGCCTCCCCGATTTTTCGGGTCACTTCCGCAACATCCGTCTCCAGTCGCTGGCGGATGTCTTCTTCCAGTTGCGTGACCTCAGTACGCAGGGCTGACGCATCAATACGCTCTTTCAGTGCCTTCCCCAGCAGCGCCTCATCTATCAGCCCACGGAAAATTTCCAGATACCCTTCACCATCATTGCTGGCCTGCCCGCTGGCCTCCACAAACGCAGATTTCCCCACCAGGTTGACGCTGCGCACATAAAACCAGAAATCCTTCCCGGGCTTAATGTGCGGGCCGGAGACGCTCCACTGGCTGCCGGTACCCAGATAACGGGCAGAGGTTTCCACCTGTGCCGTGTCCGTGATGCGTTTTTCTGAGAACCAGAATTCATACTGTACCGTCGGGTCATACACCGCAGGATGCGGGACCACCGTTATCTGAAAATAGCCCGGCGTCAGTTCAATGCTGGCCGGTGCCGCCGGTGCATTAATCCGGAATGTGGTGGTGGCAGGTTCGCCCTGCTGGCCGTAGCTGTTTATCGCCCTGACCGTCAGGGTGTATTCCCCGAGCGGCAGGCCACTGAAACGGTACTCCGTGTCCGCCGTGATGGCGCTGGTCACCAGGCGGCTGTTCTCACCACTGCCACTGGTCAGGCGCAGACTGAAGCGCACGCCCTTCACCACCCGCGGCGTGTCCCATTTCGCCAGCGCCAGATACTGGCCGTCTGAGGCACTCACCTCCACCGTGAGGTGCTGCACTGCCGGCGGGATGACGCTGTTCAGTGAGCCGGACATCGGCTCAAAGCGGGCCCCGTTATCCACAATGGCTTCTTTTTCCGGCACATGCTGCACCGCCGTGATGGCAAAGGTGCCGTCCGTGTTTTCCCGGATGGAAACACAGCGGAACAGGCGACGACGCAGTGACGGCAGGGAGAGTCCCCACACACCGTATGTCGCCACGCCATCAGGCAGGACGCTGACCTGTATCCGGTCAGGGGCGGGGTGTGCAGTGATGTCCACGCGCACCGGCTTACCGCTGCCGTTAATCAGGTTCACCGTCGATGTACCTGCTTCCGGCAGTGTCACCTCACGGTCCAGCGTCAGTGTGCGGCTGGCGGCATCGATGGACAGGATGCGTCCGCCGGTCAGGGTCCCGGCATAGTCGTTATCACAGATTTCAATGATGTCACCGGGTGTGTGCCGCAGCCCCTGAGACCCGAGCGTGAAATCCACCGTCTGCGTTTCCAGCAGTTCGGTCTTTATCACCCACAGTCCGGCACGGTGGGCCTGACCGCGGCTGGTACAGCCGAACGCATCCATCTTCAGCAGGTTGCGCCCGTAGCGCAGGATGGCGTCCGGGTCTTCCACCAGTTCAGTGGAGGTCTGCCAGCCGTTCTGCGGGTCGGTGTAATTCACCTCCACCGCCGTGTGCCGGTCCTTCAGGGCACTGAAGCTGTAGCGGAACCCCACGCCGTTATCATCCACCACCACATCGCTGTTGGTGTACGGCCACACCACATCCGACGGACGGTCCTGAACGAACGTCAGCGTCTGGCCGTTCCATACCGGCATACAGCGCATCGCCGAGCAGAAATCCCCCAGGACATCCCACACCTTACGCTGCTGTGACAGGTACGCATTAAAGGTCATCCGCGGCTCTGTGCCCCCGAAACCATCCGGAACCGTCTGGTCGCAGTACTGCCCGATGGCATACAGAGCCCACTTGTCCACATCCGCGGCCCCCAGGCGTTTTCCCATCCCGTAGCGCGGGTGGGTCAGCATGTCCCACAGGCACCAGGCCGGGTTATTGCTGTATGCCGGTTTCAGACTCCCGTCCCAGATACCGCTGTAGGTGCGTTTTTCCGGGTCATAGTTTGACGGCACCTGAATGATGCGGCCGCGGATATGGTAGTTCACCACCATCTGCTGGCCACCGAACTGCTCCGCATCCACCTGCAGCCCCACAATGGCCGTGTTCGGGTAGCACTGTTTCACATCGATGATTTCGGTGTATGACGACCACAGCGTTCTGTTCTGCAGCTGGTCCGTGGTACTGTCCGCCGTCACCCTGACCACCCGGATGTTAAAGGGGCGCTCAGGGAGATTATTCAGAATCACCGACGTCAGGTACTGCGAGGTGGTCTTGCCGTTAATAGTGACATCCTTCTCCGTCACCCAGTTACCGTTACGCTCAAGCTGAATCAGCAGCCGGACAGAAGAGGGATTACGGTCACCCTTTGAGCTGGTCTCCACCAGTGACTGCACCCCGAAGGTGACCCGCAGACGGTCAATGTTCGCTGACGTGATGGTGCGCGTCACCGGCTTTGCCTTCGTCACCTCCACACCCAGTGCGGTTTCCGCCCCGGAGGACTCAAAGCCTTCCGGCGGTGTCTGCTCCTGCTCCCCGGCACGCCAGACGGCGGTCACACCGTGTATCACGGGATTACCGTCCGTGTCCGTCAGGGGGGTTTTGTTCACCAGAATACTCTGCAGTCCCTTCACCGGGCCTTCCACCGGTCCCTCACCGATGGCATCAATCACGCTCATCATCTGCGTTGACTTGAGATTGTCCTTCGCCTCACGCGGTGTGTGCCCCTTGCCGCCCCCTTTACCCACTCTGTCCCCCTCTCCTGTCTGATGTCTGAATCTGTTTATGCCCAAAAACAACAGGCACCCCGGAGGGTGCCTGTGTCATGACGGAATAAAATTTCTGAAATTCTTCACATTTCTGCAAATTGCCTGTAGCCGCAATAATGACGCTGCGTTACTTTTTTGATGCCTGAAAAATAACTCCATAACGTTAATCTTCATCGTTCTCTCCCGCAGCTCCGCTGACTCTGCGGGATTTTTTTATTTTCATCCCCGCCCGATAACCACCACTTTCCCGTCACCGCCCTCATCACGGGTGCTGATGTCCTGGGATATCCGTCGTGAACCAACCAGCATTTCACCGTAAGGCACCGGCATCGGGTTACCCTGGGCAATCATGTTGTCCAGTGACGAAAAATACGTGTTCTGTTTACCGTTATCCGTGCTTTTGTACTCCGGCGTCTTTGCCTTCGGGGCCAGCATCTGGGCCACACCACCCAGTATCATGCTGGCACCCAGTGAGAACAGCATCGTGGTGGCAGTCAGCCCTCCGGCACTCAGGGCTGCGCCCCACAACGCCATCGTTGCACCGGCGGTGAAGAAAGAGCCCACGATGGCTGCTGCCCCCAGCACCACCTGAAAAACACCATTTCCCCCGGCTCCGGCCAGTCGCGGCACAATGTGGATGACCGCTCCCTCACCCAGTTGTTCGTGAAGACGGGCATACACCGCCTCCGGCGCGGTATCCTCACCGGCAATACGTATCTGGTACCAGCCTTCGTTCATCTGACAGCGAAAGCCCGGCATCTGCATCGACAGGGCGCGAATGGCTTCCGCTGCCGTGTTCACATACAGGCTGAGGCGGCGGCCAAATCGTTGCAAATCCCCGTGAAGGCAGATGCGTGCCAGTGGCGGTGACGCCAGACAGAATGCGTTCGTCGTTGCCATTTTTCGGAATACCTCTCCCGTTTACTCAGTTGTTCAGGCAGATGGTGAAGCAGCTCACCGTTGCCGCAGTAAATGGCGGCATGGTTCGGTACCGAAGCACCAAAGCAGCACAGCAGAATATCGCCCGCCTGTGCAGAGGACAGGGGCACCCGGTAAAAGCCGGTGACCGCCATATTGTCCAGGTAAAGGTTCTGACCGTTGCGCCACCAGTCATCCTCGCGATGAAAATCCGGCATTTCAGTCCCCGCCAGATGGTATGCATCCCGGAACAGGGTGTAACAGTCCGTCACCCCGTGCTCAAAGCGCCGTCCCGTCAGGTGCGGCACGCAGCGGAATTTGTGAATGTCACCCCGGCAGACCAGCCACCAGGGCAGTGCGCTTTTTATCTGCAGCCGCCGGTCAGCCTCGCTCAGCCAGGGCAGCCCACCGGGATGACTGTGGACCAGTGCCACAATCTCCCCCTGCATCTCTGCCCGCAGCCAGTCTTCCGGTGCGATACGAAAATACGCCTCCGGCTCTGCAGAAATATTCACACAAGGGATATACCACTCCCCCTCCGGCGTGCTTATCACGAAGCCGCACGACTCCGCAGGCGCACACCGCCGGGCATGCGCCAGAATCGCTGATTCAGTCTGTGTCATAAACCGGGATTTACTGCGAAAGTTTATTAATGGAAAGGAAACCGCCGAAATTAGCCACCATGCCGCGCATCTCACACCCGCGCATGCATTTACTGCATCTGTCCTTCCGGATATCCGTGGTGGGGTTGTCGAACTCATCCGCCACTGCCGGACCGTTATACCCGCATTCATCGCCCCGGTAATCCCACATACAGGTGTTCGCCAGCATGATGCGACCGGGAAACAGCGCACCGTCCGTCTCCGTCGGTGTCGCCAGCACAAACGAGGCCGTCATGGCCGTCAGCGCTGACATCTGCTCCACCACCCACCGGTCCGTCAGCTCCTGCTCCGGGTCGGCCTCCGGATTGCCTGCCACAAAGTTCACCGCATCCAGAAAACGCGCATACACCCGGCGACGGACCACCGTGGCACCCACCAGGCTCTGCAAATCCTCCGCCATCCCGGTGACAAGGCCGAAAAGATTGGACACTGTCAGCGACGGGCGGGCACTGCTGCCCTTTCCGTTCATCTCAAAGCCACTCCCCTCAATCGGGTACGCCTGATATTCACGCCCCTGCCAGGTCACCGGCTCCCCTTTTTCATTCAGCTCATTGCAGAAAAAATACCGCTCACCGCCCTGCACTGTCAGGTCGATTTCCCAGAGCACCACCCGCGGTGACTGCTCTGACTTAACCAGCTCGTTCAGGCTTTCTTCGTGAATATCCTGCATCAGTTCACCACCTGCTTAAACTCCGCGCTGAACTCAACGCGCAACATCCCGACCCGCGCAGACCACCCGGCACAGGTCACCTTTATCTGCCGGTATGCATAGGGTGGCTTCCACAAAAATGCCTTCCAGCCACCGTGCTCTGCCAGGAACGCTTCCAGATGCCGGGCCTCCTCCCGGGTCACGGAAAGCGTCACCCTGTATGTTTTCAGGTCAGCATTCAGCCCTGCCGCCATACGCTGTGAGTACCCGTCACCAAAACGCACTTCACGCACCGATGGCTGCGAGTTCACCTCCATATCCGGCTTCACTTTCCAGCGAAAGGTTTTCATCCACCGCTCCCTGATAACATACCGCCATCACGCAACTGCAGCCGGAGTTCATCCTGTGCCCCCTTGCGGGCCATCTCATACACCGCTTTCATCAGCTGCGGCCCTGCCCGCCCGTTGGGGCCGTCGTTCTGAATCACCACGTGATTGTTCTGATTAAAATTAATGCCTTCCGCCCGCCGCATCTGCGCCGGACTTCCGGCACCGCCGACATAACCACCTTCCGCATAGCCCCGCATCAGGCGGTACAGATTGCCGACACCAATCCGGCTGGTCGCCTCCTTCGTGAAGACAAACTCCCCGCGATGAACAATCCCCGCAGGTTCATATTTACCCCCCGTCCCCGTAAATCCCCCGGTCGCGAAATGGAAGTTCGCCGCCGCAGCCTGAATGGCCGTCCCCGTGGAGGCAGACGCACCACCACCGAAAGCACCGCCAATGGCGCTGCCGATACTCCCGACTATCCCCACCATCGCCTGCTTCAGAAAAATCTCTGTCAGCATGGACAGCACAGAACGGGTGAAACCACGCCAGTTCTGTTCGCTGCCAGTCAGCATCGCTGCCATATTCTGTGCAATACCGTCAAAGGTCTGCGTGGCCGCGTTTTTAACCTGCGAAAAACTGTCCGTCGCACTTTCCGCCCACTCGCCCCAGCCGGACTTCATCCCGGCCATCCAGCTTCCACGAAGCTGCTCCTCCGCAGACCAGGTGTTCTTCAGTGCAGATGTGGCCTTCGCCAGCGCAGCCGGATTATCACCGTACACCTCACGAAGGCGCTGCTCTTCCGACTCCCGCTGCGCCTGACGGTCGGTGAGTCCGCGGGCTTTTGCGCTGATTGCCGCCTGCTTCGCGCTCTGCTGCTGTTCAAACCGCGCCGCCTGCTGTGCCAGCTCATTCAGCCGTTTCTGGTGTTCAATCTTGTCGCCCAGCTCAGCCAGCTGGCGTTTGTACTCCAGCGTTTCTTTCTCATGGGCCAGCAGGGATTTTTCCTGCTCAGATAACTGCCGTTTCGTGGCGGCCTCTTTCAGGACCACATACTGATTTTCCGCTTCCCATAAATCCCGGCGCTGCTGGCTGATTTTCTCATTCACACCGCTGTGTTTTTCCAGCGTCCTGAGCTCGGTTTCAAGCGCCAGCATGGCTGCATGCGCCCGGTCTTCCTGGCGCTCACCGGCAGACACCTTCACACCTGACGGCTTTTTCAGCGTCGATTCATAATCCTTTTTTGCCGACGCCATCAGCGTGTTGTAATCCGCCTGCAGGATTTTTCCGTCTTTCAGGGCCTTATTCAGCTCTTTCTGACGGGCGGTATATTTATCCAGCGGCGTCTGCAGGCGCTCATACGCCTTCTGTGCCTCTCCGGTATACTTCAGCTGTGA
Organism: Escherichia sp. MOD1-EC6021; assembly: GCF_002965245.1. Taxonomy (NCBI): domain Bacteria; kingdom Pseudomonadati; phylum Pseudomonadota; class Gammaproteobacteria; order Enterobacterales; family Enterobacteriaceae; genus Escherichia; species Escherichia sp. MOD1-EC6021. The sequence goes on along the minus strand of NZ_PTRU01000024.1, from coordinate 13,177 downwards.
CGCCTCACGCTCAGCCCGGTCCCTTGCCGCCAGTTCACCGGCTTTTTCCATATCCGACTGCAGCGTGGCCGCTGCCAGACCCAGACGGGCATTTTCCCGGTCATCCCATGCCCCCTGAAGGTTCGCACGAAAAGAGGAGGTCTTTCCCCGGCGCTGGCTCCGGCTCTGGTACCACTGCCATTTTTTATCCGCCTCATCAAATGCCTTCTGCGCACTGGCGAGCATATCCGCTGAGGATTCAGGACGACCGATATCCAGAATGGCATCCCACATCGATTTGAATGCCTTCCCTGTTTTATCCGCCCAGGTCTCCAGTGTTCCCATGTTTTCTTTCAGGCGACGGGTCTGCTCATCAAAGCCTTTCGTGGCGATATCGTTCGCCGCCTGCAATGCCCCGGCCTCGTCTCCGGAACGCTGCAGCTGTGCAACATACGCAATCTGCTCTGCCGTCACGTTACGGAACTGGCGCGCCATCGCCATCAGTCCCGACGTCGGGTCAGTGGTCAGCTTCCCGAAGGCTTCAGCGACTTTATCCACCTCCACACCGGATGCAGACGCAAAACGCGCGACACTCTGGTTGATGGCATCAAACTGTTCACCACCACGCACACCGGCATTCACCAGGGCTGCCAGTGACTCTCTCGCCTGGTTAAACGTCAGCCCTGCTGCCTGCCCGGCTCTTGAGAGAGTCAGCATACGATCGGCAGTCAGTCCGGACTGATTACCGGAAAGAACCAGGGTTTTATTAAACGCTGAAAGCGTGGAATCCCCCTGGTACCAGGCGTACGCCAGCGCACCTGTCGCGGCGACCAGTGATGTGATCCCGACGGCAGGTAGCGAGACGGCTCCCGCCAGTCCCCGGAACATCGGGATAAGACCACCGAACGAGTCTTTCACCTGACCGCCCTGTTGCAGCAGGATCAGCCAGGGATTCTGACCACCTGCAAGCTGCGTGGCGATATCCGTAAACTGTGCGGGCAGGGTTCGCATGGCCGCTTTATACTGCCCGACGGAAATCCCGGCTTTTTGTGCAGCCAGCGCCTGGCGGCTCAGGCCCTGTTCAACAGCACTGGCGGTTTTTCTGGCGTCGGTATCCAGACCTGAAAAATGACGCCTTACCCGGCTCATCTGCTCATCGAAACGGACAGCATCCAGACTCAGGTCAATAACAAGATCACCAACCGGCTGGGACATATCTCACACCTCCCGGAATCCCCGCTGAAGCCATCATTAATGCGGCATCATCCACCATGACATCCGCCACATCCGCAGACGATAAAATATCGCGCCCTCCGTCCCCACCGAACCGGACGCCTCCGGCAAGTCCTGCCGCTTTCTGCATCAGCATTTTGTCCTCATCCGGCCTCTCCACCTGCTCTTCCTCATGCCGGGGGACAAGCAGACTGAAATCAGAGGGATGCATATCCGGATCGCAAAAAAACAGGCTGAGTACAGCGTACGTCAGCCCGGAAAAATGCATATCCAGCTGGGTATCCTGAAAATAATGCGTGCGGTAAAAACGGTGCCAGTCGGCATATTCGGTGGATGTCATCCCGGCAAGCATGGCGCGCCAGTCGGGTCTCCCCATCTCACGCGCCAGTCTGAGGGCAAAGTTCAGCTCGCCGTCGAAGACTTTCCCGCAGAAAAATCATCATCAGTCAGCGTGTTATTTTTCGCCACTTCAGTAATATCAGTATCCGGACGAACAGCTTCGATCATCCCGGACAGGCACAACACCATGTCTTCCGCCCGGGCAATGGCATCGGCAGGCCAGGTGGTGAGCACTTCCTGCTCTATCTTCATCACGGCCTCATTCATTGACGGTGACTGCGTTTTCTGTGGATGGTTATGCCACAGGGACATCGCCACCAGAAACGCGCCGGTTCTGACGAGATCTTCCACGCTTACCTGCAGGTTGCCGCAGGATTCTGCCTGTTCTGCACGCCGTTTCAGGAGGGCAAGATGCTCGATACGCTGCAGCGCAGACAATTCGGAAAGCGTGACAGACACACCGTTATATTCAAATTGTTCTGTTTTCAGAAACATGTATTACCTCCGTTTACCCTGCAGCGCCCGCTTCAGTAACGGTGACTTCAGCCACTGCGGCGAACTGACCATTTCCGCTCACCACAGGGATCTGCACCTTACCTGTCGCCACGCCGTTTACCGTAATTGTCATATCTTTCACACTAATGGTGGCTTTCGACGGATCGGCGGAAACCGCTCTGAACGTCTTGTCGGTTGCACTTTCCGGCTCAAAAGAAACCGTCAGGGTGGTTGTTTTCCCTTTTGCCACCGTACCGGATGTAGGCGTCACCTTAATCGCACTGACCGGCGTAATTTTGCTGCGTTCTTCCGCTACAGAAGGTTTACCCACGTTAGTGACTTTCACCGTGCGGGTGATCACTTCTTTCGCCGTCACGGCCTTACCGATACTGCTGACCCAGCCACGAAACACATCCACCGTGCCATTCGGAAAACGGATTTTATAGGCCCGGACATCGCCGCTTTCAAACCAGCCTATAAGCCCTTTCTGACCTTCCTCTCCCGGTTTCCAGGCCAGCGTAAAACTGGTATCACCTGCAGATTTCTGCCCCTGCCCGGTCGCGGTCCAGTCTGCGTCTTCATCATCCAGGTAGTTATCATCGTAGGATTCTGCCGTCATCTCGCCCGGCGTCAGATCCTTCACCTTAGCCAGTCGCTGCCAGTCAGCGTCTGACAACGGGTTTGCATAAGCATCACCCTTGCCGTTGTAAACCCACAGAGTGGTACCGGCACCTTTTACTGGCTCCAGGGGATTTGGTGTTGCCATATCGTCCTCACATCTCGTATGTAATGGAATAAGTCAGATCTGCAGAGCTCCATAACGCCATATCGTCATCACGACGATACTCATAGCCCTGCGTAACCATCGTGGTAATCAGTCCTGCCAGTGCAGGGATCGCAGTCATCGCCGGATAAATCCGGCTTTCCATCCACTGATCGAGCTCCGAATCAGGTACCTGTGCCGGTAAAAACACCTCAATATGCAGTGTGGCCCGCCAGGTATCTGCATCCAGCTCTTCACCGGTATACTCTGCATCCGTCAGATAAACCGCGATCGCAGGAAAATCCTCTTCGTCAAAAACAACGGGGCGACCATCAAACAGCGTCGCCCCGTGTTCATGCTGCTCGAGTGCATCCAGCACTGCGGCACGAATGTCAGTGTGTTTCATCGTTTTATCGCAATCCTCAGTTGTTGTTTCAGCGCGTATGCCAGTTCTTTAGGCAGGCGTTCACGCCGGATACGGTCAACATTCTCATCAAATGCCTGTTTCAGTGGGGCCGCCATCGGGATTTTCACCACCTGAATGGGAAGGCGATTACGCTTTTTCCTTCCCTTGTCGTCATTGCCCTCCTCATATCTGGCCTGGGGAAGACGTTGCATAACATGCAAGCGCCCATTATTTAATCGCTGGATAAATGCCCGCTGATAACGATGCTGACCGGCTTTGAGTATGCTGTTCGGACGACGCCCCAGCATTCTGATCCCCAGCTTAATCACAGGGAGATCACCGCGGTTAACGATAATTCTGGCATTCGGATTTCTGACCGTCGCCCGTTTCAGTCTGGACCGTTCCTTTACCAGTTTCCGTCTCACCCTGGTTTCCCGGGCAACCTGTGACGAAGACTGATTAATCGCCGTTGTGGCCACGCGGTTAATGGTCATTGCAGAAGCAGCCGGAATGGCGTTTTTACGAACCCGGCTCAGATTGTCAATCGCCTGATCAAGCCCTTTTATCGCCATAATTCACCCTGCGTTTATCGTCGCCGGTTAACTGCGGGTGGTTGCCCACGGTTGAGCCAGAGATAACAGCTACCCCCGTCATCCGGAGAAACACGATCCACCCAGAATGTCTCACCATTAATGGTCAGCGTGTCACCACGCCGCACGGCACGAACCGTATCCGTCCGCACAAATAATGACGGGCTGCTTCCTTCAATACGGACCCCGCTACCGGCAAACCCCAGCGACTCCGGATCGTCAAAAACCCCCTGAACTTCGCTGCCACACTGTGCCCCCGAGGTGAACTGCGCACAGAGCCCCATCACTTCAACAATCGTTCTGTCCACCCCGGCAAGGGCAGCATCAAAGGAATTCTCAAAATCACGCATAAACGGCCATTCCGCTCCTAACCATGTCTTTTGCCACTGAGGGGGGCATCAGAATTACTCTGCCAGCATCAACATGCTCAACAGGCTCACCTGTTTTATCGTCAACACCGCACAGGTAAAAACACTTCAGAAGCCTGATACGTTCCAGAATACCAACGTCATCCTCACCGGTGTGCCTGCATGCCTGCTCATGAACGGTATCATCAACATCTGCGATTTCATTTTCCGAGGCGCAAACCTCCTCTTCCCACTCTGCCACACGCTGTGCGATATCCGCAGCACTCCCCGACATATCCGCCTCGCGCCCCAGCAGACCAGCCAGTTCACGAAGACGTTTCTGATTTTCTTCTTTTGTTGCCATATCCAGCTCCCTGTGAAAAAAACACGGGGGCATTTCGCCCCCGCTCACGGATTATTTCACCTGTACCACCACAAACTCATCCGGATCCGGCAGCACCATCAGCGGCGCGGACTGCGTCATGGTGAATTCACAGGACGGATCGCCCACGGTCAGCCAGTGTTTCGGGTAACGGGAAGAAGCCACCACTCCTTCAGACAACGCCTGTGCATCCTTAATGGCTCCATAGCAACGAATCCCCTCTGCTGCCGTATTCCCCAGCACCAGCGTGCCCTCCGGCAGATAACGTTTTTCGGTACCGTCCTCTGCCACATAAGACGTTTTCGCTACCACAATGGCCAGATCGCCGTAATACCCCTTGAAGGATACCACTGCGCCCAGATCTTTCACTGCCGTTTCGAGTTGTGAATTTGAACCGCGACGGGTATCCATTTTTTCGCGGAAAAGCTTAAAGCCATTCAGCAGACGCCAGACGGTACCGTCCATAATGGCAATATTCACAAGACCACTGGCCTGATCACAGAAAAGGTCGATATCATATGTCGGGTCGAACGTGTCACGATCCTGTTTTGACCACTCCTTACCGCTACCTTGTATGATGTTATTCTTCGTCGATCGGCCAAAATCGACTTCAATTTTCTCGAACTGGTCTCCTTCCATCGTATATTTGCCATACAGCACGGCATTCACCGCCTGCATTTCTTCCACCTGCACAATAGCGTGCTCTTCCTGTTTGAGGTTATCAGTGATGATACGCAGACGACGGTAGGCCGGGTCGTTCAGCTGAGCCGGATCTTCACCGGGAAGGCGCTCAACCGCCTGCTGGTAATTAAATTCGTGTTTCGGCTTGACGTAGCCCGGACGCAACACGCGGGTTTCACCACCACGATGGCGCAGCACTTTTCCTTCAACGATCGGGGAGACATAGGCCGCCACCGGCGTTTTTCCGGTAATTTTGTCCAGCATCACCTCTTCGGTGTGGAAATTCACCGTACGGCGGAAAAACAGCTCCAGAAATAGCGCACGGAATTTAACTTTTTGTTCGGTATAACCGAGTAACTGGCGGGTCGTAAACAATCCCATAAATCAGTTCCTTTCATTCAGAAATCAGTCAGGCCACCATGGTGGCCTGATAACGTGTTACGGCAGAGCCGCGTGACTCAGGGCTGTGCCGGCAAAGGCATTTGCCTTTTTGTGTTCATCCACACTGTCAGGCCAGCGGATTGCCTCCGTCGCAAAGGTCCCCGACTTGTAATAGGTCAGCACCGTCTCTGTGCCTTCAAGCGGCAGTACCAGTATGCCAACCGCACTACCGGCTTTCTGTCCATCCCAGACCACCAGTTTCCCGGTGGCTTCATCCAGCATCAGGGGCGTCAGAGCCGGTGTTGCAGAAGAAATCCCGCTGCTGCCTGTGGCGGTATGAGCCGGATCATTACCAGCAAAAATACGTACTTCCGCACGCTGTTCAGTGATGGTTTTCGTCACCATTTTGTTAAAACCTCATATTGATGGTCAGCACTGACTTCATGGCATGGCCATGAGCATTTTCACGTCCGCATCACCGTCTGCTGACGTCTGTGACACGCCACCCCGCACCGCTGCCGGTGAATGATTCGCCATGAAATGTTCAAACAGGGCGGTTGTGGATGCAGAGACCGGTTCGGCCTTACCTGATCCCGCAGCCAGCACAGCCCGGGCGTTCTCCACGGTCATTCCCGGGCAGGCCGCCAGTTTTTCAGCCTGCGCTTCTGCCCCTTTTGCCTCATCCAGGGCCATGATCTGATCACGAAGTGAGGGCCCGGCATCCGCCAGTGGTGCAGCCGCCAGGATCGGGCGGGCTTTTTCCACCGTCATCTCCGGCATCGCCGCCAGCGTTGCCGCCAGTTGTTCACGACCGTTCGCTTCTTCACACGCCATAATGCGATCGGCTTCACTCTGCGCGGATGCCACCGGCTGCTGCGGTGCCGCCGCGGCCAGAATCGCCCGGGCCTGTTCAACGCTCATGCCCTGTTGCCCTGCCAGCATCGTGGCAAGCTGTTCACGTCCTTTCGCTTCCTGGCATGTCAGGATCCCCATCACTCGCTGGTTCTCCTGCACGGCGGCTTCCGTTGCAGTTAATTGCGGCATAGTGCCTCCTCTGACATTACTGTTCAGCGCCGTGGCCATCACACTGATGGCATCCGACGCATTGATTAATTCATCCGCCAGCCCGGCCTCAATGCCGGACTGACCTTCAAAAACGGCGGCCTCTGTTCCCGTGACCGCATCCACAGACAACCCGGTATACATCGCCACTTTTTCGGCAAACATCCGGTGCGCCGCATCAATCCGCTGCTGCATATCCTGGCGAACCTCTGCCGGCAACGCTTCAAACTGATTGCCATCCACCTTGTGCGCCCCGGCATAAATCAGCGTGATATCCACACCGGCCTGCGCCAGATGACCGGCATAGCTGACATGGCTCATCATCACGCCAATGGAGCCGATACGGGATGTCTGGGTAACCAGCCGTCGGGAGCAGGCCGACGCCAGCAGCATGGCTGCAGAACAGGCCGTGTCATTGCACAGTGCCCAGACCGGCTTCTGCTGACGGAGGCGGTAAATCATGTCAGCGCAGTCAAACGCGCCGGCGGCCTGCCCGCCCGGACTGTCAATGTCCAGCAGTACGCCCTGCACCTGGCTATCCGCCATTGCCTGCTGAAGACAGGCGACAATACCGTCATAGCCTGTCATTCCGGAAAATGGCCGCATACCACCCAGCCGGTGCACCAGCGTGCCGGTCACCGGCAGTACAGCAATACCGTTCACCACCCGGTAAACACGGGCCGGTCGTTTACCTCCGGCCATGTACTCATCCGTTTCAGCCAGCATTCCGGGAGCATCAAGCTGTACCTGCTGTTGTGGTACCGAAAGACTTGCTGCCCTCATCTCGCGCCCGAGCGCGCAAAAGAAAACCCGCGCATAGGCGGGCTCCAGAAGCAGCGGTTCATTGAATGCTGCGGCAATAATGTGTGAAAGATTACGTCTCACGTGGTGTTGTCTCCTCTTCCGGCCTGCGACTCTCCGCTATCTGATGCTGATACGCCTGCGCTATCCACACCGGGCGTGAGAGTCCGGCTTTTTCCCGCTCTGCAGATTCCCTGACCTGCTGGCGGAAAATGTCCTGATAATCCTCGCCCATCAGCGCCAGCTCTTTCTCATACGTGCTCAGTCCGGCCTCAATGCGCATCACTGATTCCTGGACTTCCTTGAGCCCGTCAATGGCCATTCTTCCGGCACCAATCCACTCTGCCCGTGACCAGGCTGATCGCGCCTGATAAAAATCAAAACGTGCCCGTGGCGGACGAATAATCCCCCGAAGAAGTGCCTCTTCCAGCCAGCAGGAAAATATCTGCGTGGCCAGTCGGGCCGCAATAAATTTTCGCCGCCCCATAAAATAGCGCCACGACTCATTGGCGGAGGCGCGGGCACTTGAGTAACTGACCTTCGAGTAATCACGGGACAACTGTTCGTAGGAAACGCCAAGACCGGCGGCGATATACCGCAGCAGCGCCTGTTCAAGCGCCGAAAATCCATTGTCTGAATCCTGCGCTGTCTGCAGTTTCAGATCATCACCAGGGAAAAGGTGCGGAATTTTGACACCGCCCAGCGTCACGTGATTCGTGTCATACCAGCTGGAGAACTTCTCCAGAATATTAATAAGCGGATTATCCTTCTGCCCCTGCGGCGCACCGGCGATATATTCAAAGGCCTTTTCGGTATCCAGTTCACTTTCAATTGTCGCTGCATACATGGCCTTGACAATGGCCGACTGAAGCTGTGTTGCCTGCAGGGAATCGAGCATCTTCAGCCGTTCCATGACGCTGTAAAACTGATTGGCCCCACGGGTCTGCCCGTCCTCCACCGGCTCGAAAATATGCAGCATGGCCGGACGCCCGGTGGGAAGTTCACGCGGGATCCGTTCCCATCGTCCACTCCCGGAGCGAGGAAAATCATCCTCACAGATATGGTACGCAACGGCACGCCCATATCGATCGACCTCCACCCCGGCCCGCAGAAAACGGTTCCCGATACCGTGTCCTGGCGTGTCCACCCGTTTCGGACTCACGGCTTTAAAACGCGTACGAAACAGTTGCGTGCTCTCCGTATCCCAGACCGGCTGCACAAAGATTTCGCCGTTAAACGCATGAACGCCCACACCTTCACGGATAAATTCCGTAAACGTGCGTTTCCCTTCCACGTCGATCTCACCAAACATCCCTTCTGCGTATTCTGACCAGGCCGCCTCCACCTCATCGACAAAACTTTTTGCCGCAGTCTCCCGCATCCCCAGCCAGCGCCAGTTCGGACGGTAGCTGATCAGAAACATATGCCCGACAATATGATCCTTATGCAGGGCCACCGCATTAGCCGCTATTCCGTTATTGCGCACCAGATCATCTGCCCGGGCATTCCCCAGACGCAACGCAGGCAGCAGGGCCGCATCGGCACTCTGCGAGGGTGGCAACCACTCCGCCATTTGCCCGCCAAATCCTGCGCCGCCCCCGTTGTAGCTGAGGCTCTCCCGAAGCGGAACGCCGTTCACATCAATCAGGACAGGCGTTCGTTTCATAACCTCACTCCCAGTGGACGACGGCGACGGCGGGTTGTCCCCAGTACCGACTCAGCATCATTGATCGCCCGGTTAAGCTCATCCAGAGAGGCCGCCGTATATTCAATTCTGCGACCATCTTTCTGGACAGACACCACCCGTTTACCGGTTAATAAATCAAGGCGCGCCTGACGCAGCGCCTGCAGTTCAGCGACTGTAACCATTCACTCCTCCGGACAGCTTCGCTGCCAGTTCTTTAAGGGTTGGCCGGGTCGTCTCTTCTTCCCGGGATTTTGCCAGTACAGCCAGATCAAGCTGCCAGCGTTGCACGGACACACGTAATGCCGCGTAGGCATACACCAGGCAGTCCAGCGCTTCGTTACGCCGCTTTTTGTTATCCCACAGCAGACGCATCTTTCCTTTTTCCCACTTCTCCACAAGCTCTTCCGCGACCAGTTGCTGCGCCTCTGTCTGCGAAAAAATCTCCGGATCATCAGGAAAACGGATGGCATACGACGTGGCTTCATCCGCAGGCGTGGGCTCGGCTTTCATACGGGCATAGAGAATTTCTTTTGCGGTGTCCGTCCCCACTTCACACAGATAAACGCCCCGCTGATTGCGGTTTTTTGGCATGGTGATCACCGGCTTGCCATAGACAGATGCGCCTTTTACCGGCAGTACCCGGAAAACACCGTGTTTTTTTGACCTCTGATAAACGATTTCGCCATCGATCCCCCCGGTGTCCCAGCAGACACGGGAAATGGTCATTTCGGTGCCATCCGCATGGCGGTATTTTTTGTTGATCGCCGCATCCACACGTAACAGCGTCTCTTCCTCATCAGGACGTCCCATAATGATGATTTTATCCACCAGAAAGGCTTCCTCTCCCGGAGCCCATCCCCAGACATACATCTCAAAACGGTTTCGCTGCGAGTCAATGCCCGCCGTCAGATAAACCACCCGGGCTGGCACCGCCGCCGTGTAATGCACGACCTTATCCATCAGTACCTGGTGATCGAGTTTTTCGCCCACGGCCTCTTCCCAGGTCTCGCCCAGCGTGGTGTTCACAAAGGTTTTCAGGCCGTTGGGATCTTTCAGTGCATCCAGCCAGTCATAGACTATCTGTACCCAGGTGGTGAACGGACTGTACGCCGTCCAGATATGGAACGTGATGGATCGCGGCGGCGGAATTTCATTATCCGCGGCGCTGAAAAACGTCAGACCGTCACGGGTCCCCATCCCCGTGTTTTCACAGATCCACCGCCCGTTGCTCTGGTCAAGCTCAGACTGATGGATCACGCAGCCATGATGTTCACAGAGGTAGAAAACGCTTTCGGGGCTGTCCTTCTCCCATTTAAGGCCAAAAGGCGTGGATTCATCGCCAAATTTCAGATACTGCGCCTCCCCACAGTGTGGGCAGGGCACATAAAAACGCATGAAATGCGCCGACTCGTTGGCCGCTTTTTCGATCTGGCAGGTGCCTTTGATTTTAGGCGTCGAGCCGCGAATGGATTTGGGCCATACAGAGCCCTCAATACGTTTATCCCCAAGCAGGGTTGGCGAACCCTCTTTTTCGACATCCGGTTCGAACGAGGAAAGTTCGTCATAGCAGACCACGTCCACGGATTTTTCACGGTAGTTTTTAGCGGCAGCCCCGCCCAGGCACCAGAAACCCACGCCCGATGAAAAACGTTTCAGCGTGAGGGTATTATCACGATGTTTACGACCCAGCCATGGGGAAAGGTCTTTCAGGCATGGCACATCCCGAATCGTCGCCTCCACGTGAGACTTCATAAAATCTTCAGCGGCAGAATCCGTGGGCTGAAAAAGCAGACTGTTTCGTGATTTATGCTCAATAAAATACCCGACCACCCCCAGCAACATCTTTGTATAGCCAACACGGGCAGATTTAATCAGGTTAACCGTGCGAACCTGGTCGTTACCCATACAGTTCATAATGGCGACCTGGAACGGCAGCGTTTTCCATTCTCCGTCACCGTATGAGGATTCTTTAGGCAGATAATAATTTTGATCAGCCCATTCAACTGGCGTCACCGGCAATGCCCTTATCAGGGGCTGTAATGCTGTTGTGACAGCACTCATCATATTATTCAGTTGTTGCTCTGATATATTCATCGAGTAAATCCGGTAATTTATCCCCTGCCCGCGCACACTGATTTGCCCCCTTCGCAATAAGGGTTTTCAGATGGTCAAGATGGCGCGGTGTTAAATCAGGAAACTGTCGTTGCATGGATAAAGGGATGGAATCAAGCGTACTGGATAACGCCATTGCCAGCTTGCTGAGGGCAAAAATACAGAACCCGGTGTCAATAAGTTTTCCTTTTGACACCTCATTTTTTAACTGCTGTGTAACAGCTTGTTCTGCTGTCAGTTCCCATCTGGCAATAAGCAATTTCTCCTCATAGTCGTCTTCGCTATCGCCATCAGGCACATCGTTTTTACTTCTTCTCAGATACGATATGTAAAAATCGCGCCAGGCATCCAGATCCAGTTGCCCTCGCTTATTCGATATCGGGGCACCCGGCAATTTCTGCAATCTGCGAAGCTGGCGATCGGTCAGACTTAAATGCCTGGCAACTTCAGTCTGCGTAGCCACTCCTCACCTCGCAAAAACTCTCACCTCACAATCACAACAAAACCGGCCATGTCCGGTTTACATGTCTGTTTTTTGTTCATGTCCGGTTCACAGAAGACCTGTTTTTATATTTTTCATATAGTTAACTTGAAGAGAAACCGGACATGGATCCCGGAAAATTTTCATAAATAGCGAAAACGCGCGAGGTCGCCGCCCCGTAACGGCCCGGATCGCCGGAAAGGACCCACGAAATGATAATGATTATCATCTATATAAGGTTTATCACAACATGTGTGTACGCCATCAAACCACGAGAAATAATCAATTATGACGCAGGTATCGTATTGATTGATCTGCATCAAATTAACGTAAAAGCAACTTCAGATAATACAAATCAGCAACACTGAATATGGGGAAACATTATGTCATCAAAGAACAGAACCCGCAGAACAACAACCCGCAACATCCGATTTCCAAACCAGATGATTGAACAAATTAACATCGCTCTTGATCTGAAAGGTTCAGGAAACTTTTCAGCGTGGGTTATTGAAGCCTGCAGGAGAAGGCTGGCAACAGATGCAACGCATCTGCGCCCGGCCAGCATGAAAAATAACGAGAAATGAACGTTCGGTTACAGGAGCAGGTACCCACTGTCCTCCAACAATATTTCATCTTCATATCCGACGGAACAAGACTTACCCTGCCGGGATGTACAGAATAACAACAGAGTGATAATTAATTTCTGATGAAATAATCAGGGTGCAGAAGGACTAAAGATAAACGTTTTCTTCACGCCTTTACACGGCCTGTCCTTCTCAAATCGCCATTTTGCCATCGCCTTTACAACCTGCTCATCAAACAAATGGTGCGGCTCTGAACGGATAAACTCAATTCGGGTGACAGTACCATCAGCACCAATATCAAACTTCACATCAACCCGTCCCTTTATATAATTTGCCGCTGCATAGGCCGGATATTGTGGTAATGCCTTAACCAACTGTCGGGGCATATCTGTTTTATGTTGCGTACAGCCCATAACCAGAGAAGACAACAAAATAATTAACGGAAGGTTTCTTTTCATTTTCATTCCCGGCACAGATAAGAATAAGTCTTATTCTAACAATGCCACCCTGTAGGTCATCAATCCTCTGCTTAATGGCAACGACAATTATCCGACTTAAATCACAAATCAGACACATGACATAACAGAGCTTGCGAGGTAACACATCGTCCGGTTTCTTCCACCATCGCACCGGACCAGCGACCATGAGGGGACAACGCCGCGCTCCGTTAACGCGGTAAACCCCGGTGTGTATCGTTTTTGATTATCCCCGCACACTCGCGCAGAGGAGTCTCCCGGTCGGGCTGCGGTCTCTGTTAATGCGGGGATACGGCGACAATGCGTATTTTCATGAAAGGAGATCACTCAATAACTTCCATCGAGATCGGGTAATAACATTTGAACAGATCGCTGAAT